>NZ_JBGDVI010000013.1:0-134733 GCF_046551895.1 Salmonella sp. SAL03688
AGGATAGAGGATAATCGCGTTGGGTGCGTTTGAACTCAGTCATCATCACGTTCTCCGGATTTAAGTCTGGAACGTGTCAACGCTATTCAGGACGGGTCAGAGTCAAGAAAAAAGGCGGCAGATTACTCTGTCGCCTTTTTTCTTTGCTTGCTTTCTGCTAGATTCCGCCTCAATTCTATACTGAATAAAACGGCTTAAAGATCTGACATCATGAAAAAACCAACCTCTGCACCGCGCAGTAAAGCCTTTGGCAAACAGCGTCGTAAAACGCGTGAAGAGTTAAACCAGGAGGCGCGCGACCGTAAACGCCTGAAAAAACATCGCGGTCATGCGCCGGGAAGTCGCGCGGCGGGCGGCAATTCCGCTTCGGGCGGCGGCAATCAGAATCAACAAAAAGATCCACGTATTGGCAGTAAAACACCTGTTCCATTGGGCGTGACTGAAAAAGTGACCCAACAGCATAAACCGAAAAGTGAGAAACCTATGCTTTCACCGCAGGCGGAGTTGGATTTACTGGAAACGGATGAGCGCCTGGATGCGCTGTTAGAACGTCTGGAAGCGGGCGAAACCCTGAGTGCGGAAGATCAAGCCTGGGTAGATGCCAAACTGGATCGTATTGATGAACTGATGCAGAAGCTTGGTCTGTCTTACGATGACGACGAAGAAGACGACGAAGAGGACGAGAAGCAGGAAGATATGATGCGCCTGCTAAGAGGCGGCAACTAACGGGTTTACACCGTGGGCTTGCCCGTCCTGCTTATAACCCTTCCGGTTATATGTTATCTGGTGTGGTTATTCGTTAAACTACAGCGATTGTCGCGGCGACAGAAATGGCTGCGCAGCCGGCTTGCCGCCCGTCATGGCGTGAAGCCGGTACGCCGTACCCGCCAGAGACGCCATCGGAAGGAGTGAGCATGTCTGAACAGCAAATAGACTGGGATCTGGCCCTGATCCAGAAATATAACTATTCCGGGCCACGATATACCTCGTACCCAACCGCGCTGGAGTTTTCTGAAGACTTCGAGGACGCCGCATTCTTGCAGGCTGTGGCGCGTTATCCTGAACGTCCGCTCTCGCTGTATGTGCATATCCCGTTTTGTCACAAGTTGTGTTATTTCTGCGGCTGCAACAAGATTGTCACCCGCCAACAGCATAAAGCTGACCAGTATCTTGACGCGCTTGAGCAGGAAATTCGCCATCGCGCGCCGCTGTTTGCAGACCGTCATGTCAGCCAGCTTCACTGGGGCGGCGGTACGCCTACTTACCTGAATAAAGCGCAAATCAGCCGCTTAATGACGCTGTTGCGTGAAAATTTCCACTTTAATACCGACGCGGAAATCTCGATCGAAGTCGATCCCCGTGAAATTGAGCTGGATGTGCTCGATCATTTACGTGCGGAAGGTTTTAACCGCCTGAGTATGGGCGTGCAGGACTTTAATAAAGAGGTGCAGCGCCTGGTTAACCGCGAGCAGGATGCAGAATTCATCTTTGCGCTGCTTAATCACGCCCGCGATATCGGCTTTACCTCGACCAATATCGATTTGATCTACGGTCTACCGAAACAGACGCCGGAAAGCTTCGCTTTCACGCTGAAGCGTGTGACGGAACTGAACCCCGATCGTTTGAGCGTCTTTAACTATGCGCATCTGCCAACGCTTTTTGCCGCCCAGCGTAAAATTAAAGATGCCGATTTACCCAGCGCGCAGCAGAAACTGGATATTTTGCAGGAGACGATCGTATCGCTTACTCAGGCTGGTTATCAGTTTATCGGGATGGACCATTTTGCCCGTCCGGACGACGAACTGGCCGTCGCGCAGCGCGAAGGCGTGCTGCACCGTAATTTTCAGGGCTATACGACCCAGGGCGATACCGATCTGCTGGGGATGGGGGTTTCTGCTATCAGCATGATTGGCGATGGCTACATGCAGAACCAGAAAGAGCTGAAGCGTTATTACCAGCAAGTGGATGAGCGGGGCAATGCGCTATGGCGTGGTATTACGCTGACCCGTGATGATTGCATTCGTCGCGATGTTATCAAGGCGCTGATTTGTAACTTCCGCCTGGATTTTAACGCTGTCGAACAGCAGTGGGGTTTGCATTTCGCTGAGTATTTTGCCGAAGATTTGCAGTTACTGTCGCCGCTGGCGAAAGATGGGCTGGTGGATATTAGCGAGAAGGGAATTCAGGTGACGGCGAAAGGTCGTTTGCTGATCCGCAATATCTGCATGTGCTTTGACGCGTATCTGCGCCAGAAAGCGCGGATGCAGCAGTTCTCGCGCGTCATTTAGCCGGGTTGCCCGGTGGCGCTGCGCTTACCGGGCCTACACGTTGCGACAACCTGTAGGCCGGATAAGCATTAGCGCCATCCGGCACATTGTCAGCTGAACAGTCCCACCAGCGCGGCACACAACACGGCGGCTAGCGCAGTTTGTGGCGTGTGGCTGTCGACCGCTCCACTCGATACCAGATTAATAATAGATTCTAACATAATGAATCCCCCCGTTTGCCGGGCATGATCATACTGAACTCATCGGAACAGTAAAGCGCAAAATAGCAGCGTTTTGCGCTCAATTATTAATCTTTACACTCGCGGGTAATGTTTACTCCATTCCCAGCTCTTTCAACTTCCGCGTTAGGGTGTTTCGCCCCCAACCGAGCAGCCTGGCGGCTTCCTGTTTATGACCCTGCGTATGGCGTAACGCCGTGGTCAGTAGCGTTCTTTCCAGTTCTGGCTGCGCTTCAGAAAGCAGGTTTTGATGACCGGATCGCAAGGCGCGGTCCGCCCATTGCGCCAGTAATGTAGCCCAGCTATCCGGCGGCAGGTGAGACGGGCTATCCGGCGCCGAGGCTTCAAACAGTTCGCCTGGTAAATCCTGGATCAATACCTCCTGTCCGGCGGCCATGACGGTGAGCCAGCGGCAGGTATTTTCTAACTGACGCACGTTACCAGGCCATGCCAGGCGTGTTAACGCCGTTTCGGTTTCTGGATGTAATAATTTGGCTTCCACGCCTAATTCACGGGCGGCGACCTGCAAAAAATGGCGCGCCAGGCGCGGAATATCCTCACGGCGTTCACGCAACGGCGGAAGATGGATACGAATCACGTTCAGGCGGTGGAACAGGTCTTCGCGGAATTTCCCTTCCTGAACGCGTCGTTCGAGGTTCTGGTGGGTGGCGGCGATAATGCGCACATCCACTTTTACCGGCGCGTACCCGCCCACACGGTAGAACTGTCCGTCAGCCAGCACGCGTAACAGACGAGTCTGGACATCCAGCGGCATATCGCCAATTTCGTCCAGAAACAGCGTGCCGCCGTCAGCCTGCTCGAAACGGCCCTGCCGGATGGTATTCGCCCCGGTAAAAGCGCCTTTCTCATGGCCAAACAGTTCGGATTCAATCAAATCTTTCGGGATGGCCGCCATATTGAGCGCGATAAACGGCGCTTTGGCGCGTGGGCTATGGCGATGTAGCGCATGGGCGACCAGTTCTTTACCGGTTCCTGATTCGCCGTTAATCAGCACGCTAATCGAAGAACGCGACAGCCGACCAATAATGCGAAACACATCCTGCATGGCGGGCGCTTCGCCTATCATGTCTGTTGTCGGGCCGTTAACCTCGATATTACGCGGCTGCTGCTGCTCCTGATAGTGGCTAATCGCGCGCTCGACCAGAGCGACGGCTTCATCAATATCAAACGGTTTAGGCAGATAATCAAACGCCCCCTGCTGATAGGCGCTCACGGCGGCATCTAAATCGGAATGCGCGGTCATAATGATGACCGGAAGCATCGGGTGACGCTGTTTAATCTGCTTTAATAGCGCCAGCCCGTCCATTCCCGGCATTCGGATATCCGACAGCAAGACGTCCGGCGTTTTACTGGCCAGCGCAGCCAGTACTTCATTACCATTCTCAAAGGTGGTACAGGTCAACCCTGCCCCGGCGAGAGCAC
This sequence comes from Salmonella sp. SAL03688, assembly GCF_046551895.1. Taxonomy (NCBI): domain Bacteria; kingdom Pseudomonadati; phylum Pseudomonadota; class Gammaproteobacteria; order Enterobacterales; family Enterobacteriaceae; genus Salmonella; species Salmonella sp. SAL03688. The sequence goes on from NZ_JBGDVI010000013.1 coordinate 3,950, forward strand.
GCTCAAGCACCCAACGGATGGAACTATCATCATCGACGACCCAGACTATTCCTCGTTGCATAAACACCTCTATTTCCGAATCGGCAGGTAAACCGAAAACTCGGTATGCCCCGGCCAACTGGTAAATTCAATTTTGCCGGCGTGTTGATCGATAAGATTGCGGGCGATAGATAACCCAAGCCCGGTGCCGCCTTCGCGACCGCTGACCATCGGGTAGAACAGCGTATCCTGTAAATGGGGAGGAATGCCCGGCCCATTGTCTTCAACGTCTATACGCGCCGCCAGGCGATAGCGTTCGCCATGCAGCGTTAACTGGAAGGCGGTACGCGTACGCAGCGTAATTTCGCCGCCTTCCGGCCCCAGCGCCTGCAAGGCATTGCGGACAATATTCAGCAGTACTTGCTCAATTTGTTCCGGGTCGTGCGGCAGTTCTGGCAGACTGGGGTCATAATCGCGGATAAGCCGGACATTATCCGGCAGTTCCATCGATACCAGCGCCACCACGCGCTCCGCGACTTTATGTATGCTCTCGGTAATGTGCATTCCCGGGTGCTGCGGCCCCAGCAAACGATCGACAAGGTTGCGTAGCCTGTCGGCCTGTTCAATGATGACTTTGGTATATTCCGTTAGCGCTGGGTCGGGCAGCGCCTTGCTGAGTAGCTGCGCCGCGCCGCGCAGGCCGCCGAGCGGATTTTTGATTTCGTGCGCCAGACCGCGCACCAGATCGCGGGCGGCGATTTGCTGCGCGTGCTGCAACTGCTCCTGACTCAGACGACGCTGGTTATCCATCGGCGCCATTTCGAGCAGTATAAAATCGTCGGGCAGACGTTGGGCGGTCAAAGAGAGAATATGCGAGCGACTATCAATCACCAGCGTCACTTCGTTATCGGTAAAGCCTTGTCCTGCCGCTAAACTTTCGCGCATCAGGTCAATGTTTAACGAAAAATAGCTCAACAGTTCAGGTAACGGCGTCCCGAACAGTTTGCGTGAGCTTTGCGCGAGCAACTGCTGCGCGGCAGGATTGGCGTAATGGATTGCCAGCGCGTCGTCGACCACTAGCACGCTGTTGATTAACGAATTGAGGATCTGCCCAGCATCGGGCTGTATGCCGCTTGCCATTCAGCAGTCTCCTGGAAAAGGTTGCACCATTTTAGTGCATTATAGCTTTTTACCACTAAAAAGCGCGTGAGATCAGATTGTTGGTGGAGAAAAAAGCCCATCCAGGGATGGGCTGAAAGTTTCCACGGCAACTCAAAAACTCCTGACGCCTTTCACGCTGCTGTTGTGTTGGCTGCTTTCGCTTACCCCAGTCACATCGCTATCTATGCTCCTGGGCATGTGCTCAGTTGCCGCCTTGCAGCAACGCGAAATTCGTCGGATTTTTAATATACGATTAAACGCTGTAGTACAGCTCAAACTCTACCGGGTGCGGGGTCATACGCACGCGGTCATCTTCTTCGCGACGCAGCGCAATATACGCATCGATCGCTTCATCCGTGAACACGCCGCCTGCTTTCAGGAACTCGCGGTCCAGGTCCAGCGCGTTCAGCGCTTCTTCCAGAGAACCCGCTACCTGTGGGATCTCTTTCGCTTCTTCCGGCGGCAGGTCATACAGGTTTTTGTCCATGGCTTCGCCCGGGTGAATCTTATTCTTAATCCCGTCCAGACCGGCCATCAGCAGGGCGGCAAAGCACAGATACGGGTTAGCCGCCGGGTCCGGGAAGCGAACTTCGATACGGCGCGCTTTCGGAGACGCCACCACCGGAATACGGATGGAGGCGGAACGGTTACGGGCGGAGTAGGCCAGCATCACCGGCGCTTCGTAACCCGGGACCAGACGCTTGTAGGAGTTGGTGGTCGGGTTCGCCAGGGCGTTGATGGCTTTGGCGTGTTTGATGACGCCGCCGATGTAGTACAGCGCTTGTTCAGACAGGCCGGCATATTTGTCGCCAGAGAACAGGTTGGTGCCGTTCTTCGCCAGAGACATGTGGCAGTGCATACCGGAACCGTTATCGCCGAACATCGGTTTTGGCATAAAGGTCGCGGTCTTACCGAAGCGGTGAGCCACGTTATGCACGACATATTTGTAAATCTGAATTTCGTCGGCTTTTTTGGTCATGGTGTTAAAGCGGGTCGCCACTTCGTTCTGACCTGCGGTCGCTACTTCGTGGTGGTGCGCTTCAACGACCAGGCCCATCTGCTCCATGACCAGACACATTTCAGAACGGATATCCTGCGCGGAGTCAACTGGCGGAACCGGGAAATAACCGCCTTTCACGCCCGGACGATGGCCTTTGTTGCCGCCTTCGTACTTGGTAGAGGAGTTCCAGGCGCCTTCAATATCGTCAATCGCCACATGTGAGCCGGAGATAGATGCGCCGAAGCGGATGTCGTCGAACAGGAAGAACTCAGGTTCCGGCCCAAACAGGACGGTATCGGCGATACCGGTCGCGCGCAGGTAGTCTTCCGCACGTTTTGCGATGGAACGTGGGTCACGGTCATAACCTTGCAGAGTGCCAGGCTCCAGGATGTCGCAACGGATAATCAGGGTAGAGTCCGCGAAGAACGGGTCAATCACTGCGGTGGATGCGTCTGGCATCAGCACCATGTCGGATTCGTTAATGCCTTTCCAGCCGCCGATAGAGGAGCCGTCAAACATTTTGCCTTCTTCAAAGAATTCGGCATTTACCTGATGAGCAGGAATCGTGACGTGCTGTTCTTTGCCTTTGGTATCGGTGAAGCGCAGATCGACAAACTTCACTTCGTGCTCGTTCAGCATCGTCAAAACGTGTTCAGCGGACATACTTGTACTCTCCCGGATTGGTCATGGTCGGTCGTCGTGGTAACGAGATCTTCAATTCTGCTGGCCGTGTCGCCGTAAAAATATAAAGCGAAATCTGTGCCAACTTTCACATTGCCCCCAAAAGGCGTTATCATGCGTACCATCGTGCAAAAGGGCTGCACCACGGTGACTATGTTGCACCAAAATAGTGCTTTAATGTGAACATTGAGCACCACATTGGTGCAATAGAACGCAAGCCACCCTTTTAACGCTCCGTGAAAGCGATCACAAAGAGACTCTGCAATACTTGTTTGCGGAGGATGTTTGTGATCCTGTTTTGTAGTGCGATTAATCCGTGTACAATAACGCGCTATTTCTAATGCCTGAGGCAAAGTTGTGATCGAAAATTTGCGTAACATCGCCATCATCGCGCACGTTGACCATGGTAAAACTACCCTGGTTGATAAGCTGCTCCAGCAATCCGGTACGTTCGACGCGCGTGCCGAAACTCAAGAGCGAGTGATGGACTCCAACGATTTGGAGAAAGAGCGTGGTATTACTATCCTCGCTAAAAACACCGCTATTAAATGGAATGATTACCGTATCAACATCGTTGATACTCCCGGGCACGCTGACTTCGGTGGTGAAGTAGAGCGCGTCATGTCCATGGTTGACTCTGTGCTGCTGGTGGTTGACGCATTTGACGGCCCGATGCCGCAAACGCGCTTCGTGACCAAAAAAGCCTTTGCTCATGGCCTGAAACCTATTGTGGTTATCAACAAAGTTGACCGTCCTGGCGCGCGCCCTGACTGGGTTGTTGACCAGGTATTCGACCTGTTTGTTAACCTCGACGCGACCGACGAACAGCTGGACTTCCCGATCATCTACGCTTCGGCGCTGAACGGTATCGCGGGTCTGGACCACGAAGATATGGCGGAAGACATGACCCCGCTGTATCAGGCGATCATTGATCATGTTCCGGCGCCGGACGTTGACCTCGATGGTCCGTTGCAGATGCAGATCTCCCAGCTGGACTACAACAACTACGTTGGCGTTATCGGCATCGGCCGTATCAAACGCGGCAAAGTGAAGCCGAACCAGCAGGTCACTATCATCGATAGTGAAGGGAAAACCCGTAACGCGAAAGTAGGTAAAGTGCTGACGCATCTGGGTCTGGAGCGTATCGACAGCGATATCGCCGAAGCGGGCGATATCATTGCGATCACCGGTCTGGGCGAGTTGAACATCTCCGACACCATCTGCGACCCGCAGAACGTTGAAGCGCTGCCGGCGCTGTCCGTTGATGAGCCGACCGTGTCTATGTTCTTCTGCGTTAACACCTCGCCGTTCTGCGGTAAAGAAGGTAAGTTTGTGACTTCTCGTCAGATTCTTGACCGTCTGAACAAAGAGCTGGTGCATAACGTGGCGCTGCGCGTTGAAGAAACCGAAGATGCGGATGCGTTCCGTGTATCCGGTCGTGGCGAACTGCACCTGTCCGTGCTGATTGAAAATATGCGTCGTGAAGGTTTCGAACTGGCGGTTTCCCGTCCGAAAGTTATCTTCCGTGAAATCGACGGTCGTAAACAAGAGCCGTACGAAAACGTGACGCTGGACGTCGAAGAGCAGCACCAGGGGTCTGTCATGCAGGCGCTGGGCGAGCGTAAAGGCGACCTGAAAAACATGAATCCGGACGGTAAAGGCCGCGTACGTCTCGACTACGTGATCCCAAGCCGTGGGCTGATTGGTTTCCGTTCAGAATTCATGACCATGACTTCCGGTACGGGTCTGCTGTACTCCACCTTCAGCCATTACGACGATATTCGTCCGGGTGAAGTGGGCCAGCGTCAGAACGGCGTACTGATCTCCAACGGTCAGGGTAAAGCGGTGGCGTTTGCGCTGTTCGGTTTGCAGGATCGCGGTAAGCTGTTCCTGGGTCACGGCGCGGAAGTTTACGAAGGCCAGATTATTGGTATTCACAGTCGCTCCAACGACCTGACGGTAAACTGCCTGACCGGTAAGAAACTGACCAACATGCGTGCGTCTGGTACGGATGAAGCGGTGATTCTGGTTCCGCCAATTAAAATGAGCCTTGAGCAAGCGCTGGAGTTCATTGATGACGACGAACTGGTAGAAGTCACCCCAACCTCTATCCGTATCCGTAAACGTCACCTGACGGAAAACGATCGCCGCCGTGCGAACCGTGGTCAGAAAGAAGAGTAATTAACGTTCTTACGGATAAAAACCCTGCCGAAATGAAAGCTCGGCGGGGTTTTTTTATTCACATTGATAAAGGGATAAGGTTGTCAAAAAATCAGCAATCGCTGGCGTATTATGCCGACCAATGACGCTATCCGCATACATCTTTGCCCGAGCGCAGGCATTCCCCATCGCGACGCCCAATCCGGCTAAACGTAGCATTTCCGCATCGTTATCATTATCGCCAAACGCCATCACTTCGCGCATTGCGATATGCTGTTGCTGTGCATATCTGGCGAGGCTTTGCCCTTTGCTACACCCCTTCTGGAGAATATCCAGTTGATGATGCCAGGACCAGGTACAGCTTAGCTGTAATTCATGCTGTATAAACTCAGCAATATTTTGTAGTTGTTTTATGTGCCGATGAACGATGCTGATTTGCCAAATATTCTCCCTACTGCTTAGCTCATCAGCCTGAAAGATTATTTTATCATCAGCACGAATTGTCGGTTTAAGCGGATATACCCGCGCCAGTATTTTTTCCGTTTGTAAGTGCGTCAGCGGCAGCGGATGAAGGACCTGCTGTTGAGCCGGTTGATAAATATAACTTCCGTTACAACAGATCATCGGTTCGGTGAGCGCCAGCGTTTGATAATACGCATAGGCTTCACGATGAGAGCGGCCGGTGACAAGCATTATTCGGCAGCCCATGTCCTGCATCTGACGGATGGCGGTTAGCGACTCTGGCAGAATTTGTTTATTACGGTTTAGCAGCGTTCCATCAAGATCAAAAGCGATTAAACGATATCGCATGAGCGCCCGATCCTAAAACAGCGTGAGGTATCCAGGTGATTCAGCAATGGAATATCGAGACGGTGCTGATAAGCGAGAAAACAGTGGCATTGTTTTGCCTGGCAGGCGGGAGAATTAAGCCGTTGCTGATATAAATTACCCATTTTAATTTTGCTGATATGACAAGCAAAAAGATCGCCTTCTGCATTCATAAAAATACTTTTTCTTCCTGCGGTACAGATATCCAGCTGCGCTGGCCACTGCTGCGTTTCAACCACATACAGCGGATCGAGTTCGCTGAAGGCGATGGTTTCCTCAACGGTATGCCGGGTATTGGCACACTCGTTGGCGTTAAACCAAAAATAATTCTGGTCAGGCAACCGCTGGCGTAGCCAACGAAACTGGTCGATATCTTTCATACTGGCGACAGCCCCCGCGCACCAGGTTATTCCGGCGGCAGAGAGCGCTAAACACTGCTGGAGAAAGCGCTCAGCGGTAATTTGTGAGGGATGAAAAGAACACCATAACCGAAGCTTTGAGATATCTCCGCTGCCGGCACGAAATGACTCCAGCAATGACATTAACGAAAAAGAGGCGTTAGTTTGTATGCCGACCGCCTGAACATGAGGATAGCGGCTAATTTCTGCCAGCGCCGCCATGTAATAACGCAAGCGTAGCGCCTCGCCATAAGGCGTAATCATCACATTCAACGGCGTACCTAAAAGAGGCAAATGGTCAACCATGCGCCATAGCGCGGCTTCGTCCCGTTTTTTATCGTTACGGGCGTGTTTATGGAACGGGCAATAGCCGCAATGATAATTACACGATTTAAGATAGCCGCGATAAAACAGCGTGTGAATATCGCGCAGGGCGGGGGCGCTCATCTCTGCCGATTCTCCCGTAGCATCACCTCAGGCGAAACGAACACAGGAGCAAGGCAATCGGATAATGCCATACCGGTCTCCGTTAGCCGGAGGCGACTGCCATTCTGATAACAGTAACCTTGCTGTATAAAGCGTTCCAGGTCGGGGAAATCCCTTAGCGCATCGCTGGCAAAATATTGCTGATAATCGCTAAGAGAAAGTCCCTGCCAGAAAAATAGATTTTTAATGATAAAGCGGCGTTTCATTTCATCAGGGGGGAGCAGATAACCGTGATGAATGACGGTTTTATCCGGGCTGTCGATAAACGCCTGAATGATTTTTCGTGATGTTTGCAGGTTCGACGACCACGGCGAACAGTAATGCAGATTGCCAAGATAACTTCTGCCGCCCGCGCCGAGCGCCAGTGAGTTTTCAAATCCGCAGCTTTCCGCCGCGGCGGATGGCGCTGGATTAAGGACGAAACGGCGCATGGACGTTTGGGTGTAGCCCGCGTTGCGTAAAAGATCGCGGGCTAAAACGTAGTAGCTATGCATATTTTCCTGGCGAGGCATATTATAAAGCGGATAAAGGAACAGCTCTTCCGGTTGATAAACGAGCGCCTGATGTAACGATTCCGTCAGGCTTGCGTGAGTCTGGCCGGGAATGCCGTAAATAATATCAATATTGAGTGATGGAAAATGACCCGCCTTTAGCCATTCCAGCGCCTGGTGCGCGCTGGCGGCATTGTGGCGGCGATGCAGCGTATGTAACTCGCTATCATGAAAACTTTGTACGCCAATACTGACGCGATTAACGGAAAAGGCGTTTAATAGCGCTACTTTTTCTGCCGTGGTATCCGTAGGGGAAGTTTCAATTGTTTTATAAATATTCCAGTCAACATTGAGCACATCAAAGACGGAAAAAAATAACTTCTCTAATTGCGCAATGTTTAATAGCAGAGGTGTGCCGCCGCCTACGGTAAAGCTTGCCCAGTGGACGGGCGCCAGCGCCATTTGTTGGCCCTGGGTAATAATCGCGTCGATATAGCTATCAATGAACGTATTCTCTGCGCCAGTGCAGGTAAATAAATTACAGAACCCGCAGCGACTTTGACAAAACGGCATATGAACATACAGATGTGTGTCGTGCTCGTAAATCCGCGGTTTTACTTCGCTAAAGCTGACGTTCTCCAGCTCCCGATAAGCCGTCTTATGCGGATAACTGTACATATACTGACGATAAATATCATTGTTATTCATATTAATGATTACAGCTCAGCAAGAAATGCATATAGGGAACGGTATTAACGATCGGATGATTAAAACTATGGAAATATTTCCCGTCTTCGCCATAGCAGGTACCGTGATCGGAACAGATAATAACGAACGTTTCGCCGCCGGTTTGGCGGAAAATGTTCAGTAATCCGTCGATGCGGGCGTCGATATAGCGTAGCGCGGCGGCATGGGTCTCAACGGTATCGCCAGGGGCCGCGCCCTCAACGTAAAAATGGTTAGGGTAATGAATCGTGTCGATATTGATATACATCATGACCGGTTGGCTGCCAGCACGCTCGGCCATGATTTTCTGGATATAATGGATCTGGTTATCCATACTTTCTTTAACCGTACAGGCAAAGCGTGGATGCCAGTAACTCTCTTTAAACATCGACGGGAACACTTTTCCCATGCCGGAGCGGTTATTAAAGAAAGAGACGCCGCCAATACAGATGGTCTGGTAGCCTTTATTTTCCAGACTTTTTATCCATGTTGCGTCATCAAAGGCAAATGCATTTTTCGGCCCTTTACGACCAAGTCCGATATCTTTTGGGAAAAACAGCATGGTCTGATTAACGGTATCATCAATAGGTTTTGGCATAAAACCTGAAAACATGGCGTGATGCGAAGGCCAGGTAAAATTACCGGCCGCTTCGCATTTCGTCCATTGTCCATAATGATTAAGGTTGGGCGTATTTCCGGCGGTTTGTTCCTGAAGCGCAATGTCGTAGCGTAACGAGTCCAGCACAATAAAAAGAATATGAGCGTTATTACTAATTAGCGCATTCATATCGAATTCGCCATCGCCTGTGTCAATCGACGCGTGCAGCGAGACGGGGACTTCATCCATTGAATTATACATTTTGCTTCCTCATGGCCCGGATTTGCGCCTGATAAATTAGATTATTCTGCTGCGCATCCTGATAAATCAAATCACCCTGGCCATTAATTTCAATAATATACGGCGTCAGGCTGGTGGTAAGTAAAACATCAATACCCGCTAAGCGAATGCCAGGGAAAAGTCGCATGGCATTTTGACAGAGCGTATCGATCTCAGTCACTTTTGCGGCAGATAACTCCAGACTTTCGAAGCAGTAAGCCTGGTTTTGCAGATGTAAGTTAGTAATGGGCTGCGAGGAGGTTCTGACCACTCGCCAGATAATTTCGCCATCCAGGCAGACGATGCGTAAATCATAGGTTTTATGCTTTACGCTGGCTTTGGGCAGCCACTGTTCGACGAGGTTTTCCTGCTGAAGAACGCCATCAATAATGAGCTGGATATCTTCTTTCTGACGATACTGTTGGATTTTTTTGCTGTTAAATAGCTGTTGCCCTGATATGGCAATCGCGCTGTAAAGCACCTGCTTTATGCCATCGGGGTGGCGGCGCAAAGCGATAACGCCCGCCGCGCCAGAACCCAGCGAGGGCTTAATGAACACGCTGGCGATCCTTTTTTCCTCCATGATGGCGGTGAGCTGTGCAAAACTTTTTACGTCTTCCGCTACCAACGGCGGCGTGGGGATGCCGTGTTCCAGTAAGCGCCGCTTGCAGCGTTTTTTATCCAACAGGTGAATGAGGCCCGCCGGATGGTTAAGCCAGGTGACGCCAGGACGCGCCGCCATGTTCTGCAAAAAATGGATATAGTCCAGACCGATCGCGTTTATTTTGCGGATGTCTGTTTCACTGTGTACTGGCGGGTCGATTTTAACGATGCCAGAGGTCAGCGAAGCGTCCAGCGCTTGCGGATGAGTCAGCGCCGTGACGGGTTCCCCAAGTACGGCGGCAGCCTGCATAAAATAATGCGTGCGCTTGCTCTGACGGGGGCCAATGAGCGTAATCACAATAAATCCCTTTATCGTTGAGTAGGGGAATGTGCACATTCCCCTACTCAATCACTCGGTGTACATCGCATTCATATAAATATCGCCATCGTAATCATCAGGCTCCAGAGCTTCTGAAAGATTCAGGTTTATCGGCAGTGTGGCTTTTAGCTTTTCCTGCATCTCCGGCGTCAAATAGTGGTGGTGGAGATCGAGTGTTTCCAGATGCGCAATTCGGTCTTTATGCTCCAGCAGCGCCTCTGCGCCGTTGTCCGTTAAGGTACCGCATGAGAGTTCCAGCACGTTAAGCTGCGGCAGGATATTACTTTCCAGCACCCGGCGGGCGATATCATCTTGCTCTTCGCTGTTCATCAACCCCAGATGGGTGAGCTGAGGGAAAAGATCTTTCGATGCCAGCGCCATCACGTCATCCAGCGAACCGTCAAAACCGTATCCCTCTACGCCCAGGAAGAGCTTCAGCGTTTTTAATGCAGGGAGCTGCGCATTTTGTAGTTCGGCAAGTACGTTAGAAGGGATGCCGCCGGAAATGATTTCCAGGTGCTCCAGTTTCTCATGATGTATAGCGCCCAGTCGCAGATCCGACGCGCCTTTAATAATCAGTTCTTTCAGATTGGGTAACGCCGCATAGAGCCTGGAATAGTCACCTTGTTTAATCCAGGAGATCTCGCAGTCTTCGCTCTCCATATCACCGATAAACAGTGATTCCAGGTGAGTAAAGCGGGGGGCGTTCTCCACAATCATATCAATAATAGGCTGGCAGGTTTCGTCTTCCCAACAATCACCCCAGTTACCAATGGTCAGTGAGCGAAGCTTTGGCAGATCTTCATCGGTTAAAATCAAATTAATGAGCTGTTCCTGGGTTAATTCATTGTCCCAATCAATATTAAATCGCTTATTCATTTGTTTCCCTTCTCTATAAGCATGAATATGGTAAAACGCTTTGCGAATATTATCATGGCGCTTAGAGGAGGGATATCGGGAGTCTGATTCAGGATGAATGAGCGGGCAGAACAACTACCCGCTGTGATGCAGATTCGGAAAATAGAGGCGATAATATCAGAAGAAATACTTCGCCCCGATACGAATCTGGTTTTGCTCTCTATGGTAGGGGCCCACGTTACGATCTAACCAGCGTAATTCAAAATAGGGCAACCAGTGTTCATTGATACGATAACGGAAGGTATTGGTGATTTCCCAATGATGCTTCGTACCATTACTACTATTAAAATCATTAATATTATAAAAATAGTGTGGTTCAAAGGTATAAGAAAATTTATCGGTAATGATGAAATTCCAATAGTTACCGATTTCATAGCTGTCATTATTATCCAGTTCGCCATTCAAATCGGTTGAACTATAATTATTGTGATTATATCGGTTACGTACCGTAAGATTAAACCACGGGGTAAATTTATAGTTAACATCCAGATAGACGGCGCCGCCGGAACCAATGCTTTTGTCGTTTATTAACCCGCCAGGCTGGATGGTTAATTTATCTGTAGGTTTAAATAACGGATACCAACCCTCAATCTCATTATAACCGTGCTTTAATTCATCATCACGCTGTAGCGTATAGGTATTGGTCAACATAATTCCGGCCCCCATATCGGAGTTATAGCCGACGCGCAGCATAAACTCCATTTGGTCAGACGCCAGGTTATAGGCCTCACGGTTTTCTACATAAGCGCCAGCAAAAACAGAGGTGGATATTACTGAAGTTAATATCACTAGAGTATTCAGAGATTTCATAATAAATCCATTTTTCAAATATAGGGAAGCCGCCACCCATCGGGATGGATAAAGCGGCAAGCGTCGTTTAATTATTTACAGTAGAAATACTTTGTTTATTATTAGTCGCGACAATTTGATTACCTGTTTTCTTTCGTTGGGCAATTTCCTCGATAATAAAAGCGAAACGTTGTTCATTGAGCTTATAAAAAAAGCCCATCGTTAGTGCTGCGATAATGGCAAGACCGCAAGGCCATAAAAAAATGAGCTGACGCAAACCAAGCAACGTGGTGTCACTTTGAGCTATGTTGGGGATATAACCGATTTGCGTCAGCATAATACCTGGCAAAAAGCCAGCAAGCGCAGCGGAAATTTTGCGGGAAAAGGTATAACCCGTATACACCGAGCCTTCAGCACGAATACCCGTTTTCCATTCACCGTAGTCAACCGTATCCGGAACCAGCGCCCAGTTCAGGCTGTTGACGAAAGCGGTACCGAAGAAGGCGATACAAGAGAAAATAACAAACAGGAATGACGTTCCACCCCAGATAAAATTCAGAATATCGCCAACAGCCCACAATATCAGACCACCAAGATAAACCTGTTTTTTCCCGAAGCGTTTTACCGCAGCAGGTACTAATAAAACCCCAATCAGGATACAGCCCATGCTGAAAAAACCCATCCATGACAACAAATGAATATCGTTCAGCACGTACTGAGTGTAATAAACCTGAATGGCTAGCTTAATATTAAAGGCAGCCAGCGTGCACAAATTGGCAACGCAGAGCACCAGCAGCGGCGGATTACGAAAAATCGCGCAGAAGGACTTCAATATGCTGGGTTTATGCGTGTCAGGTACGGTTTCGATATACCGTTCTTTCACCCCGCTAAAGCACCACCACATGCTGAACAGCCCGCAGACCGAAAAAATGACTGCTGCAATCAGATAACCCAGCGAAGGGGAACGGGTAAACAGCGCCTGAATGGGCATAAAACCTACAGTACAAAGAAGAAGGCCAATGGTAGCGCCGCCTTGTCGCCATGCGGCGAGCTGGGCGCGCTCATGCGGATTTTTGGTAATAGCGGGTACCATCGCGCCGTATGAGCAGTTCATCAGGCTGTAGAACAGACCGAACAACATAAACAGCACCGTCGCGAAGGCTGTTTTAACGGGTAAAGTAAAGTGAGTGGCAAAGAATTGCGCAGTAGCAACCAGAGCTACCGGAAATGACGCATACAGAATAAAAGGCCGAAACTTTCCTTTTGCGCCAATATTACGGCGTGAGTCCAGCAATACGCCGGTGAGCATATCGGTAAAAGCGGTGAAGAATTTCGCCACCAGAAAGATAATTCCACCGTAATATGCAGGCATCCCGAGTTCATCGGTATAAAACTTCAGTAGATACAGCGTACCGATACACAGCATCAGATTTGAGCCGAAATCGCCCACGCCATAGGCGCATTTTTCCCGCAGGCTCAACTTTAGCGTTAGCGGATCATGATTAGACATAATCGCCTCTCAAAACGCCCCGCAGGGCGTTATATTTTATTGTTGTTAAACCGTATGTTTCCGGGCCTCAATCTCTTCCACAATTCGCACGTACATCTTCTCGTTGAGGTTGTAGAAACAGCCCATCGCAATAATGGTGATGACCGCCAGCACGCAAGGATAAATAAAGATCAACTGGCGTAGGCCTTCGACGGTGCCTGCCGATTGCACCACATTCGGGATATAACCGATTTGCGTCAGCATCCAGCCGGGGAAGAACCCTGCCAGCGCCTGGGAGACCTTACGGAAGAACGTGAAGCCGGTGTAAACCGTCCCTTCCGAGCGGACGCCGGTGCGCCATTCACCGTACTCCACCGTGTCGGAAACCAGCGCCCAGTTCAGGCTGTTGACGAAGGCGGAACCGAAGAACGCCAGGCAGGAGAAGGCGACAAAACTGACCGAGCCGCCGCCAAAGAAGTAGTTGAGCAGATCGCCCGCCACCCATATTAACAGCCCGCCGATATAGACTTTCTTCTTGCCAAAACGCCTTACTGCGCCGGGCATCAAAAAGACGCCGATAAAAATACAGCCCATGCTAAAGAAGCCCATCCAGGAGAGGAGGATCGGGTCGTTAAGAACGTACTGGGTGTAATAAACCTGAATCGCCAGTTTGACGTTGAAGGCGCCGAGAGTACAAAGGTTGGCGATACACAGAATAAACAGCGGACGGTTACCGGCGATGGCACGGAACGACTGCAATAATCCGGGCTTTTGCGCGTTATCGACAAGTTTCACTTCGACGTAGCGCTCTTTAACGCCGGCGTAGCACAGCCACATAAATAGCAGGCCAAACAATGAAAATAGCGTGGCGGCGAAAATATAGCTGAGCTGGGCATTGCCTTCGATCAGGTTCATGACCGGCACAAAGCCAACGGTACACAGCAGCAGGCCGAGAGTGGCGCCGCCCTGACGCCAGGCGGCAAGCGAGGCGCGTTCATCCGGGTTCTTGGTAATCGCGGGCACCATCGCGCCATACGAGCAGTTCATCATGCTGAAAACCAGCCCGTACAGCATAAACAGCATCGTTGCGACGACGGTTTTTCCCGTCACCTCAAACGGTGTGCCGACAAAGTTAGCAATCGCCAGTAGCGTTACCGGAAATGCCGCGTAAAGCACGAACGGGCGGAATTTGCCCTTCGGACCAATTTTACGCCGCGAGTCGAGCATAATGCCGGTACCCATATCGGTAAATGCGGTAAAAAATTTGGCGATCAGGAAAATGATCCCGCCGTAAGTCCCTGGTAAACCCAGCACATCGGTATAAAATTTGAGTAAATAGAGGGTCCCGATATCTAACAGGATATTGGAACCTAAATCCCCCAGTCCATAGGCAAGTTTTTCTTTAAACGGCAAGCGTAGGGTTGCCGGATTCGATGATGTTTGACTCATTATTCTTCTCCATTTGCCCGCAGGTTTCCCTGCGGGCGAGCCGTATTAGATATTCCGTAAAGAAGCAAAAAGTGAAGCCCACTCGCTCTTCGCGCGATAGAAGACCGGCGGTTTGCCAATGGGCGCATCCACGGTAATGTCACCGCCGTGGTGAGCTTCGCCGGTCCAGATATTCACCCAGTGATCTTCCGGCAGGTACAGCGTCCAGTCGCAACGCCCCTGCTCGTGAACCGGCGCGACCAGCAGATCCTGACCGAGCAGATATTGATATTTCAGGGTGTAGGTTGCGGCATCGTTCTCGTAGTGCAGGAATAGCGGACGCATGACCGGCAGACCGGTAGCCGCGTTTTGCGCCACCGCCTGCTTGAGATACGGTTTCAGCGTGGTAAAGACGGTGGTCATGCGGGCAAAGTGGGCAATAGTTTCCGCGTCGCCGTCGAACTGCCAGTTATCGCCGGGGCGGTTGCCTTCATGGGTGCGCATCATCGGCGTAAAGGCGCTGAAATCGCACCAGCGCAGCAGCAACTCTTTGCTGCGTTTCATGTCAAACAGGGTGGTGTAGCCGCCGATATCGCTGTGATGCAGACCATGGCCGGTCATCGCCAGCGACAATGCCGCAGGCACTACAGAGGCCAGACCATCATCAAGGCTCCAGTCAACGTTCTGGTCGCCTGCCCACATCATGGTGGAATATTTCTGACTGCCGGTGTAACCCGCACGCATAAAGAACAGGATCTCGCCGAGTTTGCCGGTCTCCTGTAGCGCTTCGTAGTTACATTTCGCCCACAGCGCAGGCCAGGCGTTATGCATGATCTCGGCGCTGACGCCGTTGTGCAGATACGTGTCGGTCGGCAGATATTCGCCGAAATCCGCCATCCAGCCGCTGCAGCCGAGCGCGATCATGTTCTTTTTGATGACGTCTTTGAACCAGTCGTAAGCTTCAGGATTGGTCAGATCGACCACGCCGCCATAGAATTCGCCAAACTCGACCAGATAGTCGCCGCCCGTGGCGTCTTTCGCCAGATAGCCGTGTTTCGCCGCCTCAGCGCAGAGGTCTTTATCACTGGCGACGTATGGGTTGATATAAGAGAGGAACTGGACGCCTTCTTCTTTCCACTGTTTGATCCGGCTATCCAGCTGTGGATAGTTGTCGCTATTCCACTTCCAGTTCCACATCACGCGTTTGCCAAAGGAGGTCATGCGGATACCGGACCAGTCCTGCGCCCAAATACCGTTCACTTTTACGCCTGCGTTGCGCATGGTATCCAGTTTTTGCTGACAAACTTCCGTACCGCCCTGAATGCCTAGCGTGACGCCGTCATAAACCCAGTCCGGCAGCTCCGGCTGGCGGCCTAACAGCGCAGTCAGTTTTTCCAGCAGGGCGATGTAGGTGTCGGCACACTCAAAACGCAGCGTAGTTTTATCTTCCCACAGCGCCAGTTCGTGATACTCCGGCGCGCTGAAGTCGAAATTCATATAGCAGCTATTATCGACGTGGCAGTAATACTTCTGCGTGCTGACAAAGGTTGGCTGGGGGAAGAAGGTCCAGTAATAGTCGCCGCCGGCGTTCTCTTTACAGTCTGCCTGCCAGGTGACATAGCTGGTTTTATTACGGCCAACGCCCTGTTCGCTGGTCCACAGCGGGAACGGCTTGCCGCGCAAATCGAAATAAGAGAACTGTTCGCCGCAGCCGTAGATATGGTCGTCTGGATTAGCCGCGAGGCGTAACCAGATACGGTTATGGTGCAGGTCGTCGTTTTGCAGATCCAGCTTCAGGCGTCCCGCCTCATCGGCGGAGATGCGAAGGGTGGCGCTAATTGTTGCGCCACGGCTGAATTGTACCAGCCAGCCGTCGGGTAGCTCGCTGACCGTGGCCTCTGTTAATGCAATCTTCTCGTTAAGTTTGTCTTTGATACTAAAGTTGCCGCGGAACATATCAATGTCGGCAACGCCCGCGCCAATCCACAGACAGGGGTTTTCGGCGCTGTGGCGTAAAATCAGGCGCTGCTGCCAGTTAAGCGCAAAACCATCCTGTGATGTTGTCAGTTCAAAATCGGTTGACCGTTGTGGTAGAGAATTCATTGTAATCTCCGTGAATGTAGGGTAATTCGGTAATCCATTTGGGCTAGTCGCAGCCGATGGAAAAATGCAGTTGATGGATCGCTTTTGGGGCAAGATGAATCAGTGCGATCCCGGAATTAAATGCATCGGGCGGGCAGCTCATAGGCTCTACCGCGAGACCTTTTCGGCTGAGTTTTTCGCCGGTATAGATCTGTAGCCAGGGCTGGGTGCTGCGTAAAAATGTAGACATGTTCTGCGTTGGGCTGGTAAGTCTGACCTCCCACTCAGCCGGGGTAGTCGCGGTCTTAACCGCATGATCAAGGCGCGTTTCGCCGAGCAGGCATGATGCGGAAAAATCCCTGCCTGCGGGCAACTCTTCGCTTGCAGGCAGTGTTAATACACAGCTATCGATGCTTTGCAGATTACAAGTCAAATAAGGATGCGCGCCAGCGCCATAAGGGGCTGATTCATCGCCAATGTTTTGCGTACGAATCGATACGTGCAGCCCACTGGCGGCATCTAACCGATAAATCACTTCCGATATCAACGCAAAGGGATAGCCGTAAGAGGGCGGCAGAAAAATCGTTAGCGACGCTTCCGCCGCCGACAGATAATTAATCTGCCAGTCTCGCCAGGCTAACAGACCGTGAATGGCGGTCTGCGAAACCGGGTCGTTAACGGCAAGCTGGAAAACCTTGCCGTTATAGGAGTAGCAGCCATTTGTCACGCGATTGGGCCAGGGAATCAATACTTTCCCCAGATGCGCCATGGGTATTTCTTCCGGTTTATGCGGGATGACCACATGGCGTCCATGATGGATCAGTTCCGCCAGACCTGCGCCAACCGTGACGATTTTCGCCTGGTAATGGCCCGCATTAAGCTGAATAGTTTTTCCACCGCTGTGCATGGCTGCCATCCTCATGACCTATTTCGCGTTGATATCCAGGAGACCCGCCGCGACCGCTGGAGCCAGGCCCGGCGCCAGTGGCAGACGAGGAATGACCAGGCAGTGCAGCAGATGGTAAATATCTTGCTTGCCGTCCCACACTTTGGTGGTCACTTTGTTATCGGCGTCCAGCTCTTGCCACCAGGAACCATTTTCATAGTCCATCAGGTACTTAATGCAGTAGTCCCACCATTTCTGATACCACTCTTCATACTGGCTATCGCCCGTCAGGGTGTAGAGGGCGTAGGCCGTACCCATCGCTTCCACAATCGGCCAGCGCACGCGTTCACGTACGATAGGTTTACCGTCCCAGTCGACTGAGTAGACAAAGCCGTCTGCGCCATCTGGCGCCCAGGCGTCGCGGATAGTGGCATGGAACAGACCTTTCGCATCCTCCAGCAGCCAGGCGGGTGGCGTTTCGAAGCGGGCCTCCAGCGCAGCATGGAGATGGAGCATCAGACGGCCCCACTCAATCCAGTGACCTGGCGTACCGCCGTAGGCGCGGAAACGGTGGGCAGGATTATCTTTGTTGTAGTCGCGGATAGGGTTCCACTGTGAATCGAAGTGCTCATTGACGCGGTAATCACCGTTGCGCGCCACATCATGAATAATTACCGACGCGATACGCAGCGCGCGATCCAGCCATTTTTTGTCATGGGTAACGTCATAAACAATCAGGAACGCTTCGACGGCGTGCATATTGGCGTTGCCGCCACGGTAGTCTTCGGTTTTGCTAAAGGCTTCGTCCCAGGACTCCAGGCACATCTGCTCTTCTTCACTCCAGAAGTATTTCTCAATCACTTCTATGGTGTAATCCAGCAATTTCCTGGCTTCAGGATGCCCGGTCGTGACGGCGCTGGCCGCGCCCAGCAAGGCGAAGAAGTGTTGATAACCCTGTTTAGAGGCATCTACCACGCCCTGATCGTTAACGCAGGCATACCAGCCGCCGTATTTTTTGTCGCGCAGTGCGCCGTTCATGGCTTTGATGCCATGATCGACCAGATCATAAGCGCCCGGTCGGCCCATCGACGCCGCCACGGAATAAACGTGCAGCATACGCGCCGTGATCCAAAGATGGGTGCCCATCTCTTCTTTGATTTGCCCTTTATTTCCCAGCCAGCCGAAGCCTGTCGGCACCGCGGCGTTTTTACCGAAATTAAAGATGCGGTCGGTTTCCTGCTCCAGCCAGCGGTTGTGGCTCAACGTGTTAAACCATTTCATTCTTTCATCCTCGTATTAACGACGTTTCGCCATCATTTCATCGACGATCTCGCCCAGACGTTGCAACTTAGGCGCGGAAACATCACGTAGCATCATCTCGGTATCCGGTAGACCAATCACTGATGACCAGACCGCGCGTCCCGCCAGGAACCCGGATGCGCCAGCTTCCATGGCGACCCTGACCGCGCGAGGGAACAGTTTTTCGTCCACACCGGAAGAGAGGATGACCCACGGCATATTGATATGCCCATTCAGGCGTTGTGAGGCGGTAAGAAGATCGGAACGCGCGCCTTTGCCGTAGAGCGGCATTTCAACTTTGTAAAGATCGGCGCCGCTGTCGCCCAGCTCTTTGGCCGCATCGATAATCGCCTGCTCGCGATCGAACTTGTCGCCGCAGCGCGGCGGACGTACAACCGGTTCGATAATGCTCAGCAAACCATTGGAGTGACATAATTCATTGAATTCTTTGACCATATCCAGACGCTGCTGCGCGTCTTCGTCGCTGCGCCACAGCACCAACAGTTTTAAGGCTTTCGCGCCATCCCGTTTTACCGCCTGCGCATTAATTTTTTTATCAATGATCACGTTATCAACGGGAATACCGTTGCCCGGGATGAAATCATCCGCCGCGACGATCATGGCGCAGTTTTTAGCGACCGCGTTTTGTTCTACGGCCTGGCGATAACAGAACTGCTGATCCAGCAGAACGGCAGAGGCATACGGGGAAAGAATTTTCGCCGCATTCACTTTGAAATCCGTCAGCACGCTATCGGCAACGGGTGTTTTCGCACCAGCAGCAGCAAACATTAAACGCATCGCCTCGCGCTGATCGACAGCCAGCATGGCAAACCCGCCGGACGCTCGCGTAATGTCTTTGATGGTGTAGTTGTTCATTCAATTTTCCTTTATACAGTCGTTACTTTTTTACGTTGGCGGTCAGCCCGGCGCTGATGCGCACCTGTTCCAGGATGGCGCTCCAGTCTTCCCGACCGCGGCCTGCGGCCCGCGCCAGGTTATAAACTTCACGGGAGGCGGCGCCGAGCGGCATCGGTACGTGCAGTTGATTGGCGACATCCAACGCGATGCCAAGATCTTTGTGCGCCAGATCGATCATGAAGGCGGGAGACAGATCTCCTTTCATCACTTTATTCGGCCAGGTGGTGGTGAAATGCCCTTTGCCTGCGGCAGTGCCGCTCATCACTTTTAAAGCCACGTCGAAGGAAAGCCCCAGCGCTTCACACAGCACGGCGGCTTCGGCGGAGAGCGCATTTAGCGCAATACTCATGTAGTTGTTGATCAGTTTTACGCGAATACCCATTCCCGGGCCGCCGGTGTTGACCAGCTCATTACCCATCGCCATCAGAACAGGGGTAGCGCGCTCTACTTGCTCCGCCGTACCGCCTGCCAGCAGCAACAATGTGCCGGTAATCGCGTTGTCGGATGTCCGGCCTACCGGCACATCCATCATGCTGAACCCTTTGCTCTGCATGTCGGCAATCAGCTTATCGGTTTGCAACGGATGAATAGTGGACATATCAATGACCAGCGCTTCACGGGAAAGAGTTTCACAAACGCCTTGCTCGCCAAACAAAACGGAACGAACCAGATCGCCGTTCGGGAGCATGGTGATAACAAATTCAGCGCCGATGGTTGCCTGAGCCGGGCTGCTTGCAGGTTGCGCGCCTTTGTCTACCAGACGCTGTACGGCGTCGGGATTAACATCGAAGACGCTGAGTTGATGGCCCTGCTTTAGCAGATTGCTCGCCATAGGGGAGCCCATCTGTCCCAACCCGATAAATGCTATAACTGCCATATCGTTCTCCTGAACACGGCGGTGTCATTTTTTGTCATTAATGAGCCTTTTTCTGTCTGTTTGTGATCGTATTTGTAATTTATAGTCAAAAAATTGACAGCCGTCACTTTTTAAACATTTCGTGAAATTAAAATGAGCACATCGAAAATGCTTGAGGAATGACCATGGTTCGTATTGCTTGTGTAGGTATTACCGTGATGGATCGCATCTATTACGTGGAAGGATTACCGACAGAAGGGGGTAAATATGTGGCGAAGCGCTATACGGAAGTGGGCGGCGGGCCTGCGGCGACCGCTGCCGTGGCTGCGGCGAAATTGGGCGCGCAGGTGGACTTTATTGGCCGTGTGGGCGATGACGACACCGGAAACAGCCTGCTGGCGGAACTGGAATCCCTGGGGGTAAATACCCGCTATACCCGCCGCTACACGCAGGCCATGTCGTCGCAGTCAGCGATTATGGTGGATGCCAAAGGAGAGCGGATTATCGTTAATTATCCCAGCCCGGATTTATTACCTGACGCCGACTGGCTTAACGACATCGATTTTTCGCAGTGGGATGTGGTGTTGGCGGATGTGCGCTGGCATGACGGCGCAAAACAGGCGTTTACGCTGGCGCGTCAGGCTGGCGTCATGACTGTTCTTGATGGCGATATTACGCCACAGGATATTAGCGAGCTGGTGGCGTTAAGCGACCACGCCGCCTTCTCCGAGCCAGGGCTGGCACGCCTGACGGGGATGAGCGAAGCCATTGATGCGCTAAAAAAAGCACAAATGCTCACAAATGGACATGTCTATGTCACGCGAGGCAGTGAAGGCTGCAACTGGTTGGAAAAAGCGGCGGTACGCCACCAACCGGGTTTTACCGTGGAGGTGGTGGATACTACCGGCGCGGGCGATGTTTTTCATGGCGCACTGGCATTTGGCCTGGCAAGCGGATACGCCATCGAAGAGGCTGTCAGATTCGCCAGCGGCGTTGCCGCGCTGAAGTGTACGCGCCCAGGTGGCCGGGCGGGTATCCCTGATTGTGAGCAAACCCGATCTTTCTTGTCACTTTTTGTATAATATGAGCAGTAGGAAGCTTTTAGAGGAATGCTCATGAGTCTTACCGAACTGACCGGTAATCCGCGACATGATCGGCTGTTAATGCTTATTGATGAGCGCGGCTATATGAATATCGATGAGTTAGCCAGTTTGTTGGAGGTCTCTACCCAGACGGTTCGCCGCGATATTCGTAAATTAAGCGAGCAGGGGCTGATTACGCGTCATCACGGCGGCGCTGGCAGAGCGTCCAGTGTGGTCAATACCGCCTTTGAGCAGCGAGAGGTCTCCTGGACGCAAGAGAAAAAAGCCATTGCAGAAGCCGTGGCTGACTATATTCCGGATGGCTCCACGATATTTATCACGATTGGAACGACGGTTGAGCAGGTGGCGCGCGCGCTGCTCAACCATAATCATCTGCGCATTATCACCAATAGCCTGCGCGTCGCGCACATTCTTTATAATAACCCTCGCTTTGAAGTGATGGTGCCTGGCGGCACGCTGCGCCCGCATAATAGCGGCATTATCGGGCCATCCGCGGCGGCGTTTGTGGCGGGGTTCCGGGCGGACTATCTCGTCACCAGCGTAGGCGCGATAGAGAGCGATGGCGCGTTACTGGAGTTTGATGTCAACGAAGCCAGCGTAGTGAAAACCATGATGGCCCACTCGCGACATATTCTGCTGGCCGCCGATCATACGAAATACCATGCTTCTGCGGCGGTTGAGATCGGCAATGTGTCACAGATTACCGCTCTGTTTACGGACGAGTATCCCGGTCCGGCATTACAGAATTTACTTCAATCCCAGCAAATCGAAGTGGTTCAGGTGAGTCCTTCGCTGGACGACGCCGTTTCAGCGTGACAAGCGCCCTTGCGCCGGATGGCCGCGTCAGCGCTTTATCCGGCCAATAAAACGGCGCTGTGATGCAGGCGATATTGAACATCGTCTGCGTTTCTATTGTCTTTTTGTTAATTGATTTATAAAGGGATACATAGTCAAACTTCTCCTTTCCCGCTACAGTTATTCATCCCCGGTTAGCAAGGAGAATGACATGCTCTACATCTTTGATTTAGGTAATGTGATTGTCGACATCGACTTTAACCGCGTATTAGGTGTGTGGAGCGACCTGAGTCGAGTACCGCTGGCTTCGCTGAAGCAAAAATTTACGATGGGCGAGACTTTTCACCAACATGAACGCGGTGAGATAACGGACGAAGCGTTTGCTGAAGCTTTCTGTCATGAAATGGCGTTATCGCTCAGTTATGAACAATTCGCGCACGGCTGGCAGGCGGTATTTGTCGGATTACGGCCCGAAGTGATTGCTATCATGCATAAACTGCGCGAGCAGGGGCATCGCGTGGTGGTGCTATCCAATACTAACCGACTGCATACCCACTTCTGGCCGGAGGAATACCCGGAGGTGCGCGCTGCCGCCGACCATATCTATTTATCGCAGGACTTGGGAATGCGTAAGCCGGAAGCGCGTATTTATCAGCACGTCCTGCAGAAAGAAGGTTTTTCCGCTGCCGATGCGGTCTTTTTCGACGACAATGCCGATAATATAGAAGGGGCCAACCAGTTGGGGATCACCAGCATTCTGGTGAAGGATAAAGCCACCATCCCTGACTATTTCGCGAAGCTGTTATGCTAAAAACCGTTCACCAAAAAGCTGGACGCCATACGCGCCCTGTTCGGGCCTGGCTCAAGCTATTATGGCAGCGTATCGATGAGGATAATATGACGACTCTGGCGGGAAACCTCGCCTATGTCTCATTACTCTCCTTAGTACCGCTTATTGCCGTCGTTTTTGCCCTTTTCGCTGCTTTTCCGATGTTTTCTGATGTCAGCATTCAGTTACGCCATTTTATTTTTGCTAACTTTATGCCAGCCACCGGAGACGTGATTCAGCGCTATATTGAGCAGTTTGTCGCTAATTCCAACAAAATGACGGCGGTGGGCGCCTGTGGACTGATTGTGACGGCATTGCTGTTGATGTACGCCATTGATAGCGCCTTAAACACTATCTGGCGCAGCAAACGCACACGGCCAAAAGTGTACTCTTTTGCGGTGTACTGGATGATCCTCACGCTCGGCCCGCTTCTCGCTGGCGCCAGCCTGGCGATCAGCTCCTACCTGCTTTCTTTACGCTGGGCCAGCGATCTGAATACGGTCATCGACAATGTATTGCGCATCCTTCCGCTGCTGCTCTCGTGGATCTCATTCTGGTTACTTTACAGTATTGTCCCAACAACTCGCGTACCGAACCGTGACGCCCTTGTCGGCGCGTTTGTCGCAGCGTTGCTGTTCGAGGCCGGAAAGAAAGGTTTCGCGCTTTATATCACCATGTTCCCGTCATATCAGCTCATTTATGGCGTACTGGCAGTGATCCCTATCCTGTTTGTCTGGGTATACTGGACCTGGTGTATAGTCTTGCTTGGCGCAGAAATAACTGTCACTCTCGGGGAATACCGAAAACTCAAACAAGCCGCAGAACAAGAAGAAGCTGACCAACCATGATTGCATTAATTCAACGCGTAACCCGTGCCAGCGTCACCGTGGAGGACGAGGTGACGGGTGAAATCGGCCCAGGACTTTTGGTGTTATTGGGTGTCGAAAAAGAAGATGACGAACAAAAAGCGAATCGTCTGTGCGAGCGCGTGCTGGGATACCGTATCTTCAGCGATGCTGACGGCAAGATGAATCTGAATGTACAACAGGCTGGCGGCAGCGTGCTGGTGGTGTCGCAGTTTACGCTGGCGGCAGATACCGAACGCGGTATGCGGCCAAGCTTTTCCGGCGGGGCTGCGCCGGATCGCGCGCAGGCGCTTTATGAATATTTTGTCGAACGCTGCCGCCAGCAGGCGATAAACACGCAAACCGGACGCTTCGCTGCCGATATGCAGGTTGAGCTGGTTAATGACGGTCCCGTGACATTCTGGCTCCAGGTATGAGTCAGCTTCCGGCGTGGCCGCGGATAACAAGAGAGAGTACGGCTATGTATCACCTTCGAGTTCCGCAAACAGAAGAAGAATTAGAACGTTACTACCAGTTTCGCTGGGAGATGCTGCGTAAACCGCTGCACCAGCCGAAAGGGTCGGAACGGGATGGCTGGGATGCGTTGGCGCACCATCAAATGGTGGTGGACGAAGAAGGAAATTTAGTTGCAGTGGGCCGCCTGTATATCAATGCAGATAACGAGGCGTCTATCCGTTTTATGGCTGTACATCCCTCGGTACAGGATAAAGGGCTGGGGACATTAATGGCGATGACCCTGGAGTCTGTCGCCCGCCAGGAAGGCGTTAAGCGCGTCACCTGCAGCGCGCGCGAAGATGCGGTTGAGTTCTTTGCCAAACTCGGATTTGTCAATCAGGGGGAGATTACTACGCCCACAACCACGCCAATCCGCCATTTTCTAATGATTAAACCGGTAGCATCGCTGGATGATATCCTGCATCGCGGCGACTGGTGCGGGCAGCTTCAGCAGGCCTGGTATGAGCACATTCCATTGAGTGAAAAGATGGGGGTGCGCATTCAGCAGTACACCGGGCAAAAATTTATCACCACGATGCCGGAAACCGGTAATCAAAATCCGCATCACACGGTGTTTGCCGGCAGCCTGTTCTCCCTGGCGACGCTGACCGGATGGGGACTTATCTGGCTGATGCTCCGTGAACGCCATCTTGGCGGGACGATTATTCTTGCTGACGCCCATATTCGCTACAGTAAACCCATTAGCGGAAAGCCAAACGCCGTGGCTGATTTGGGGTCGCTAAGCGGTGATTTGGACAGGCTGGCGCGGGGTAAAAAAGCGCGTGTCCAGTTGCAGGTTGAACTGTTGGGCGGCGAGACCGCCGGAGCAATTTTCGAAGGCATTTATATCGTACTACCTGCGAAACCGTTCGGCCCGTATGAAGAGGGCGGGAATGAGGAGGAGTAGCTGGACATATCCAACTACTCGATGAAGGCATCCGCTGGTAGTTTAAAGCGTTGTGTAAGCGCTTTAATATGATTAACCGTTAGTGCTCTGCGGCCATTTAAGATGTTGCTGACGTTCGATTTAGAACCAAGTTCGTTGGCAAGATCTGCTGCTTTGAGACCGTATTGATCCATGAGCGTTCGCAATACTGAAACGCCAGGGGGCGTTTTCTCCAGGTGTTGGTTGAGTGCTTTGAATTCCGGCGCATGTTTTTCGTATTCACTGATTCGGGCACAGAGCAATTCAAATAGTGGGTTTTCAAGATCGTCGTGGTCGACCAGAAACTCCACTAGCGCTAGTGCCCTGCGATACTCATTGTCATTTCGGTCTTCCCCCATCAGTGGGACGGTTTTTACCGCATCGCTGAAGGTATCAACGATCTTTTTTGCGCTGGTTGCATCCATCTGGCGATGAGTTCTCATTCTTTATTACCCCGATAGTATGCGGTCAGTTTGTCATATTCGGCATGGGAAACGATATGTTTCACAAATATCTTATGTAACCTGAAATCTATGTAGGAAATGAGTCTCAGGCTGTTACCAGAAACATCAATCACCCACCATTTATCTCTGTGCTTAAAATTATCCAGTGAAGGAATATACCGCTTCATCTCTTCAGGCTGAGTGAATGTTTTTTTCTCCAGAACATTCAGCAACTCAGTGAGAGCAAGCTCATGGTTTGGATACATGAGCATCGCTTCATTGAACGGTTTTCGGCTGATAACATGCACAATGTAGTTCCATTACAAAGTTTTCAACCTGAAAACAATTTAGCGCAACGTTATCCAGTTTTCAAGTTGAAAACAAAATTGAATTTTAGGTCATTTTGCCTGTTGATGGACTTACAACACGCCAGGCCACATCTCGCATGGCGCTTCGTGCCGCCTGGCTCACGCCTCCGAGCTGGAAAAAGCCATGGATGACACCGAGATAGCGCTGGCAAGTGCATTCCACACCCTGTTCCTGGAACCGTTGATACAGGGCCTCGCCCTCATCGCGCAGTGGGTCGAATTCGGCAGTAATGATGTGCGTGGATGGCAGTCCGGCGAAGTCCTCACGCCAGAGCGGGCTGGCTTCAGGATGCTGTGGATCGGTTCGCGGCATATACATCTCGTAGCCTGAAAGCAGCGTGTCACGCGTGATAATGTAATCCAGCCCATTACAGGTGTAGCTCGCAAACCTGGCGGTTGCGTCCAGCATGGGGTAGATCAGAATCAGCTGTGCAGGTTGCCATTGACGGGCAGCTTTCAGGCGTAGCGCGGTGACCAGCGCCAGATGCCCACCCGCGCTGTCACCAGCAAGCGTAATGTTCTCGCGATCTATCCCCAGTTTCTGGGCATATTTCCAGATAGTATTGGCTCCGGTTTCGGCATCGTTATGTGCGGCCGGGAAGGTGTGCTCTGGTGCAAGTCGGTACTGCGCCGCAATCACGCGGCAACGGCTGTAAAAAGCTAACTGCCTTAACTGGTTATCGTGAGTGGCAAAACCGCCGCTGACAAAGCAGCCACCATGATAATAAATGATGCAGGGTAATTTCCCTGTGGCATTGAGCGGCGAAACCACGCGAAACGTCATGGCATTGAGTTCAATATCTTCAACCTGGACGCGGGTTTCAGTTTCTCCTGCCAGTGTCGTGCTGGCGATGTAGCCCGCCCTCCGGTCATCAATATTCTGTTCGCGAGAAGAGGGGCGTCCCGCCGCGATAAATTCCTCCACTAACTGCGCAATCCCGCTTTCCAGTGCCATTTTTCATTGCCTTTATCTGTATGGATATACAGTTTTATAACCCGATTTGGTACGAATGAAAATGGGAAAATTGGGCTGCGAACGATTCTGGAAAGCGGCTCGCAAAAATAAAAATCGTTCGCGTAATAACTATTTTCTCGTCAGTCTCAGGTGTATGTTGTTTGAAAAATAAGCGCGAATGATATACTGGAGGTATATGTGAGTATGATGGCTGGGATGGATATGGGCAGAATTTTACTCGATTTATCAGACGACGTGATTAAACGGCTTGACGATCTCAAGGTGCAACGCAACCTGCCTCGTGCAGAACTCTTGCGGGAGGCCGTTGAGCAGTATCTGGAAAGACAGGATCGGGCTGAGACCACAATTTCGAAAGCATTGGGGCTCTGGCAAGGCTGTGAGGAAGATGGCGTTGAATACCAACGTAAACTTCGTGAGGAATGGTAATGGTCAAAGGGTCTGCGCTTTTTGATACCAATATCCTCATCGACCTGTTTAGCGGTCGAATTGAAGCGAAACATGCGCTGGAAGCGTATCCGCCACAGAATGCGATTAGCCTTATCACATGGATGGAAGTGATGGTGGGTGCTAAGAAATATCATCAGGAAAACCGCACGCGCATTGCATTAAGTGCGTTCAATATTATTGGCGTAACACAGGAAATCGCGGAGCGAAGCGTCATTGTCAGGCAGGAGTATGGCATGAAACTCCCGGATGCGATCATTCTGGCCACTGCACAAGTCCATCGTTGTGAGCTTGTAACGCGTAATACAAAAGACTTTGCCGATATTCCGGGAGTGATCACACCGTATCACTTGTAGACCGGACGGCAAACTTCGCCCGGTCTGAGTAAAAAACTTATTCCCCTTCCCCCGGGAACAGGAACGGGTTGATGGAACTGCGGGCGAACCCTTCCTGCTCCATGCGCGCGTCCAGCACCAGCGAGGCGAGGTCGTCGGC
This sequence comes from Salmonella sp. SAL03688, assembly GCF_046551895.1. Classification (NCBI taxonomy): domain Bacteria; kingdom Pseudomonadati; phylum Pseudomonadota; class Gammaproteobacteria; order Enterobacterales; family Enterobacteriaceae; genus Salmonella; species Salmonella sp. SAL03688. The sequence continues at coordinate 32,123 of NZ_JBGDVI010000013.1, forward strand.
CACGGCTTCCACTTTCGGGTCTTTTTCCTGATAGAGAATCTTCAGGTAAGTCCCGCAATCGCCGCAGCTTTCGGCTTTCACCGCAGCCTGCTCATTTTCCAGTGACCAGTAGTGTAAGTCGCGGCTCTGTTCGCAGTTACTGCATTTTACGCGCACGACATGCCATTCGGTTTCGCACAGGTTACAGTGCAGATAACGCAGCCCCTGCGTGGTGCCGATCTGCACCATGCTGGAGACCGGCATCGAACCGCACACCGGGCAATACTGGCGCGCTTCACCGTATTCCGCGCGGGCTTTGCCTGGAATCAAGCTGGCCATTTGCGCCCAGTAAAGGGAGAGCGCGGCCCAGATAAACGGGGCTTTATCGCTGCTGACGGAGGCAAAATCCGAGGCAAACAGCGCGCTGGCCATCTGCTCCAGCTCCTGCTCTGAGGCTTTCTCCAGGTTCTCAATCACCGCCAGCGCGGGGCCGCTCATCTCGGGTTTTAGCTCGGCAATTAACGAATGCAGCAGTTTTTGCCAGTGCTTATCACGCGGCAACACGTGGATATCCAGCGGCGGCTTGCCCTGGTCGTTCGCTTCTTTAATACGTGCGGTCAGATCCATCTCCAGCGGATGGTCGTACAGCACCACTTCCTGCGCGTGCGCGATAAGCGCGGCAAAGCGCAGGTAATCGCCCAGCGGGTTATTTTCAGCCAGCTCGCGCAGACGTTCGGCGCGGCGGTTGTAGACGTTTTTGAGTCGGGGGAACAATAACGGCGGAATCATATCCGCCGTACGTTTCTCGCTCGACCCCAGCTCATCTTGCGGGATTATGCGAATACTCATTCAGTTTCTTTTTCCGTTGTCTTGCGGACTTCTCGGTACCAGCGTGGGTGATGCTTCTTCGCCCACGACCGGGTTACCCAGCCTTCCACCATCGCGGTAATGGTGCCTTTCACCCAAAGGGCGGCGTAGATATGCACCATGATAACCACAATTAACGCTACTGCGGCAAAAGAATGCAACATTAACGCGAATCGGATCACCGGGATTGAGAAAGCAGGCGCAAAGTACGGACGCCAGATAATTACCCCGCTCACTAGCAGCAGCACCAGGAAGATAATCGCCGCCCAGAATACGCATTTCTGACCGAAGTTATAACGCCCGGTGTCACCCACTTCCTCGTTGACGACGATCTTACGAATATTCTTCGCCCAAAAGATATCATCCCGATTGATTAGATTGTGGTGCCAATAACGGAAAAACATGATGATGAACGAGGCAAACATAACCACGCCCACAAACGGGTGCAGAATTCGCGCCAGTTGTGGGGTGCCCAGGATATGCATCAACCAGTTGAAGGATGGGAATAAAAAGCCCAGCCCGCTCACCGCCGCCAGCACGAAGCAGAAGGCGACGATCCAGTGGTTGATGCGTTCCGGCGCCGTATAGCGCACGATGGTGTCACGTCGTTTCATTTGCGCACCTCGTCTTTCTCTTCATGCAGGTTGTCATCTTCCTCTTCCGCGCGGTTCGGACCGACGCCGACATAGTGGAAGACGCTGGCGGCAAAGGTCGCGGCAAAACCGAACGCGGCGAGCGGTTTCCAGACGCCTTTCCAGAACTTAACGGTTTCGCTGATTTCCGGGTTTTCCGGCAGACCGTGATACAGATTCGGCTTGTCGGCATGATGCAGCACGTACATGACATGCGTACCGCCTACGCCCGCCGGATCGTACAGACCCGCGTTGTCATAACCACGGGTTTTCAGCTCGGCCACGCGCTCGCCCGCCAGTGTTTTCATATCTTCTTTCGAGCCAAAATGAATGGCGCCGGTTGGACAGGTCTTCACGCAGGCCGGTTCTTGCCCCACGGTCACGCGGTCGACGCACAGCGTACATTTATAGACGCGGTTGTCTTCCGGGTTAAGGCGCGGCACGTTGAACGGGCAGCCAGCGATACAGTAGCCGCAGCCGATACACTGCTCGGACTGGAAGTCGACAATACCGTTAGCATACTGAATGATCGCCCCTTCCGCCGGACATGCCTTCAGGCAGCCGGGATCGGCGCAGTGCATACAGCCATCCTTACGGATCAGCCACTCCAGTTTGTCGTTCTGTTCCACTTCCGAGAAGCGCATCACCGTCCAGGATTTCGCGGTCAAATCAGCCGGGTTGTCATACACCCCGACGTTATTGCCCACTTCATCACGGATGTCGTTCCACTCGGAGCACGCCACCTGACACGCTTTACAGCCGATACAGGTGGTGACGTCGATGAGTTTCGCCACCTCTTCCTGGTGGTCTCGCGCCTGGGGCGCGGGGGTGAAACCGTTAGTGGCGGAACGACGAATGATGTCTTGCGATTGATAAGCCATAGGTCGTCTCCGTTACACCTTTTCCACGTTCACAAGGAAGGATTTAAACTCCGGCGTTTGCGTGTTCGCATCACCGACGAAAGGCGTTAACGTATTGGCGATAAAGCCTTTTTTCGCCACGCCTTCGTAGCCCCAGTGAATAGGAATACCGATGGTATCGATATCCTTGCCGTCCGCTTTCAGCGTGCGAATACGCTTGGTCACCACCGCTTTGGCTTTGATATAGCCGCGGTTTGAGGAGACCTTCACGGTATCGCCATGCGCGATACCGAGCTTATTCGCCAGCTTCTCGCCAATTTCCACAAACTGTTCCGGCTGGGCGATAGCGTTAAGCAACGCGTGCTTGGTCCAGTAGTGGAAGTGCTCGGTCAGACGGTAAGTGGTTCCGACATACGGGAACTTATCCGCTTTACCCAGCGCGTCGGCATCGTCTTTAAAGATACGGGCGGCAGGGTTAGAGATAACGTTCGGGTGCAGCGGGTTAGTGCCCAGCGGCGTTTCAAACGGCTCGTAGTGTTCCGGGAACGGCCCTTCCGCCATCTTATCGATAGCAAACAGGCGACCCATCCCTTCCGACTGCATGATAAACGGTCCGACGTCGCTGCCGGGCGCGGCAGCGCTGTAGTCCGGAATATCCCATCCGGCCCATTTTCCGCCTTCCCATTTCAGTAGCTGACGTTTCGGGTCCCAGGGATTACCCTGCGGATCGGCGGAGGCGCGGTTATAGAGGATGCGGCGGTTAAGCGGCCATGCCCATGCCCAGCCCAGCGTGTTGCCGAGACCAGACGGGTCGGCGTTATCACGACGCGCCATCATGTTGCCTTCCGGCGTCCAGCTACCGGCGAAAATCCAGCAGCCGCTGGACGTCGTACCGTCATCGCGCAGTTGCGCGAACGAACTGAGTTGTTGGCCTTTCTTCACCACCACCGCGCCGGTTGCCGGATCGATAAGATCGGCCAGCGCTTTACCGTTACTTTCCATCGCCACTTCTTCAGAGGCGGGTTCGTATGGTTTGGTGTAGTTCCAGGTCATATTCAGCACCTGTTCCGGGTTGGCGCCGCCCTGTTCAGAGTACATCTTACGCAGGCGTAAGAAGATACCGGCGAGGATTTCGCCGTCGGTCATGGCAATTCCCGGGGCGTCCGCGCCCTTCCAGTGCCACTGTAACCAACGACCGGAGTTAACGATGGAACCATTTTCCTCGGCAAAACAGGTGGAAGGCAGACGGAACACTTCGGTCTGGATTTTTGCGGGATCAACGTCGTTCGACTCACCGTGGTTTTGCCAGAAGGTGGACGTTTCGGTGTTGAGCGGATCGATAGTCACCAGGTACTTCAGTTTGGAAAGCGACGCGACCACTTTGTTTTTGTTCGGGAATGAGGCCACCGGGTTAAAGCCCTGGCAGATATAGCCGTTGACCTTGCCCTGTTTCATCATCTCGAAGTACTGCAGTACATCGTACCCTTTGTCCCACTTCGGTAGCCAGTCGAAGCCCCAGCTATTTTCCGCTGTCGCTTTATCACCAAAGAAGGCCTTCATCATTGAGACGAAGAATTTCGGATAGTTGCCCCAGTAGTTGACCTGATCCTTCAACAATGGCTTCGGCGTATTGGCAGCCAGATAGGTTTGCAGGTCGGTCTGTTTTTCGCTCGGCAGCGTCAGGTAGCCCGGCAGACTTTGCGACAGCAGTCCTAAGTCGGTCAGTCCCTGAATGTTGGAGTGACCGCGCAGGGCGTTAACGCCGCCGCCCGCCATTCCCATGTTACCGAGCAGAAGCTGGATCATTGCCATAGTACGGATGTTCTGCGCGCCGATGGAATGCTGCGTCCAGCCCAGCGCGTACAGGAACGACGCGGTTTTATCTTTTGCGCTGGTTTCTGCAATGTACTCGCACACTTTCAGGAAGTCCGCTTTCGGCGTACCGCAGATATTTTCTACCACGTCCGGCGTATAGCGTGAGACATGCTGTTTCAACAGATTCCAGACACAGCGCGGGTGTTGCAGTGTCGTATCGCGTTTGGCAAAACCGTTTTCGTCCAGCTCATAGTGCCAACTGGTTTTATCGTACTGCCGCTTGTCGGCGTCATAGCCGGTGAACAGACCATCATCGAAGCCAAAATCTTCACGCACGATCAGGCTGGCATTGGTATAGGCCTCGGTGTATTCACGGTTGTATTTTTCGTTGGTCAGCAGATACAGCATCACGCCTGACAAGAAGGCAATGTCAGTACCAGAGCGTATTGGCGCATAGAAATCGGCCACCGACGCGGTACGCGTAAAGCGCGGATCGATCACAATCAGCTTCGCGCCGTTGTGAATTTTGGCTTCCATCGCCCAGCGGAACCCGACCGGGTGAGCTTCTGCGGCGTTACCGCCCATCACCACGACGAGGTTGGCGTTCTTGATGTCGACCCAGTGGTTGGTCATCGCACCGCGACCAAATGTTGGAGCAAGACTTGCTACCGTTGGTCCGTGTCAGACACGCGCCTGGTTGTCGACCGCGAGCATACCCAGCGCGCGGGAGAATTTTTGCGTTAAATAACCCGTCTCGTTACTGGATGCGGAAGCGCACAGCATCCCGGTGGTGAGCCAGCGGTTAACGGTAACGCCTTCGGCGTTCTGCGCCTGATAGTTGGCGTCGCGATCTTCCTTCATCAGTTTAGCGATGCGGTCAAACGCTTCTTCCCAACTGATCTGTTGCCACTTATCTGAACCCGGCGCGCGGTATTGCGGGAATTTCAGGCGGCTTTCAGAGTGGATAAAGTCCACCAGACCGGCCCCTTTCGGGCACAGCGCGCCACGGCTTACCGGATGATCCGGGTCCCCTTCGATATGGAAAATAGATGCTTTGGCGTTTTTCGCACCGTCGCCGAGGCTGTACATCAACAGCCCGCAGCCAACGGAACAGTAGGTGCAGGTGTTACGGGTTTCGCGGGTGCGCAGCAGTTTATATTGCCGTGTTTCCGCTAGCGCTACGCCGGGCGCGAAGCCCAGTGCCGCCGCCGTGGTGCCTGCCATACCGCCAGTGCAGATCTTAAAGAACTGCCTTCTGCTGACCTGCATGGTTTGCTCCTTGTTTCGACATTGTCACTTCTCTTTCACATTTCTCTATCCGAAACGCTCAGGGAGTGGTTGTTATTTTTCTTTGCGGACGGGCCCGCAAAGGTTCAGAATTGGATAAATTTTCCTCCATCCGGGAGGAGTTGTAACAGAATACCATAATGTTGGTGTGTGTGTTCTTATATGGTTAAAAGAAAGTGAACAATATACTGTCTGAAGAAGTCCTAAATGTGACTGATTTCACAACCTCACGCCAGTTGACTCTCTGGAAACGCGAGGATTTGCAGTCCCCCCAACTTGATGATGTTGCCGAGGAAGTGCCAGTGGCACTGGTGTATAACGGCATTTCGCATGTCGTTATGATGGCCTCTCCGAAAGATCTGACGCATTTTGCAATGGGGTTTTCTCTGTCGGAAGGGATCATTGACAGCCCGCGTGAAATCTATGGCATGGACGTTGTACCGTCCTGTAACGGACTTGAAGTGCAGATTGATCTTTCCAGCCGTCGATTTATGGGGCTGAAAGCGCGTCGTCGCGCGCTGGCCGGACGCACCGGTTGCGGCGTGTGTGGCGTGGAACAGCTCAATGACATCGGTAAGCCGGTGCAACCGCTGCCGTTTAGCCAAACGTTTAATCTCGGTAACCTTGATCGCGCGTTAAAACATCTGAATGATTTTCAACCGACGGGTAAGCTGACGGGTTGTACGCACGCTGCGGCGTGGGTCATGCCGTCGGGTGAACTGGCGGGGGGCCATGAAGATGTCGGACGCCACGTTGCGCTGGATAAACTGCTCGGTCGCCGCGCCACGGAGGGTGAGGAATGGCGGCAAGGCGCGGCGCTGGTTTCCAGTCGTGCGAGTTACGAAATGGTGCAGAAGTCGGCGATGTGCGGTGTGGAAATTTTGTTTGCGGTTTCTGCTGCCACCACGCTCGCGGTTGACGTCGCTGAACGGTGTAATCTTACGCTGGTGGGGTTCTGTAAGCCGGGTCGGGCGACGATTTATACCCATCCGCAGCGGTTAATCGCAGACTAAAATAGTATCCTCTACATTTGCGTAAAATATATATTTTCTCAATTTTACAGCCTCTCTTGATAACGGAATCACGTATAGTGGCGAGGCCATACAGGTTTTAATCGTTTTTATGCTGGGCCGCAGCTTATTCCAGCCATTCACGAGGCGCTTGCTACCCGGTAATACTTCGAACGAAAAAAGCGCCTCTGGGGCGCTCTTTCGACAGTCGCTAACGACTTATTTGCTCAGTTTAGCGGTCATATGCACGCGATTTGCAGCGTGAAAAGCTTAGAACTCACGCTCAAGATGATAGCCATTATAGGTATCGATGAGCTCGTTATAAGCTTTAACCACAGCCTCATAAGAACCATCTACCATATCGCCGCTGCCGCTATTGAGGTAGTCCTGCTCATGCGAGGTATACGCCACGTTATCGCGCACGCGCCGAATGCGTTTTTTCACCTTGCCCTGGAATTTTTCCAGCTCAGAAATAAAACCAGGGAAGCTACGATGTTTATCTATATCAACGTTGATCTTCTCGTTTAGCTTCTGAGTATGCTCTTCAAAATCAGCGAGCTGTTTGCTTACTGCCGCCACATCAAAAGAATCATCAGCTACAGCGTCATTAAGCGTCTCGGCTTCCTGCATCGTCAAAAGCGTATAGTACTTAATGGATTTACCTTCTTTCTTCTCGGTCGCCTTAATTTCATTAGCCGCATGCTGCCCACTCATAATGGTAATCTCGGCGATATATTTCTTCGCAATGGGATCAAACTCATCGAACTGTTTTATAAACGTTTTATGGAACGCTTTGGCGCCAGCAAAGGCATCATCCTTGAAGTTATCTTGATCATAGTATTTATTCATACTATTGATTGTTTCAGCTAGTGGCCCAGCCGCATTAATAAATGCCAGAGCAGCACTATCCAGAGAGGCAAACGCCGGCTTTAATTCAGCCGCCGCCTTGATGTCTTTCCGGCAGTCCTGGATAAATGCAGGATACACAGGAACCAGCGGAGAGGGATCGTCTTCCTTACCGGTAGGACCGGTGCGGAAATCGTCGAGTGTGTTAGCATAACGATTTACAGCACGGTAAATATCTGCCTGGAGATTATTATAACAATCAATGTAAACATTCAGCTTTTGGTTAAGAACATCGTTCGCATCTGCGCTTTCCGCTGATGTGGATTGTGTATTGCTCGCTGATGAATCCGCACTCTGAGCTACAGGTTGTTCGTCCGCTTTTTTTTCATCACAAGCGCTTAGCCCGGCAGTCATCAGCATAGCGATAATAATTGATGATAACAAATCCTTTTTCATTAGAATAACCTATAAATAATATCATTGAAATTTACAGATTCATTTTAATGAAAAAAAACAGGTATGTGATTTATTCAACACAAAAAATACTTAATCCATATTTCATTATAATTAACATTATCAATATCAATGTGTTCGTTAAAATAAGAGGACCCCAACGTAAATATACAAAAGGCAATTAAATGAAAAGGAATTTATTATCCTCAGCGATAATCATTGCGCTAATGACCCTGGGCGCAACAGGATGTGATGACAATAATGTTAAAACCGAGGCGACGCCGGCCGCCAGCAGTCAGCCTGCGACGCCAGCGCCTTCTCAGACGCCGGAAACGCAATCTGGCGAAAGTCCAGCGCAGCCCCCAGCAGCGAAGCCAGAAACGGCAACTCAGCCCCCGGCGGCGAAGCCAGAAACGCCAGCTCAGCCGGAGGTTGACGCTGAAGAAGTTTATAGTGAAAAAATGGATGTCTATATCGATTGTTTTAATAAACTTCAATTGCCCGTTCAGCGCAGTCTGGCGCGTTACGCGGATTGGGTGAAAGACTTTAAAAAAGGTCCGACAGGGAAAGAGAGCCTGGTTTATGGCATTTATGGTATTACGGAATCTTACATAACGAATTGCCAGAAAGAGATGAAACAGGTGGCCGCCTTAACGCCATTACTTGAGCCTATTGATGGCGTTGCCGTTAGCTATATTGATAGCGCCGCCGCGCTGGGTAATACCATTAACGAAATGGAAAAATATTATACCCAGGAAAACTATAAAGATGATGCCTTTGCTAAAGGTAAGGCGCTGCATCAGACATTACTGAAGAATATCGAGGATTTTAAACCCGTCTCGGAAAAATATCATGAGGCTATTCAGGAGATAAATGACAGGCGGCAATTGACACAGTTGAAGAGAATAGAAGAAGCGGAAGGTAAAAAATTTAACTATTATTCTCTGGCTGTCATGATTTCGGCAAAGCAGATCAACAAGGTTATTTCTGCCGATACCTTTGATGCCGAAGCGATGATGAAAAAAGTCGCGGAACTGGAAACAATGATTGCGCAATTGAAAGAAGTGAATACTGATGGCCGTAATTCTTCTTTCATCAGCTCTGCGGCTGATTATCAGCTACAAGCTAAAAAATATATTCGTCGCATCAGAGACAATGTTGAGTATTCTGATTTTGAAAAGAAACGGGTGCAGGACCCTGCAACAGGATGGATGGTTGCGGATTCTTATCCGGCGTCGTTGAGAAGTTATAACGAGATGGTGGATGATTATAACCGCCTGCGTTGAGTGACGGCACATTAACTGCGCGCAGGCTGGCGCAAGTGCCTATAAAATTACGCTATAACGCCAATAAAAAGCGCCGATCAGGCGCTTTTTTCGTTTATGTATTCTTCATCAGGCAATATCCGTAAAAATAGCTGACGTAAACATTAACTAAAGAGAGCTATTAGAAAAACCAGTAATCTGAAGCTATCACAAGATGTTGACGTCACGCTGGAAGGTACTGGTAGTGTCATTGAGGATCGGCATTTATATGGAAAGCATTTATCCCGCTGATGCGAAAGTTCTGGGCCACTTCAGCATAGGGCGGCCCAGCCTTCATCACTTATAGGGTGTCACGTCCAACTGTTCTGTAAGACGTTAATTAATACCCGCCATTCGTAATAACGCGGTCACTACCGCGGCGGCGATAATCACCACAATAAGCGGCATTTTACGCCAGGCTAAAAATACGGCGAAGCCAACCCCAAGAACGCGTGCCATTCCGGCAAAATGTTCGCCTTCGTAAAAGGTGGTCGCCAGCGCGACGGAGAATAGCAGCACCGTTGCCGCATCCGAGAGCAGCGCCTGTGAACGCTCAGACAGCGCCAGACGGCTGCCAAGTTTCGCGCCGCCGAGGCGCATCAAATAGGTTCCCGCAGATAAAAGAGCAATACCGATAATAAATAGCGTCATATTGCCCATTATTTTTTCCTCGCCAGTAGGCCAAGCAGCGAAAGCAACACCGGCAATCCGGCAGCCACAAAGGGAACGGCGGCAAGCGACAGCGCGGCGCCGCTGCAACCACGAATCAATGTGGTGCGGTTTTTAAACGCCGGGATCACCAGCGCCAGTAAGATTGCCGGGAATACGGCATCCAGACCGATGGTTTCTGGGGCCGGGAGCAGTTTGCCGACACCAGCGCCAATCAGTGTGCCAATCGGCCAGAATAGGGCGACGCCCAGACCGCATAGCCAGTAGGCGGCTTTACGTTGTTCGGGTGTTTTTTGCGACAGGCCGAACACCACGCTCTCATCATTCATAATATGGCAGCCGAAAAAGCTGGCGGCGCGGGTGCCAACCAAATCGCGCACCGTTACGCCAAACGGCACGTGGCGCGCATTCACCAGTAGTCCTGCCGCCGCCGCCGCTAACGGATTGCCGCCGCTGGCAACAATGCCGATAAACATAAATTCGGACGCGCCCGCCAGCACAAAAATAGAGAGGACAAACGGCACCCACAGTGGGAAACCGTAGGCCATCGCCAGTGAGCCATAGGACATGCCGACGACGCCCACGGCCAGGCACACTAAAAATATCGCTTTTATTGTGTCTCCCTTGAGATAGGAAAAATAGTGTTTCATCTTCTTTAGTCATATCGAACGAATTTTCATTATAATGAACGGAACAGATTTGCTTTACAAGACGAACATTTCGTTCGTTATAGTGAACGTTGGATGCTTTATGACACAACCTATTAGCGTCATTGCCAGAAGCCTGGTACGCGAACGCCAGCGAACCGGACTGTCGCTGGCGGAGATTGCGCGGCGCGCAGGCATCGCTAAATCTACGCTTTCACAACTGGAAGCAGGGAACGGCAACCCCAGCCTGGAGACGTTATGGTCGCTATGCGTCGCGCTCGACATTCCCTTTGCCAGGCTGCTGGAGCCGCAGGTACAAAAAACGCAGGTGATTCGCCGCGGAGAGGGCACCAAAGTCGTGGCGGAGCAGGCGCATTATCAGGCGATATTACTGGCGGCGTGTCCGCCCGGCGCGCGGCGTGATATCTATCTGCTGTTGACGCAGCCGGGGGCCGACCGGATCTCTCACCCGCATCCGCCGGGGTCGGTGGAACATATTATTGTGACGCAGGGAAAAGCCCTTGTCGGCTTAACCGAGGCGCCGGAAGAGCTGGCGGAGGGCGATTACATTTGTTATCCCGGCGACCAGGCGCATATCTTTAAAGCGCTGGAACCGGATACTCAGGCTATCCTGGTAGCGGAGCAGAATTGAAATTGCCGGATGGCGGCGTAACCGCCTTATCCGGCCGACAAAAAATAAAACCGTAGGCCCGGTAAGCTTGCGCCATCGGGCACACGACTTACTGCAGATAGAACACCTCTTTTAGCTCTGCGCTGACCGGGCTGTTATCCGGATTCGCGGGCATAACGTCACGCATATGTTTCCACCAACGCTGGCAAACGTCGGTGCTGGCAACGGCGTTCCAGCGCTCCTCGGATTCAATCTCAACGGTGGCGAACAGCAGATTGCGCTCCTGATCGAGATAAATCGCGTAGTGATGCGCGCCGTGAGATTTTAATACGGCTTCCAGCTCCGGCCAGATTGGGTTATGACGACGCTGATACTCCTCGTGCGCGTCGGCATTTACCTGCATCACAAAGGCTTTGCGGATCATAACGCCTCCAGGTACAGCTCGCGAACTTCATCGCGGCTGGCGGTGCGCGGGTTACACGGCGCGCACGGGTCGGCGAGGGCTTTATCCAGCCAGCCTTCGATATCTTCTTTTGTGACGCCCAACGTGCTGAAACCTTCTGGAATGCCGACGCGTTTGCTCAGCGTACGGATAGCGTTAATCGCTTCCTGACTTGCGGCTTCGTCAGACATACCGCGCGTCTCCACGCCCATCGCCTGTGCGATGCGGGCAAAACGCGCGACGGCGTTCGGACGGTTAAAGTTCTCGACAATTGGCAGCAGGATAGCGTTGCAGACGCCGTGCGGCAGGTTGTGGGTTGCGCCCGGCTGGTGCGCCAGCGCGTGAACCAGCCCCAAACCGGCGCTGTTGAACGCCATACCCGCCAGGTACTGGCCGAATGCCATTTGCTCACGGGCTTCGAGGTTATGGCCATCGTCAACCGCTTTCGGTAGCCACACATTGATTAAGCGAATCGCTTCCAGCGCGTTAGCGTCGGTGAGCGGATGCGCGCCAACGGAGACATAGGCTTCCACCGCATGGGTCAGGGCATCCATGCCGGTTGCGGCGGTCACAGACGCCGGGATTTCCAGCATGACGCTGGCGTCATCCACGGCAATATCCGGGATGATATTCGGGTCGATGATCACCTCTTTGACCTTACGGGCAGAGTCGATAATCACCGCGTTGCTGGTCATCTCTGCCGCGGTACCTGCCGTAGTGTTAATCGCTACCAGCGGTACGCCGGCGTTTTTCACTTTGCCGACGCCGGAGTAGGCGGTAGATGGACCTGGGTTGGCGGTCAGAATTTTCACCGCTTTTGCGGTATCGATCGGGCTGCCGCCGCCGAAGGCGATAATGTAGTCACATTCTGCGCTCTGATACGCCGCAAAACCTTTCTGCACCAGCTCTTCTGTCGGGTTTGGGAACACCTCATCAAACAGGTGGTAAGACATTTGATGTTCATCCAGTGCGCTAAACAGGCTATCCAGCAGGCCCAGCTTTACCAGTTGACCATCGGTAACGATCAGCGCTTTGCCCCATTGCTTATTCGCCACGAGGTTCACCATATCGGCAATCGCTCCAGCGCCATGCAGGCTAATTTTTGGCAGTGCCAACATAAAGCTCATCACTATTCTCCTTAAAAAAATTCCCTGTTGCCCGATGGCGCTACGCTTATCGGGCCTACGGTAAAATGCGCACCGACCTGTAGGCCGGATAAGGCAAAGCCGCATCCGGCGTTGAGTTGGGAGGTATCAGTACAGCGCTACGGCGCTGGCCAGCGGTGTCACGCCAAATCGTTTGCCGAGTGCGACCAGTTCTTCGCGCGTGATGGTCTGCTTCATACCGCCCATCGAATAGATTTTGACTAATACCTCAGCGGATTTCTCTGCGGTATCTATCAAACCGAAGGTTTCATCCAGCGTAGGTCCGCTTCCGAACACGCCGTGGAACGGCCACAGCACCAGCGAATGTTTCTGCATTTCTTGCGCGGTGGCCTGGCCGATTTCATCGGTGCCTGGCACCATCCACGGCAGAATGCCGACACCGTCCGGGAATACCACCAGACATTCGGTGCTGCCTTCCCACAGTTTGCGGGTGATCAGCGCAGTGTTGTTTTCCAGTACGTAGGTGAGGGCGATCAGGTTAGTCGCATGGCAATGCATAATGACGCGGTCTTTGCCGTGGGTGGCTTTGATGCGTTCGCAGTGGGAGAGGAAATGCGCCGGGAGTTCAGAGGTGGGTACCGCGTCGTGGGTTAAGCCCCACAGAATGTGGTAGCCTGCGCCGTCGCTGTCGATTTTGACCACGCCTAAATTGGCTGCCGGATCGAGCTGCACGTTGCGAAAGAATTTGCCGGAACCGGTAACGATAAACGGCGTGTTCGCCAGCAGCGGCATGGGTTGACTTAGCGCGATGTAGCGCGGTTTTTCGTGGAAATTAGCTGCAAACGGTGCGATATCGGCTTCATCCAGACGCAGCGTCAGGTTACCGCCATTACGTTCGTCCCACCCTTTCAGCCACGCATCAGACGTGGCTTTAATCATGCCCTGGACAAACCAGGAATCGGTAATATTTTGCATGTTCGTGTTCCCATTTATTGCCCGAAGGTTATTCGGGTCTTACGTAGGCCGGATAAGCGCAGCGCCATCCGGCAATCGTGTTTCATTTATTGCCGGATGGCGACGCGGGCGTCTTATCCGGCCTACAGATCAGGTGTCGCTGTCAGCTACGTTTGCTCAGGATCTCTTTTTCGTAGGCGCGAACGCTGTCCAGCCACTGGCTGCCAGCCGGCGTGTCGTGACGCTGGCAATACATTTCCCAGACGGCCTGCCACGGCAGAGATTTCTGCTCTTCCAGCAGCGCCAGACGCGCGGTGTAATCGCCGCTGGCTTCAAGCTGACGCAGTTGATCTGTGGGTTCCAGCAGAGCGCGCAGCAGCGCTTTTTTCATGTTGCGGGTACCGATAACCCACGCGGCGACACGGTTGATAGAGGCGTCGAAGAAATCCAGACCGATATGCACACGGTCGAACAGGTTATGACGGACGATCTCGCTGGCAATTGCCTGGGTTTCATCGTCCAGGAGCACCACGTGGTCGCTATCCCAGCGTACCGGGCGGCTGACGTGCAGCAGCAGCCGTGGCACGTAGAGCATGGCGGCGGAAATTTTGTCGGAAATCACTTCAGTGGGATGGAAGTGGCCCGCATCCAGGCACAGCGCGGTCTGACGGCTGGTGGCGTAGCCCATGTAGAACTCATTGGAGCCGACGGTGTAGCTTTCCGCGCCGATGCCAAACAGTTTGCTCTCAACGGCGTCGATGTGGTGCGCCGGGTCGAATTTCTCGCTAATGACCTCATCCAGCGCTTCCAGCAGGCGCTGGCGCGGGGCTAAACGGTCGACGGTAATGTCTTTCATGCCGTCCGGGATCCAGATGTTCATCACCGACGGCGTACCGAGCTGCTCACCAAAGTATGCCGAGACGCGGCGGCTGGCCTTGCAGTGATCGATCCAGAATTGGCGAATTTTCGCGTCTGGATGAGAGAGGGTAAAACCGTCAGCGCTCAGTGGATGAGAAAAACAGGTGGGGTTGAAATCCAGCCCCAGCCGGTTCGCTTTCGCCCACTCCACCCAGTTTTTAAAATGCTCCGGTTTGATCTGGTCGCGGGCAACCGGCGTATCCGACTCAAGATAAATGGCGTGCAGGTTCAGCCGTTTTGGGCCTGGGATCAGACGCAGCGCCTGTTCCAGATCGGCGCGCAGTTCGGTGGCGTTACGCGCTTTGCCCGGATAGTTGCCGGTTGACTGAATTCCGCCCGTCAACGAACCTTCCGGGTTCTCGAATCCGGCAACATCGTCGCCCTGCCAGCAGTGCATGGAAACCGGCAGGCGATCGAGCTGGCGCAGCGCCTCCTCGACATCAATACCTACTGCGGCGAAACGTTGTTTTGCCAGTTCCCAGGCTTGTTCCAGTTGAGTGGTCATGCGCAAAGCTCCTTTGTCTGTCGTTTGGGTTGAAACTGCGCAACGTGGCGGGCAATTTCACTATCAGGATTAGGGATATAGGTTGTCAGGTCGTAGTTAGCGCTGACGACCTGACGGAAGTTATCGACGTTGTTTAATTCGTCGAGGGTCATAAGCTGAATACCAATATTGCCAAGGGTGGAGGCTTCAACCGGCCCGGCCATCACGCGAATACCACATGCATCGGCGCACAACTGGTTGAGTAGCGCGTTTTGGCATCCGCCGCCGACAATATGCAGTTGGGTAAATTTTTCGCCGCGCAGATTTGCCAGTTCGTGCAGAATGTCGGCATACAACAGCGCCAGACTGTCGAAAATGCAGCGCGCCAGTTCGGCATCGCTGACGGGAACGGGCTGGTCGGTCTCGCGACAGGCGGCCTGGATTTCAGCGCGCATATCGTCAGGATTGATAAAGCGATCGTCATTCGGGTTAATCAGGAAACGGCAGGCCGGCAGCGCTTCTGTTTGGGCAATAAGCGCAGGCAGATCGGTAATGCGCCGTTCTTTCAGCACACGCTGGAGCAGCCACAAACCCATAATGTTTTTCAGTACCCGATAACGCCCTTCCGCGCCGCCTTCGTTGGTGATATTGGCAGCCAGCGCCTCGTCAGTGGTGTAGGGCATTTTGCTTTCAAAACCCATCAACGACCAGGTGCCTGAAGACAGGTAAGCGCTATGTTTATTTGCCAGCGGAGAGGCAATAACGGCGCTGGCGGTATCGTGGCTGGCGACGGCTACCACCGGAATACGGTTGCCCTGCGGGCAAATCCAGTCGCCGATAACATTGCCAGGGTGTGAGGGGCGACCGAACCAACTCTTTTTCGCGCCGGTCCACGCCAGCAGGGTATCGTCCCAGTCATCGGTATTGATATTGACCAACTGGGTGGTCGTGGCGTTGGTGTATTCCCAGTTCATTTCACCGGTCAGGCGGTAGCTGAAATAATCGGGCATCAGCAGCGCATGAGCGACCTGCGCCGTTAACTCAGGCTGTTGTTTCGTCAGCGCGCGTAGCTGATAGATGGTGTTAAACGGCAGAAACTGAATCCCGCTGCGGCGATAGATTTCGCTTTTGCCGATCTGGACCAGCGCTTGCGGCATGATGCCCGTGGTACGGTTATCGCGGTAGGAGACCGGCAGGCCGACACGCTGACCTTGTTTATCCAGCAGGACATAATCGACGCCCCAGGTGTCGATGCCGATGCTGTCGATAAGAATGCCTTCATTGCAGACTTTCTTCAGACCAAGACGGATATCCTTTTCCAGACTGTCGATGTCCCAGGTGTCAAACCCGTCTGTTTTTTGTAGGCAGTTCACAAAACGGTGAATTTCACGTAGCGTCAGGGTACGGTGTTTGCTGTCGTAACGCGCCAGCATCACGCGCCCGCTGGATGCGCCGAGATCAACCGCGACACAATGGCGAAAAGTCATAATCAGGTCCTTCTTAGAGTTATTGTGCACAGTCTAAAAAAGCCCTCAAAGACCTACCTTCTCGTTACTGACAGGAAAATGAGCCGCTGGCAACAAGGCAAAGATGAACGTGATAGCGTTCACAGTTTCTACTAATAGGCCGGTGTGATGTCGTCCGCATTTCCCGCTTTTTCCCGCCTTTTCTTGAAAAAAAGACCATGTTTGCGCGCTTTAGCGTCAAAAATTTAAGGTGAGGCCGATAACCCTTAATTACTATTCGGACATGTTGAATTCAGGAGGAAGCAACCATGACCGTACTGCATAGCGTGGATTTTTTTCCATCAGGTAAAGCGCCCGTGGCGATTGAACCTCGTCTGCCGCAAGCCGCTTTCCCTGAACATCATCATGATTTTCATGAAATCGTGATTGTGGAACACGGTACGGGCATTCATGTATTCAACGGGCAGCCGTATACCATCAGCGGCGGTACCGTGTGTTTTGTTCGCGATCACGACCGGCATTTATATGAACATACCGACAACCTATGCCTGACGAATGTACTGTGGCGTTCACCGGACGCCTTCCAGTTCCTGGCGGGGTTGGATCAATTGCTGCCGCAGGAGCAGGATGGTTACTATCCTTCTCACTGGCGGGTGAATCAGAGTGTGTTGCAGCAGGTGCGCCAGTTGGTCGGTCTGATGGAGCGCGCCGGAGACGGCATGGATGCGCCTGCCGTGGCGAATCGCGAAATTTTGTTTATGCAACTACTGGTGTTGTTACGCCGCAGTAGCCTGATGGAAGGCGCGACCAATAACGACGCCAAACTCAACCAACTGATGGCATGGCTGGAAGACCATTTTGCGGAGGAGGTCTGCTGGGAGGCGGTAGCTGAACAGTTTTCGCTGTCGCTACGTACGCTGCATCGTCAGCTTAAACAGCATACCGGGCTGACGCCGCAACGTTACCTTAATCGCCTGCGTTTGATCAAAGCCCGGCATTTATTGCGCCATAGCGATCATAGCGTGACAGAAATCGCGTACCGCTGCGGTTTTGGCGACAGTAACCACTTTTCGACTCTGTTTCGCCGAGAATTTAACTGGTCGCCGCGGGATATCCGTCAGGGACGCGATGCGATAATCCAGTAACGCGAACGCTATCAACGTTTTCGTCGCCAATATGCTGATAATTATACCCTTTAATACCGGATGGCGGCTGCGCCTTACCTGGCCTACGGCGGCGAGCGGTAGACAGAATAAGCGTAGCGCCAGCCGGCAAGCATTCAACATGAGGTGCTGCGGTGGCAAATCAGTTAATCCTTTTGAAAAAAGATTTTTTTACTGATGAGCAGCAGGCCGTTACGGTTGCCGATCGCTATCCACAGGATGTTTTTGCGGAACATACGCATGAGTTTTGTGAACTGGTGATGGTCTGGCGGGGCAATGGCCTACACGTTCTTAATGAGCGCCCATACAGAATTACCCGCGGCGATCTGTTTTACATTCGTGCTGAAGACAAACACTCCTATACTTCCGTTAACGATCTGGTGCTGCAAAATATTATTTACTGCCCGGAGCGTTTGAAACTCAATGTAAACTGGCAGGCGATGATTCCCGGCTTTCAGGGAGCGCAGTGGCATCCTCACTGGCGGCTGGGCAGTATGGGAATGAATCAGGCGCGGCAGGTCATTAACCAGCTTGAACATGAGAGTAATGGACGCGATCCGCTGGCGAATGAGATGGCGGAATTGCTGTTTGGTCAACTGGTAATGACGTTAAAACGGCATCGCTACGCGACTGACGATCTTCCGGCAACCTCCCGAGAAACCCTGTTGGATAAATTAATTACCGCTTTGGCTAATAGCCTTGAGTGTCCCTTTGCGCTGGATGCGTTTTGCCAGCAGGAACAATGCAGCGAGCGGGTGCTGCGGCAGCAGTTTCGCGCCCAAACCGGGATGACGATTAATCAATATTTACGCCAGGTCCGTATTTGCCACGCGCAGTATCTGCTTCAGCATAGCCCGCTGATGGTTAGCGAGATTTCGATGCAGTGCGGTTTTGAAGATAGTAATTATTTTTCAGTGGTGTTCACGCGGGAAACCGGGATGACGCCGAGCCAATGGCGTCATCTCAGTAATCAAAGCGATTAACTGGCCATGCCTAAACCGACAATATTCGCCGCGATAATAATTACCACGCAGCCGAGGCTTAATACGGCAACGGGACGGCGGCCAGCATTTTTCCACTCTTTTAGCACCAGACCGACAAGCCCCCCGCACAGCACATAGAAGCTCATGTGCAGCATCCAGCTCATGTAGTCATATTGCGCGGGAATGCGCGCGTGACCCCAGGCATAGAAAAAGAACTGTAAATACCACATCAGACCGCCAAGCGCGGACAACAGAATATTGCTGATAATCAACGGTCTTGCCAGCGAGAAGTCGGCTTTTATCGACAGATTTTGCACTTTTGCCAGGCGGATAAAACAGAAACCGAGGTTCACCAGCGCGCCGCCGCCCATAATCACCACGTAACTCGGCAGCGCGACATAGAGCGGGTCAACGCCAAGCGCGGCAGCAGCTTCATGCATCGGTTTCGCGGCGTTCATGGCAAAAGACATCCCCGCCGAGAAAATACCGCACATCACTGCCAGCAGAAGCCCTTTCTTCAGATTGAACTCCTCCGCTTTAATGCCCATTTTGCGTTCTTTTAACTGTCCGGCGCGCGTCACAATCCCGACGCCGATCAGCGCGACAAAAACGCCAAGTAGCGTCATGCGTCCCCCTTCGGTATGGATTAACACATCGAAGTTACCGTTGATGATAGGCGTCATCAGCGTGCCGACGATAAGCGTAATGCCGATAGCGATGCCGATACCCATCGACATCCCGAGATAACGCATGGTCAGACCGTAATTAATATTGCCGATGCCCCACATGGCGCCGAACAGAAAAACCGGTAAAAGGGTGGAGAGGTTAAACTGTCCATAATAGGCCCAGAAATCAGGCAGTAACAGAGCGCTAATTGTCCACGGCAGAATAAGCCATGAGACGATGCCGCCCACTGACCACATGGTTTCCCATGACCACTGTTTCACTTGCTTGAACGGGGCATAGAAGCAGGCTGCACTGGCCGCCCCTATCAAATGCCAGAAAATACCCATCGTAATCGCGTTACTCATGACATGTTCCTCATTATTTTTTATGGACGGGATACCCCTTCCGTTTGCATGAGTTTAAAAATTACGCAGCCTGGTAACCTTATAACGATTGCCGCCGTTGGGTGTATTCTGGCAATCAGCACGTTAATGAAGTGATTAACTTCACGTTTTAAAAAAGTCGGAGCGCATCGTGACCGTCTGGATGTTATTCAAATTAGTGGGTAATATTTGTTTTCTAAAATACCTTCATCATAACGACACGAAACGACTTAGCTGGCAACAATGCAAAGAAAACGCTGCGTGAGGTCACATAATGGGAATAGTCTGACTTACCGTTTGATAAAAGGGTAGTTATACAGTAATTATTTAGTTGTTTTATTTGTATTTACAAATTAAATATATTGAAATTAACGTTAGGAATCAATGGAATATAAATATAAGGAAATCCCTATATTGGCGTTGTTGATGGTGTTTTAATTTTTATTTTATATGACGAATATGAATTTCATTTATTTTATTTTGCTTTTTGAACATTATCCCAATTTTAAATTAAAGATCTTTGTCTATATTGTCGCCATTCACATTGCGTATTATGGTTGTAACGGCCTGACATGAAACAACGTTTTAATTTTAAATTAAATGGATTCTGTTATGAGAAAATCTCTTTTCTTACTATTACCTCTTGTTGTAACAAATGCGCATGCAGTATATGTCGATGTTCGTCATGAATATCTTGATGACAGTAAAGCTAACTATGACCGTGCGTATATTTCTCATCGGTTTGCGAATGGTGTTGGTTTTGCGATAGAAGCTATCTCAAAATCAGGCGGGGATGACACCAATAAAGCGTTTAATGACCTGGAAACACAGGGCAACGAATATACGATAAGCTACCAATTTAAAACCGGTGATGTCGCCTGGCAACCGGGTTTCGTGCTGGAAACAGGCAACGGTTACTCTACCTATAAGCCTTACTTCCGCGCGACGTGGACATTAAATGAAAGCTGGTGGGTTGGCGCGCGCTATCGTTTTGAATATGTACGCCGTTCTTCTGATATCCGTGATGATGATACCATCAATCGTATGGATGTCTGGGCGGGTTATAAATGGAACAACTTTGACTGGACAATCGAAGGAATTTATAAGAAAGCCGATAAATATGATCTTTACGATGGCGGCAAAGATAACTATGAATATAACTTCAGAACTGCCTATATTATTGACCAATGGTCGCCATTCGTTGAGGTAGGTAATGTTTCCGTCAATAGCAACAGCGATGAAAGACAAACCCGTTTCCGCGTGGGTATAGGCTACACATTCTAATCATTATCCCTGTTTATTATTTATTCCCTTTTCCGGCTACTTTATAGGTAGCCGGTTTTTTTTACCTGGTGATGACCTGCGGATAATTATTATCGTGCGTTGGCCGGATAAGACGCGAATCGCCATCCGGCAACGAGATGTGCAGGAAACAATGCGCTTACATGATGCCCAGTAGACGGGGTAAGAACAGTGTGATTTCCGGAATGTAGGTAATTAATAACAGAACGCCGATAATCGCGCCGTAAAAAGGCAGCAACGGTTTAATCACTTCCTCAACTTTGACCTTACCGACGCTCGCCCCGACATATAAACCACTGCCAACTGGCGGCGTAATGGTGCCAATCGCCAGGTTATAGATCATGATAATGCCGAAATGCACCGGATCGACGCCCAGTTTAGCCATGATCGGCAGCAGAATCGGGGTAAAAATCAGAATGGCCGGACCAATATCCATAAATGCGCCGATAATCAACAAAAAGACGGTAATGACTAACAGGATAACCAGTTTATTGGCGGAAATACCGAGGATCATATCGCTCAGCGCCGCAGGGATATTGGTGATCGACATCGAGAAGGACATCGCCGAAGAGGTTGCCAGCAGGAACATGATGACCCCGGTCATTACCACTGTCTGGAGCAAAATCGAAGGCAAATCCTTAATTTTCAGCGTGCGGTAAAACACCATCGTCAGCAATAACGTATACACCACGGCAATCGCGGAGGCTTCAATGGCGGTGAAAATCCCCTGCACAATGCCGCCGACGATAATCACGATCAGCAGCAGGCTGGGAATGGCCTCAACGGCAACTTTTAGCGCCATGCCTTTTTGGACGGTGAAGAAAACCCGATAATTTCGACGCTTAGCGACTACCAGCGTGACCAGCATACAGCCAACGCCCCACAGCACACCCGCAACCAGACCGCCGGCGAACAGAGCGGCAATCGATGTTCCCCCGCTTGCCAGCGCATAAAGGATAAAAGCCGTGGTGAGCGGAATTAACATTCCCGTCGGCGCGGAGGCGATATTCACCGCGGCCGCAAAGCCGCGATCGTAACCTTCGCGCGCGCTCATCGGCACCATCACGCCGCCGATGGAGGTTGAGGCGGCAATCGCCGATCCGGAAATTGCACCGAACATCATATTGCCGACGATGTTGGTATAAGAGAGCGAGCCGGGCAGTTTGCCAGTAAACAGTTTGGCAAAATTGACCAGCCGGGCGGCAATTCCCCCGCTATTCATGATCACCCCGGACAAAACGAAGAACGGCACGGCCAGCAAGGCAAAACTGTCCAGGCTGGAGAACATTTTTTGCGCGGTGGCGAACATAGAAATATCGAAAGGCAGTACCAGCATCATGGTGCTGAAAGAGGCGATAACGATGCAGATCCCGATAGGCGCGCCCATGGCCAGTAAAACAACAAAGACGGCAATTAGCGTACAGGACGCAAAAATAGGGTCAATCATGTGATTTCTCCAGAGTGTGCTCAGTGGTATCCGTGGCGGAATGGATAGCTTTCAGGGCGTCAACGATATTCAGCAGCCCATAGAGGATGATCAGTACGCCCGCGCAGGGGAGCGCGTAATAAATTTTTCCCATCGGAATGCCCAGCGCAGGGGAGATTTGCAGCATAGAAATCGCAGAAATCTTTAAGCCGCCGATAATCAATACCCAAATGGAAAACGCGATAAAAATGACCTGCAGAATAATATCCCACCAGCCACGAATCGTCGGCGACACCTTATCCAGTAAGAGAGTCAGGCTGATATGCTGTTTCTGACCGGCGACAAAAGCCATGCCCAGCATTGATACCCACACCAGGAGAAATCGCAGCATCTCTTCGGTAAGGGTGCTGGGAACGCCCAGAATGTAGCGGCTCACCACCTGCCAGCAGGCGATGCCAACCATTATCGCCAGCACCAGGCAACAGATAGCGCCCAGCAATAAATCAAGTCCTTTTCTGAATGTGTTCATCTTAATTTCCTGATTAGATTAATTTTTTGCTGTCTGGATACGTTGATACAGCCCGTAAAGCCGCGGTTTGTTTTTCAGACCGTCGTAAATAGGCTGTACTGCCTTCTGGAAGGGTTTTTTGTCGATCTCGTAGAATTCAACGTTGAAATCTTTTACCGCCGCCAGCCTGGTTTTCTCTATTTCCTTGTCCCATGCGGCTTTCTCAAATTCGATCGACGCCTTGATGGCGGCTTCGACGATGCGCTGCTGTTCCGGCGTCAGCTTTTCCAGCGTGAGGGTACTCATTAACAGGATATCGGGAATGCGGGTGTGCATATCGTAGGTGTAATAACGGGCGACTTCGCCGTGGCGGGCGATGGTGAGAGCGAACTCATTGTTTTCCGCGCCGTCGAGAATGCCTTGTTGTAACGAGGTATAGACCTCCGCCTGGCTCATGGCGATGGGCGAAGCGCCCAGCAGTTTGAGAGTTTGGATCGCCGTCTCACTCTGCATGACGCGGATCTTCTTCCCGCGTAAATCCTCAATGCGTTTAACCGGCGCTTTGCTCATATAAAAATTACGCGCGCCGGAATCATACCAGCCTACGCCGACAAACCCCTGTGCGGCGGTGGACTGATAAACAGGCTCCATCACCTGTGGGTTATCCATTACGCGGTAGTATTCATCGACGGTGGCAAACAGGTAGGGAAGTGAGAACACGCCGTACTCAGGCGAAAAACTCTCCATCAGCCCGGACGACACTTTAGTGATGTCGACGACGCCGACCTGCGTCAACTCCACCAGTTCGCGCTCGCCGCCAAGCTGTCCGTCCGGGAAGTACTGTACTTTGATATCGCCGCCCGTTTTCTCTTCAACTTGCTGCCCCAGGAAGTGCAACGCATCTTTTACCGGCTGGCTATTTTCAGCGTAGGCCAGGCGCAAAATGGTTTCGCCGTGGGAGAAGAAAGAGAGTGTGGAGAGTAAGGCCAACGTAGCCAGACGTATAAAACCAGGTTGCTTCATAATTCCCTCGCAATTGTAATAATTTACCGGGAATGTAATTGCATGGTGAAATTATAACCTTCTTGATTTTGCCACCGCTGACAAAAATTGGCACCAAAAGAAAGATTTTGAAACCCTGTTTCACATTTCATGATTTCCAGGAATTCATCAACAGACGGTTTCGGTTGGAGGCGTAAAAAACGGTTTTTTTCAGCGGATGCCGTAACGTTTATAACCCTGGAAAAAGTACGGCATTGATAATCATTTTCAATATCATTTAATTAACTATAATGAACCAACTGCTTACGCGGCGTTAACACTGTGCCGCTCGACAATAATGGAGATGATTATGAGTTATACACTGCCATCCCTGCCGTACGCTTATGATGCACTGGAACCGCACTTCGATAAGCAGACGATGGAGATTCACCACACCAAACACCATCAAACCTATGTCAACAACGCCAACGCGGCGCTGGAAAATCTGCCTGAGTTTGCTGACCTGCCGGTTGAAGAACTGATTACTAAACTGGACCAGGTGCCAGCGGACAAAAAAACCGTGCTGCGTAACAACGCGGGCGGCCACGCTAACCACAGCCTGTTCTGGAAAGGGCTGAAAAAAGGCACCACTCTGCAGGGCGATCTGAAAGCGGCTATCGAGCGTGACTTCGGTTCCGTTGACAACTTCAAAGCTGAATTCGAAAAAGCAGCAGCAACCCGTTTCGGCTCCGGCTGGGCGTGGCTGGTGCTGAAAGGCGACAAACTGGCTGTGGTTTCTACCGCAAACCAGGATTCCCCGCTGATGGGTGAAGCCATTTCCGGCGCTTCCGGCTTCCCGATCCTGGGTCTGGACGTGTGGGAACACGCTTACTATCTGAAATTCCAGAACCGCCGCCCGGACTACATCAAAGAGTTCTGGAACGTGGTGAACTGGGACGAAGCAGCAGCGCGTTTCGCCGCTAAAAAATAATTTGCATTGCACGTCTGTAGAAGCGAGTCTGATGACTCGCTTTTTTTGTATCCGCGTAAGGAGCAGCAGATGCATTATCCGGTTGACGTGTTTATTGGCAAAATTCGTGACTATGACGGCAGCCGCCCGAGCGCTATCGCCAAGGTGCAAATCGACGGCGAACTCATGCTGACCGAGCTGGGTCTGGCAGGCGATCAGCAGGCCGAAAAGAAAATCCACGGCGGCCCCGACCGCGCGCTATGCCATTACCCCCGTGAACACTATGCTGATTGGATTCTCCAGTTCCCCGAGCAGGCGACGCTGTTTTGCGCCCCGGCGTTTGGCGAGAATCTGTCGACGAACGGAATGACCGAACACAACGTGTTTATTGGCGATATCTACCGCTGGGGTGAGGCGTTGATCCAGGTCACTCAGCCGCGCTCTCCATGCTTTAAACTTAATTTCCACTTTGCCATCAGCGACATGGCCCTCCTTATGCAGAACAGCGGAAAAACCGGCTGGCTGTATCGGGTCATTGCGCCAGGTAAGGTCTCCAGCGATGCGCCGCTGGAACTGGCGTCGCGTCTGAGCGATGTCTCGGTTCATGAAGCGGGTGTTATCGCCTGGTCTATGCCGTTTGATGACGAACAATATCACCGGCTGTTGAGCGCCGCCGGGCTGTCGGCGAGCTGGAGCCGCACCATGCAGAAGCGTCGTTTGAGCGGCAAAATTGAAGATAGCGCCAGACGACTGTGGGGGGATAAAACTCCGCCAAAATGAAAGGAAGGATTATGACTG
Source organism: Salmonella sp. SAL03688 (assembly GCF_046551895.1). Lineage (NCBI taxonomy): Bacteria > Pseudomonadati > Pseudomonadota > Gammaproteobacteria > Enterobacterales > Enterobacteriaceae > Salmonella > Salmonella sp. SAL03688. Next base: position 57,673 of record NZ_JBGDVI010000013.1, read on the forward strand.
AAGCTGAAAATGCGGTGGCGATCGTAAAAGAATTTTTGGTGGCCTCGATGATTCCCGATGCTGAACGCGCCGCAACGTATATGCACCCGGAGGTGAAAATTACCTTCACCGGGGGCCGGGCGATGGTTGGCGCAGCAGATATCGCGCAGTTTAACGGCGCTCGCTACAAGTGGGTGAAGAAGGCGCTGGGCGAGTTTGATGCGGTGCAGCATGATGATTACGTTGTGATTTATTCCAACGGTACGTTGTATGGCGAATGGCCCGACGGTCGCCCGTTTGCCGATAACCGCTTTATCGACCGCTTCGAAGTGCGCGATGGCAAAATTACCCGGATGGACGTGTGGAATGACAGCGCCGAGTGGATTCTGGCGCCAGACATTTCCCGGTAAATCTCGACGGCGAGATAAAAAATCGGCCTGCATTCGCAGGCCGATGGTTTTTAGGTTCGCTTGTACAGCGGTAGCCACAGCGTGAGCCGCAACCCACCCAGCGGGCTATCGTCAGCCTTCACCCAGCCGCGGTGCTGCTGAATGGCGCTTTCGACAATCGCCAGCCCCAGGCCAGTACCACCGGATTCACGGTCGCGCGCCTCATCAGTGCGATAGAACGGACGGAAGATCTGCTCGCGGTCTTCAGGGCTGACGCCCGGCCCGTCGTCATCGACCGTGATCGTAATACCGTCTTTATCCACCGAGAAGCCGACTTCAATCTTCGTATGTGAATAGCGCAGCGCATTACGAACAATATTTTCCAGCGCGCTTTCCAGCGCGTTTGGGTTGCCATAGAGCGGCCACGGCCCCGGCGGATAATTTACCGTTAACGACTTGCCCATCTGTTCGGCTTCAAAGGCGGCGTTATCCAGCACTTCGCCCCATAGTTGATTGGCTTTCATCGTTTCGCTGACCAGCGCGTTTTTCTGTTGGTTACGCGACATCACCAGCAGGTCATTGATCATGCTGTCCAGACGCTGCGCTTCGGTTTCAATACGCTCCAGCTCTTTGCTTTCGCCGCCACGACGACGCAGCAGCGCGGTACCCAGTTGCAGGCGCGTAAGGGGCGTTCGCAGCTCATGGGAGATGTCTGACAGCAAACGCTGCTGCGAGGTCATCATCCGTTCCAGCGCCGTCACCATCTGGTTAAAACTGGCGCCAGCGGCGAGGAACTCCTGCGGACCCGCCTCCAGCTCCGGATGCTGACGCAGGTTGCCTTGCGCCACTTCATCAGCCGCGTTTTTCAACTTACGCGCCGGTTTCGCCAGACTCCATGCCAGCCATAGCAAGAGCGGCGAACTGACCAGCATCGTGACAATGAGCAACAGAAGCGGGCGGTCAAACAACAGATTAATAAAATCGGATTGCGAACTGCTGGCCGGTCGAATCAAGTAAAGCTGGTAATTATCCTCTCCGTCGCGAACGGAGAACGGCCCCACCATCTCTACGCGGCCATATTTTTTCTTCTGCGGATGATCGGCGTTATCCGCCTGACCAATGAAGTTACGAATGATCTGCATTTCGCTGCGTTCAGCGCCGATCACGCGTCCTTCAGAGGTCACCAGTAATAACCGCTGTCCAGGCGGCGCCCACTTATCGATCGCGCGGAACAGGCGACGCCACCACATCAGGTCGTTGGGCGGATCGTTCGCAAGTTCAGCTTCTACATGTTGCTCTATCATCAATCCCTGGCGCTGTTCGCTGTCCAGCAGCTCGGTCATCTGGCGTGAATCGAGCTTGGGCAACATCAGTACCAGCATTAGCACCAGCGCCAGCGTCAACCAGAAGATGGCGAAGATGCGCGCGGTTAAACTTCCTATCATGAAGCGGAAACCATCAGATAGCCGCGACCACGCAATGTTTTAAACCACGGGTGACCGTCTTTGCGTTCCGGCAGTTTGCGGCGCAGGTTAGAAATATGCATATCAATAGCGCGATCGAACGGCGTCAGGCGCTTACCCAGCACTTCCTGGCTTAAATGTTCACGGGAAACCACCTGGCCGAGGTGTTGCGCCAGCAAATAGAGCAGGGTGAATTCCGTACCGGTCAGCTCCAGCGTTTGGCCATCGAAACTGGCTTCCTGGCGGCCCGGATTAAGGCTTAGCGCATCGACTTCCAGCGTCGGCGAGCCGTTGTCGCTGCTCTGCTGCTGTTCGCTCCAGTGGGAACGGCGCAAAATAGCCCTGATGCGCGCTACCAGCTCGCGGTCGTTAAACGGTTTGGGTAAATAGTCGTCCGCGCCCAGCTCAAGGCCGAGAACGCGATCCAGCTCGCTGCCGCGCGCGGTCAGCATAATGACAGGCGTCTGGTGTGTCTGGCGAAGCGCTTTCAACGTATCGATACCGTTTTTCTTCGGCATCATGACGTCAAGCAAAAGTAAATCGATGCTGTCATCCAAAAGCTCAAGCGCCTGCTCGCCGTCGTGGGCCACCAGGACATTAAAACCTTCCATTTCGAGGAGCTCTTTTAACAGGGAAGTCAGCTCTCGGTCATCATCAACTAACAGGATTTTATTCATTGTTTACGTACCTCCGAGGCAGAAATTACGTCATCAGGCGTCGCTAATCCATGACTTTACGTTGTTTTACACCCCCTGACGCATGTTTGCAGCCCGAATCGTAAACTGTCTCTCGTTGAATCGCGACAGAAAAGATTTTGGGAGCAAGCGATGCGCAAAGTTACCGCTGCTGTTATGGCCTCAACGCTGGCATTCAGTTTTTTAAGCCACGCAGCTGAAGTTGTTACAAGCGATAACTGGCACCCCGGTGACGGGGCCACGCAGCGTAGCGCGCAAAATCATATGTTTGACGGCATAAGTTTAACCGAACATCAGCGTCAGCAGATGCGAGATCTTATGCAACAGGCAAGGCACGAACAGCCTCCTGTTAATGTTAGCGAAATGGAGACAATGCATCGGCTTGTCACCGCAGAAAAATTTGATGAAAGCGCTGTGCGCGCTCAGGCAGAAAAAATGGCGCAAGAGCAGGTTGCCCGCCAGGTCGAAATGGCCCGCGTGCGTAACCAGATGTATCGCCTGTTAACGCCGGAGCAGCAAGCGGTTTTGAATGAAAAGCATCAGCAACGAATGGAGCAACTGCGCGACGTGGCGCAATGGCAAAAAAGTTCATCGTTGAAATTATTGAGTAGTAGCAACTCACGTTCCCAGTAACAACCCTGTTTTCCTTGCCATAGACACCATCCCTGTCTTCCCCCTCATGATGAGGGGGTTTTTTTTAATAAATTCTGCACTTAACCCTAATTTTGCACATTCTTAAATGCCGCCGGGTTTTTGACAGGCACGCCTTCTCGCGTGCCTGACGCGTAATTAACTTAACGCAGCTTGACCAGCGACCTTAGATAAAAACCATATATTCAGTTTTATAGTTAGTTGAATATATTATTAACATAATTATATTCTGATATTTCATTGAAAACATAATGTTGAGCTAAAACATAACTTAGTTGGCATGTAATACTTAGTGAATTGTGTATTTCATAAGTTAGTCGTTCGGAGGTATGTATGTTAAATATCAGACCCTTTACGTGGTTTTCTAGAACGCAGCAACGCTATAATGTAAAAGATAAAAATAGCGCTTCATTTGGGGAGAACTGTTCTGAAAGGGCGAGTTGTTCTGAAAGGGCGAATTTATGCAGTTTCAGGAGCATTAGAGAAGGATGTCATGAAGTAAACATTCAGTTCACGCTTTCTGGACAGGATAGTGATGAGCTCGTAAAACTGGGTTGCTATAACTCACAGGATATCATTCGGGACTTATGCAATATCTGTACTTTGCTGGCAAACAAACTAATAATCCAGGCAACTGCGATATCCCACCTTTGCAAGGAGGTGAATGCCAGGTTAACACAGGATATCGACTCCTATGTGGCTTCGAGAGTCAACGCAGTACTCGACGACGTTCGTAATGAAAAACAGAAAAATATTCCATCTAAAGTGCGGGCGGAGCTGGTGAGGACAGCCATGATCAAAGGAGGCTATGGAAAAATAGTGGAAGGGAAGAGTGAGGAAAAATTACTCAGTTTTGCCAGGCCTGGCCTGACAGCAGAGATTAACACCTTAGTTGATCAGATGTTACCTATGAACGCCAGAGTGGTTAACTATTTAAACAAAGCAATCAAGCCATCAATCTGCGATTTAACCTATGATGCGATTGTCTCACACCCTGAAATTAATCAAATACACTTGCAACAAGAATGTTATACGCCAGTTTCAGAGATATTGAGTATGGTCAGGCTGCAGGCAGAAAATTGGCTTGATGAGGGGGAAAATGGTACTCTGCTGTAATTACTCACATCTTGAATAAAATTTTGGTTTTCAAACGGTACATAGCCAGCCCTGCGCGCGCAGTTCACCCATAAATTTCAGTGTGTAGGGCTTTGTATTTCCAGAGGAAGGCGCCGCTGACGAGCAAGGACATTTAATCAATGCGGGCGTGATAGGAAATCCAGTGGTATAAACTCATCGAGATCAAAAAGTTAGCAAATAATTTCTGTCCCCACGCCTGTACGCTTCTTCTATGAAGAGAGGATCCAGAATTTGTCATTCTGTTATTACCTTACTGTTTTAAACCATCCGTTATACTACCGGTAGAAGATAGCGGGAGTATTTATGAATCAAACCTATGGACGGCTAGTCAGCCGGGCGGCTATCGCGGCAACGGCGATGGCATCAGCGTTACTTTTGATCAAAATTTTTGCGTGGTGGTATACGGGATCGGTGAGTATTCTGGCGGCGTTGGTGGACTCGCTGGTGGATATTGCCGCGTCATTGACGAATTTGTTGGTCGTGCGTTATTCGCTGCAACCCGCAGATGATGAACACACGTTTGGGCACGGTAAAGCGGAGTCGCTGGCGGCGCTGGCGCAAAGTATGTTTATTTCCGGTTCGGCGTTGTTTCTGTTTTTGACCAGTATCCAGAATCTGATTAAGCCGACGCCAATGAACGACCCCGGCGTGGGGATTGGCGTTACCGTCATCGCTCTGATATGCACTATTATACTGGTCACGTTTCAGCGCTGGGTGGTACGCAAGACCCAAAGTCAGGCGGTACGGGCGGATATGCTTCATTATCAGTCTGATGTTATGATGAACGGAGCGATTCTTATCGCGCTGGGGTTATCCTGGTACGGTTGGCATCGTGCGGATGCCCTGTTTGCGTTAGGTATCGGCATCTATATTTTGTATAGCGCGTTACGTATGGGGTATGAGGCGGTGCAGTCATTATTGGATCGCGCGCTGCCCGATGCGGAACGACAGGAAATTATTGATATCGTGACGTCATGGCCGGGAGTCAGCGGCGCGCACGATCTCCGCACGCGGCAGTCAGGGCCGACTCGCTTTATTCAGATTCATTTGGAAATGGAAGATAATCTGCCGCTCGTTCAGGCGCATTTTGTGGCTGACCAGGTAGAGCAGGCGATTTTGCGGCGTTTTCCGGGTTCAGATGTCATTATTCATCAGGATCCCTGTTCAGTCGTCCCCAGGGAAGGCAGGAAGTTCGAGCTTGTATAATTGATTGTTAAAAAGTGAGCCAGGCCAGCATTTTGTGTATAAATTACCGCCATTTGGCCTGACCTGAATCAATTCAGCAGGAAGGGATTGTTATACTATCTGTATATTCGTTGGATCGTTTCGAAGTGCGAAATCGGCTTCCGGCAATAGATTTCATTTTGCATTCCAAAGTTCAGAGGTAGTCATGATTAAGAAAATCGGTGTGTTGACAAGCGGCGGTGATGCGCCGGGCATGAACGCGGCAATCCGCGGTGTTGTGCGCGCAGCGTTGACGGAAGGGCTGGAAGTCATGGGCATTTATGACGGCTATCTGGGCCTGTATGAAGATCGTATGGTGCAGCTTGACCGTTACAGCGTATCTGACATGATCAACCGTGGCGGTACTTTCCTCGGTTCTGCCCGTTTCCCGGAATTCCGTGACGAAAATATTCGCGCTGTCGCGATCGAAAACCTGAAAAAACGCGGTATCGATGCGCTGGTAGTTATTGGCGGCGACGGTTCTTATATGGGTGCAAAACGTCTGACTGAAATGGGCTTCCCGTGCATCGGTCTGCCAGGCACTATCGATAACGACATCAAAGGCACCGACTACACTATCGGCTACTTCACTGCTCTCGGCACTGTAGTGGAAGCGATTGACCGTCTGCGTGACACCTCCTCTTCTCACCAGCGTATCTCTATCGTTGAGGTGATGGGCCGTTATTGCGGCGATCTGACGTTGGCGGCGGCTATTGCTGGCGGCTGTGAGTTTATCGTGGTGCCGGAAGTTGAATTTAATCGCGAAGATCTGGTGGCGGAAATCAAAGCCGGGATCGCGAAAGGGAAAAAACACGCTATCGTCGCTATTACTGAGCATATGTGCGATGTTGACGAGCTGGCGCACTTTATTGAAAAAGAAACGGGCCGTGAAACGCGTGCGACGGTGCTCGGCCACATTCAGCGCGGTGGTTCCCCGGTACCTTACGATCGCATTCTGGCTTCCCGTATGGGCGCGTATGCTATTGACCTGCTGCTGGAAGGCCATGGCGGTCGTTGTGTCGGTATCCAGAACGAGCAGCTTGTTCATCATGACATCATCGATGCGATTGAAAACATGAAGCGTCCGTTCAAAAGCGACTGGATGGAGTGCGCGAAAAAACTGTACTGATTGTTTTTGCGCGCCTGATGGCGCTACGCTTATCAGGCCTACAGGTTGCAGAAACGTGTAGGCCGGATTAGGCGCTAGCCGCCATCCGGCAATCCCTCAGATTTATTCCTCGAAGTTATAGCCAATCTTTTTTTATTCTTTAATGTTTGGATCGCTTTCTGGCACGCTTTGCCCATCACAACACAACATAAGCGAGTCGGGCGATGAAAAAGTGGGGCGTGGGGTTCACATTATTGCTGGCGTCAACCAGCCTTCTGGCAAAGGATATTCAGTTACTTAACGTATCATACGATCCAACGCGTGAGCTGTACGAGCAGTACAACAAAGCGTTTAGCGCGCACTGGAAGCAGGAAACCGGCGACAACGTCGTGATCCGCCAATCGCACGGCGGTTCGGGTAAACAGGCGACTTCCGTTATTAACGGCATTGAAGCCGATGTCGTGACGCTGGCGCTGGCTTACGATGTGGACGCTATTGCGGAACGTGGTCGTATCGATAAAAACTGGATCAAGCGTCTGCCGGATAACTCAGCACCTTACACCTCCACCATCGTTTTCCTGGTCCGCAAAGGCAATCCAAAACAAATTCATGACTGGAACGATCTGATTAAACCCGGTGTGTCGGTGATTACGTCAAACCCGAAAAGCTCCGGCGGCGCACGCTGGAACTATCTGGCGGCATGGGGCTACGCCCTGCACCACAACAATAACGATCAGGCCAAAGCGCAGGACTTTGTCAAAGCCCTGTTTAAAAACGTTGAAGTGCTGGACTCCGGCGCGCGCGGCTCAACCAATACTTTCGTTGAACGCGGTATCGGTGATGTGCTGATTGCCTGGGAAAACGAAGCGCTACTGGCGACGAATGAACTGGGTAAAGATAAATTCGAGATAGTGACCCCGAGTGAATCTATTCTCGCAGAGCCGACCGTTTCCGTGGTCGACAAAGTGGTGGAAAAGAAAGACACCAAAGCGGTGGCGGAAGCGTATCTGAAGTATCTCTACTCGCCGGAAGGGCAGGAGATAGCAGCGAAAAACTTCTACCGTCCGCGCGATGCTGACGTGGCGAAAAAATACGACGATGCGTTTCCGAAGCTGAAGCTGTTCACCATTGACGAGGTGTTTGGCGGCTGGGCGAAGGCGCAAAAAGATCACTTCGCTAATGGCGGTACGTTCGACCAAATCAGCAAACGCTAAACCGTTTATAAACCCGGTAACGTATTATGTTACCGGGTTTTTTCTTTGCCACAATTTTGCGTTACTCTTCCCCGTCTATGGGTCACAGGGAACGCATATCATGAAAAAAACAGGCTACTTTTTACTGGCGGTGATAGTGATTGTCGCCGCGGCGGGCGTCGGTTACTGGAAATTTTCCGGCAATCCTGATGCATTACGGGAAATCGTGCTTGAACAATGCCTGCCCGATCAGTTACAGCATCAAAACCCAGCGCCGTGCGCGGAAGTCAAACCTCGCGCCGGCTATGTCGTCTTTAAAGATCGTCACGGTCCGTTGCAATATTTATTGATGCCCACCTACCGTATCAACGGTACAGAAAGCCCACTATTGCTGGAACCCGCTACGCCCAACTTTTTCTGGCTGGCCTGGCAGGCTCGCGGCTATATGAGTAAAAAATACGGGCATGATATTCCGGATAGCGCGGTCTCGCTGGCGATTAATTCGCGGCTTGGTCGTTCACAGGACCATTTGCATATCCATATTTCTTGCATCCGTCCTGACGTTCGGGAGCAACTGGATAACGATCTCACGCGCATCAGCACTCGCTGGCTTCCGCTACCGGGCGACCTGATGGGGCATGAATACCTGGCGCGCCGGGTAACCGAGAGCGAACTGGCGCAGCGTAGTCCGTTTATGATGCTGGCGGAAGAGGTGCCGGAAGCGCGCGATCATATGGGACGCTATGCGCTGGCGGTGGTACGCCAAAGCGATGGCTCTTTTGTCCTGCTGGCGACCGAGCGTAATTTACTGACCTTCAATCGCGCATCGGCGGAAGAGATTCAGGACCATAGTTGCGCCATTTTGTCTTCCCGCTGATTTTCGTTACACCCCCTGCTCATTATCTTATTGATTCTTATCCCGGTTTAAAACCGGGGTAAGATCGTGTCTATAAAAATATGTGAAACCGATCAAAAGATATAAAGGTATACCTTTATATCTTTTTGAGGATGGTTACACTCTCTTCATAGCCTCCATTGCGTGTCGGACAGGCGGCTTATTTATAAAAACGTTTTTATTTCATGTAGTGACATCATTAATTGTTCACCAGATTTGCGCTGTTAAGCGTAAAGGAATATCAACATGAAACTTTCTATCGTGGAAAAAATCGGCTTCGGCGCGGGAGATATGGCGATAAACGTTGTGATTATCGCCATGCAGCTGCTCCTCGCCTATTTCTATACCGATATCTACGGCCTGAGCGCCGCTGATGTTGGCGTACTGTTTGTGGTTGTGCGGATGATTGATGCCATTATCGATCCGGCCATGGGGGTTCTTACCGATAAACTGAATACGCGCTGGGGGCGTTATCGCCCGTGGCTGCTGTGGTTTGCTATTCCTTTTGGCTTCGCCGTTTATTTGATGTTTATTACGCCTGATATGGCTTATATGGCCAAACTGGCATGGGCCTATGGCACCTATATTCTTATGACCCTGGTCTATACCGCGATCACCATTCCCTATATTTCGATGATTGGCGTCATTACCAGCGACCCCGTCGAACGGTTAAGCGCCAACGGCTATCGTTTTGTGATGACTAAGATTGCCGCTTTCCTGGTGACTATCGTCGTACCGATGCTTGCCGTCTGGCTGGGGCAGGGTAATAAGGCTTTGGGCTATCAGTTTTCGATGGGCTTAATGGGGGCAATGGGTGCGCTGCTGTTTATCTTCTGTTTTCTTACCACGCGTGAACGCAGCGAGCCGGAAATTACCTCGCTATCGGTGGGGAAACAGTTTAAATATCTGTTACGTAACGATCAGTGGATTATTCTCGGCGTTGTTATTCTGCTGCTGATGTGCGGTTATGTTATTCGCGGTTCCGTTGCCGCTTATTACGCCAAGTATTATCTGAACGGCGGAGATAGCCTGATTTCACCCTTCCTGACTACCGGCGTCGTTGCCTCTATTTTAGCGATGATCGCCACCACCTGGATAACCAAGTTCTGGGACAAAATTAAGATGTTCCGCTACACCCAGATCATTACCTTTGTCCTGAGCGCGCTGATGTATTTCTTCGTCGGGCGTGAAAACCTTGTCCTCGCCTTTGCGTTCTATTTTCTTATTAATTTCTTCTGCGATATGCAAATGCCGGTGTTCTGGTCCTCTATCGCCGAAGCGGTGGATTACGGAGAAAAGAAAACCGGTCTGCGCGTTTCCGGGTTGGCGTTTGGCGGCATCCTCTTCTTCCAGAAGTTTGGGATGGGGATCGCGGGCGGGATACTCGGATTCCTGCTGAGCCACTTTGGCTATCAAGCCGATGTTGAACAGACCGCGCGTTCGCTCACCGGTATTGCGCTGATGATGACGCTCATTCCGGCTCTGTTCCACCTTGCGGTTGGGCTGCTTATGAAAAAGTATCTGATTAATAATGAATATTATCGAGATATTCAGCTTGCCCTGGCGCAGAAACAGGCATAAGGAGGCGCAAATGAAGGCCATGAATAAGGTTTGGGTTATCGGCGATGCCTCCGTTGATCTGGTGCCGGAAAAACAGAACAGCTATCTGAAATGCCCCGGCGGAGCGTCGGCGAACGTGGGGGTATGCGTTGCCAGGCTGGGCGGGGAGTGCGGTTTTATCGGTTGTCTTGGTGATGATGACGCCGGTCGTTTCCTGCGCCAGGTTTTTCAGGATAACGGCGTGGATGTCACGTTTCTACGCATGGATCCGGCCCTGACCAGCGCGGTGCTGATCGTTAACCTGACGGCTGATGGGGAGCGCAGTTTTACCTATCTGGTGCATCCGGGTGCCGATACCTACGTCTCGCCGCAGGACCTGCCGCCGTTCAGGCAGCACGAATGGTTTTACTTCAGCTCAATTGGCCTCACCGACAGGCCCGCTCGCGAGGCGTGCCTTGAGGGAGCGAGAAGAATGCGTGAAGCGGGTGGTTACGTACTGTTTGACGTCAATCTGCGCAGCAAAATGTGGGGGAATACTGATGAAATCCCTGAACTGATCGCCCGGTCCGCCGCACTGGCTTCTATCTGCAAAGTCTCGGCAGATGAGCTGTGCCAGCTCAGCGGGGCCAGCTACTGGCAGGATGCGCGTTATTACCTGCGCGATCTGGGCTGCGACACCACGATCATTTCGCTGGGGGCCGATGGCGCGCTGTTGATTACCGCCGAGGGGGAGTTCCATTTTCCCGCACCACGCGTCGATGTCGTCGATACCACCGGGGCAGGCGATGCTTTTGTCGGCGGCCTGCTGTTCACCCTTTCCCGCGCAAATTGCTGGGATCATGCCCTGCTGGCGGAAGCCATCAGCAATGCCAATGCCTGCGGCGCTATGGCGGTGACGGCAAAAGGCGCAATGACCGCTTTACCGTTTCCCGACCAGCTCAACACTTTTCTGTCCAGCCATTCGCTGGCACAAGCCATGACCGTGAAATAAGGAGTCATCATGCACGTTGATCAAAACAAAATACTGGGATGCCTGGTGGGCGCCGCCGCCGCGGACGCGATGGGAGCCGCGACGGAAGTACGCACCCAGCAGCAAATAAAAGACTATTTTGGCGGCTGGGTGACGACCTTTCAAAAACCGCCAGCGGACACGTTTGGCCGCTGCAATGAAGCGGGTATGTGCACGGATGATTTTATTCAGGCGAAGTACATCATGGATGCGCTGCTGCGCCATCAACGCCAGGTCAGCGACGAGGCGATGCGCGAGGCTTTTCAGCAGTGGCTGGATTACCCGTACTACGCCAACTTTACCGGCCCGACGACGCGTGCGGCAATGAAGGCAATATTCAATGATAACCGCGCCTCTTTACAGGGTGAGCTGGAAGGCGAGAAACAGTCGGTACAGATTATTAATAAGGGTAACGCGGAGGCAACGAACGGCGCCGCCATGAAGATTTGGCCAGCGGCGGTGCTGCATCCGGGTGATATTGACGCGGCGATTGACTGCGCGCTGCAGATTTGCCGTTTTACGCATAATAACGTGCTGGCGATGTCCGGCGCAGCGGCGATGGCGGCGGCAACCAGCGAGGCGTTAAGAGCGCAGACCAACGCAGACAGCATTATTGCCGCCGGTATTTACGGTGCGCAAAGGGGCTATCTGCTGGCGCAGGAGCAAGGGGCGATGATGGTCGCCGGGCCTTCCGTTGCCCGACGCATTGAACTGGCCGTGGATATCGGTAAACGTCATCGCCATTGGGAAACGGCGGTGGTGGAACTTGCTGATATTATTGGCTCCGGGCTGCACGTGAGTGAAGCGGTGCCGGCGGCCTTTGGCCTGTTCGCGTGTTGTCCGAATTCTGCCGTAGATGCTATTATCTCCGGCGTTAATATCGGCAATGATACTGATACTGTCGCCACCATGGTCGGGGCGATTTCCGGCGCATTCCATGGCGTGGAGGCTTTTCCCGCCGATTATTTAACGACTTTGGATCGTATGAATCATTTCGATTTGGCAGAACTGGCCAGGCAAATCGCAGGGTAGCGACTTCACCCTGCCGGGGACGGTAAAACGTCCCCTGCTGGCGAAGACGTGAGGTGCGCAGCTTGCAGGTTGATAAAACGAGCTTTACTCCGCTTTATAAGCAACTATTTTTTATCATCTGTCAGCAGATCCAAAATGGATCCCTGCCTTTAGGCAGCCAGCTGCCGACGCAAAAAGAGATTGCCAGAGCCTACAACGTCTCGCTGATTGTGGTTAAACAGGCCTGGAGCGAATTAATCAATGCGGGCATTATTTCCTCCCAGCGCGGAAGTGGTTCGGTGGTGTGCTCGGTACCGGAAGGCGTGAGCTACGGGCACACGTTTCGCGGTATTACCCGCGATCTCCAGGACGCCAGCGTGGCGATTGAGAACCGTATTCTGGAAATCGCGCCGCGCCGCGCGCGCGACGCTCAGGCAGACGGCTTGAGCCTGCCCGCACAGCATCACTATCTCTATATTTCGCGTATTCGTTGCCTGAATAACCGTCCGTTTAACCATGAAAAGATCTATCTCGATCTTAGCTTCTTTCCCGATCTGCAACTCACACCGCAGGCGCTGGAGCATACGTCGCTCTATTCGTTATTAAACGTCACAAGCGACTCGGCGATAGAAAAAGTTGAGGCGATTTTACCTTCCGCCGACCTGTGTGAAAAACTGCAAATTGCCGCCAATAAACCGCTGCTATCCGTTGCCAGACAGACGTTTCAGGCCGGACAAGACAACCCTTTTGAGTATTGTCGCTATTACGTACTGTCTGAATACTTTGGTGAAATTCATTATCACTGATCTGTCCGCTTAATCCTGCGATAACCCCACTATATCTGGCGTTTACCTGCCTGACTGTCCGTCGTATTCTTGCTGAAAAAATCGTCAGGAGACAGGTATGTCGCTCTGGTTGCCCCATCCTCTGTTCCTTCCTTTCATCATCGTTGGCATTACTATCCTTCTGTGGGCGACTTCGCCACTGCCGGAGTTTATGACCGCACTGCTATTTTTTGCTGCTGTGGTGGCGATGGGACCAGGGAAAGTTCCTGCGCGGGCGGGGATGCTGTGATGTATCGCGCTGGCGGTGATACGCCAAAGCGATGGCTCTTTTGTCCTGCTGGCGACCGAGCGTAATTTACTGACCTTCAATCGCGCTTCTGCCGAGGAAATTCAGGATCATCAGTGTGATATCTTGAACCAACAGGTCATCAAATGACAGCTTGATATTGCATTAACGAATACCGTTTGGAGGCCGGACAAGGCTCTCGTGGCGCTATCCGGCAAAATCTGGCGATGGCGCGGGCGTTACCAGGCCGGTGGATCTGCGGGGTGGCTGTCATTTTCCAGATGCGGCGATTTAATAAACACGCCTTTCCAGGGTTTATCGCCGTTATTAATGAGATAATGCGCCTCCCCAGGTTCGCACTGTAAAACATCTCCAGTTTGCAGGATATGAGGTGTTCCTTCCAGATACAGGCACACTTCACCGCTTAGGGTATAAAAAACCTCACAAGCGGTATTATGGCGATGGTTAGGGAATGACTGCCCTGGTTGTAGTATGACGACGCCCATATCGCAGCCCGGCCCACGGATTAAGTATTTAGGGCCATTATCGCCAAAGCGGTATTCATGATTCTTCTCATTCGTTTTTTGCATGCTTATTCTCCTGTTACAGGCCTGGCGCTTTCCAGAGGGATGTCGTTAAGCCACCATCGACCAGCGCGCGTTGATCCTGATAAACGGCCTGCCATTTTTCTCTGGCCTGCTGATAGACAGCGAAATTTTCAGGATTAGGTTTATGCTCCCGATCCCAGCGCACTAGCTTTTCTCCCGTTTCCGCCAGCGATGGCCAGATACCCACGCCAACGCCTGCGGCAATAGCGCACCCTAACGCGGTAGCTTCTTTGACGACAGGTACGTGAACGGTGAGTCCCGTAACGTCGGCAAGGATTTGGCTCCATAATTTGCCTTTAGATCCTCCGCCGGCAAAAACCAGCGAGTCGGCCTGTACGCCGGAAAACGCGGCAATTTGCTGTAAATTGCAGGCGGAAACAATGGCGGCATTCTCTTCCAGCGCGCGAAATAGGGTCGCTTTATTACACTTTTCAGGATCGATAGACAGATTGATAAACGACGGCGCGGCATGGTACCAGCGTTTAAAACGCATAACGTCAGAGAAGATGGGCATCACACCGTGCGCGCCGGGAGGCACCCGGCTGGCCATATCTTCCAGCAGGGAATACGCATCAATACCTAACCTTTCAGCGATTAGTTTTTCCTCGGCGCAAAAGGCGTCGCGGAACCAACGCATCGTTAACCCAGTAAAAAAGCTAATAGACTCGGTTTGTACCATACCGGGGATCACATGAGGATTGATGCGAACGTTCATGTTTGGGTCGGTGACCGGCGCGGGAAGATTGACCACCTGTTGCCAGAAGGTTCCGCCCAGCACGGCCGTTTGCGCCGGGCGTACGACGCCCAGTCCCAGACAGCCTAACTGCACATCGCCGCCGCCAACGATGACCGGCGTACCCGCTTGCAGGTCGCACTGTTCAGCCGCTTTCTGTGAAATGTGACCGAGCAGCGTCCCGGTTTCTTTTACCGGCGAGAGAATGTCAGAACGCAGGCCCGCCATCTGTAACAGACTACGTTTCCAGTTGCGGGTCACCAGATCCAATAACCCCGTCGTGCCTGCGTTGGAGGGATCGACCGCCAGTTCGCCGCTGAGCATAAAGGCCATCCAGTCGCTGATCATAGTGACGGTTGACGCGCGATGATAAATATCCGGACGATGGTGGGCAAGCCAGAGCAGACGCGGAATAGCGCTGAGCGCCAGCGTTTGCCCGGAGCAACGATAAACTTCCTCCTCAAAGGTGTTATCGTGCAGCTCTTTTAATTCACTGACTTCGTGCGCCGCGCGGGCGTCAACATTAGCGCAGGCCCAAATTGGTTCGCCGTTACTGTCATAAATAACAATGCCTTCACGCATCGAGCAGGCCGATACGGCAGCGATAGCCGTTGCAGGGATGGCGGCTTTCTGTAGTGCCTGACGGATACACTGGCAAGCCAGTTGCCAGTTTTTGGCAAGATCAAACTCCATCGAACCAGGCACATCCGGCACGGCCAGATGCTGCCATTCCGCTTGACCGACAGCTATTTGCTTTCCTTGTAGATCAAAAATTACTGCTCTGACGCTACCGGTACCGGCGTCAAGAGCCATCAGGTAATGTCCTGATTCAGTATGGGTACAGAGTCGAGCCATTTTTTTATCCTCGGCTATTTTTACATCGTTACATAAAATCCTGTCAGTTATTGTTTATTGAATTGAGGTAAGTGTTATTTTATTTTTCAATAAGTTGAATTATTTTCCCTGCGGTTTTCTGATCGGTAACCAGCGCATTGATATAGTTACCGCGCATAGCGGCAATAATAGCTTCTGCTTTTTGTTCGCCGCCGGCGACGCCAATCACGGTTGGGATCGTGGAAAGTGAATTTAACTTCAGGCCAATTAATTCGTTATGGATTTTGATGTCTGGAATAATTTCGCCATGAGCATCAAAAAAATAGCCCAGAATATCGCCTACTGCGCCTTTGCGGCCAATCATGAGTTGTTCACCCTGAGTGATATAGCCGGATTTTAAGATACTGGCTTGATCTTTCTGGTTAATTGCCCCAATCCCCACGATGGCGGCATCGGCAGCTTGCGCTGTGAGCATCACATCCCGCACGCTATTTTCATTGCGCAGCGTGCAGGCAATTTCCTGCGATGATGCGCGCAGCGGCGCGGGCATAATACTTACGCTACAAGCGGCATCAAGCTGGCCTATTCCGGTCATATACGGCCCCACGCCGCCGGATAACGTGACCAGTCGGATTTGTTGCGCCGAGATAAATCCGCTGAGGCGTTTTAATGTGGTCATCGTGGCTTCGCCAAAGCCGACGGCCAGCAGTTGCTGTGGCCGCAGTGACTCCATCAACATATGGGCGGCGCCGATTCCTAAGCGCAGACCAATATCGGCATCGGGTAATGCCGGCAGCACGCGGATATTCTGCAATGCGAAGTGGTTGCGCAAGGCATTTTCATACTCAAGACACCCTTCGAAGCGGGAGTTGATTTGTACGCGAATAATACCGGACTGATGCCCTTTCTCCAGCAGACGAGAAACCTTTAGCCGGGTTAGCCCCAGACGCTCGCTGATTTCACTCTGCGTCAATCCATCGTGATAGTAGAACCAGGCAATACGCGCCACCTGCTCTTCTTCGCACATTCCATAATCAGATACCAACGTATTATCGCTCATTGTCATAACCTGGCTTTACTTTGAACATTTCTAAATCATTAACACAATTGTTCAGTTATCACTCCGAAATAACCGTGATTAACGCCACAAAAACGCGTCAAATCTGAACATTTATCATCTAAAAATTCATTTATTCAGAAAACGTGATCTGGATGAGAGTTTTTTGACCAAATAACTACTACCGTTTTGAACAATTTCTTTTTCAAAAAACATTTGTTCAGTCCCGTCAGTCAACATTGAGGGAGCGGAGGCAACATGCAAATCAGTCACAATACTGCATCCCCTCTGATTTGTGTGCAGAACATTTATAAAAGTTATTCCGGCGTCGAAGTACTAAAGGGAATTGACTTTACTCTGCATGCGGGAGAGGTGCACGCATTGCTTGGCGGCAATGGTGCGGGTAAATCAACATTAATGAAGATTATTGCCGGTATAGTCCCGCCAGATGGAGGGACTATCGATATTGCTGGTGTGCGTTGCAGCCATTTAACGCCTCTGAAGGCGCACCAGTATGGCATTTACCTGGTTCCCCAGGAGCCTCTGTTATTTCCGAGTTTATCTGTGCGGGAAAATATCTTGTTTGGCTTACAGGGACGTCAGGCCTCCATGGAAAAAATGCAGCAGCTATTAAAGGCGATGGGATGCCAACTCGATCCGGCGAGCGCTGCGGGTACGCTTGATGTTGCAGACCGCCAGATCGTTGAAATTATGCGCGGCTTGATGCGCGACTCGCGAGTCTTAATTCTTGATGAGCCCACGGCGTCGTTAACGCCAGCCGAAACTGATCGGTTATTTACGCGTCTGCAAGAGTTGCTGAAAAAGGGTGTCGGAATTGTATTTATTTCTCATAAGCTGCCAGAAATTAGACAGTTAGCTCACTGCGTTAGCGTGATGCGTGACGGTAAAATCGCATTATTCGGAAAAACGCATGGCCTTTCTACCGACGAGATTATTCAAGCTATCACCCCGGCAACGCAGGGCGTCAGTCTTTCCGCGAATCAAAAGTTGTGGCTGGAATTGCCTGGCAGCCGCCCGCAGAACGAACGCGGCGCGACGGTATTAGCGCTGGAGTCACTGACGGGCGAAGGTTTTATGAATATCAACCTTGAGGTGCGGGCAGGCGAAATCCTTGGTCTGGCCGGGTTGGTCGGCGCGGGACGCACAGAACTGGCTGAAACGCTGTACGGTATTAGACCGGTCAATGCGGGGCGGATGCTGTTCAATGGTCAAGAAATTAACGCCCTGACAACCCAACAGCGGTTGCAGCTCGGCCTGGTCTATTTGCCGGAAGATCGGCAGTCATCCGGGCTGTATCTTGACGCTTCCCTGGCATGGAATGTCTGTTCGCTGACCCACAACCAAAAAGGATTTTGGATAAAGCCCCAGCGGGATAACGCCACCCTTGAACGTTACCACCGCGCGTTAAATATCAAACTCAATAATGCCGAACAGGCGGCGCGTACTTTATCCGGCGGTAACCAGCAAAAAGTATTGATTGCCAAATGCCTGGAAGCCTCTCCGCAATTACTGATTGTCGATGAACCGACCCGCGGTGTCGATGTCTCCGCCCGCAGCGATATTTATCAGCTGTTGCGCAGTATCGCGCAACAAAATGTCGCAGTGCTGTTTATTTCCTCCGATCTGGAAGAGATAGAGCAGATGGCCGATCGCGTATATGTCATGCACCAGGGGGAACTGGGGGGGCCTGCGTTATGCGGCGAGGAAATTAACGTTGATACCATCATGCACGTTGCGTTTGGCGAACATGGTGCGTCGGAGGCAACATGTTGAAATTCATCCAAAATAACCGGGAAGCGACGGCACTGCTGGCAATAGTCTGTTTATTCGTGTTTCCTGGCGCGCTGGATAGCCAGTATTTGAGCGTGCAAACGCTGACAATGGTTTTCAGTAGCGCGCAAATTTTGATGCTGTTGGCGATTGGCGCGACGATGGTAATGCTCACCCGCAATATTGATGTATCGGTGGGCTCGACGACAGGCATGTGCGCGGTATTGCTGGGAGTGATGTTAAACGCCGGCTATAGCCTGCCGGTCGCCTGCCTGGCCACACTAATATTAGGAATTGTCGCCGGATTTTTTAATGGCGTACTGGTTGCCTGGTTGAAGATACCCGCCATTGTCGCCACGCTGGGAACGCTGGGCTTGTATCGTGGGATCATGCTGCTATGGACAGGGGGGAAATGGATTGAAGGATTACCCGCAGGCTTAAAGCAACTCTCTGCTCCGGTGTTTCTGGGAATTTCCGCAATCGGCTGGTTTACCCTGGTGTTAGCGCTGCTTATGGCCTGGCTCCTGGCGAAAACCGCCTTTGGCCGCAATTTTTACGCCACCGGCGATAACCTGCAGGGCGCCCGGCAATTGGGTGTCCGTACCGAGATGGTACGCATCATGGCATTTTCACTTAATGGCGGTATGGCGGCATTGGCTGGAATCGTGTTTGCCTCGCAGATTGGCTTCATTCCCAATCAAACCGGCACGGGGCTGGAAATGAAAGCCATCGCGGCCTGCGTATTGGGGGGAATTAGCCTGTTAGGCGGGTCAGGCACGGTCATCGGCGCTATTCTCGGCGCTTATTTTCTTACGCAAATCGATAGTGTGTTAGTGCTGCTGCGTATCCCCGCCTGGTGGAACGATTTTATTGCTGGCCTGGTATTGTTGGGCGTACTGGTATTCGATGGGCGGCTGCGTTGCGCATTACAACGCAATCTGCGCCGCCAGAAATATGCCCGTTTTATATCACCACCCACTCCACTACAGGCGGAAGCAAAAACGCACGCACAACAGAATAAAAACAAAGAGGTGGCATGATGAATCCATGGCGACGCTATAGCTGGGAAATTGCGCTGGCAGCCTTATTGATCTTTGAAATTCTGGCTTTCGGTCTGATTAATCCACGTTTATTAGATATTAATGTCTTACTTTTTAGCACTAGCGATTTTATTTGTATCGGTATTGTCGCTTTGCCGCTAACAATGGTTATTGTCAGCGGTGGTATGGATATTTCCTTTGGTTCTACAATCGGGCTATGCGCGATTACCCTGGGTGTGCTGTTTCAGCTCGGTATGCCGCTACCTTTAGCGATTATTATTACCCTACTACTCGGCGCAATATGTGGGCTGATAAATGCCGGACTTATTATTTATACCGGCGTAAACCCGTTGGTGATTACCCTGGGAACCATGTATTTATTTGGTGGTAGCGCATTATTGTTATCTGGTATGGCTGGCGCCACGGGTTATGAAGGTATTGGTGGATTTCCCACAGCGTTCACTGACTTTGCCAATATTTCATTTCTTAGTATTCCCATGCCGCTTATTTTTTTTCTTGTGTGCTGTCTGTTTTTCTGGCTGCTCATGCATCGTACGCATATGGGACGCAACGTTTTTCTGATTGGCCAGAGCGCCCGTGTCGCGCAGTACAGCGCGATCCCGGTGAATCGCACGTTGTATACCGTGTATGCCATGACCGGATGCGCCTCCGCGATCGCCGCCGTATTACTGGTTTCTTACTTTGGCTCCGCACGTTCGGATCTGGGCGCCTCTTTCCTGATGCCGGCCATTACGGCGGTTGTGCTGGGAGGCGCCAATATTTATGGCGGCTCCGGGTCGATTATGGGGTCCGCGTTGGCGGCGCTGCTGGTGGGATTTTTACAGCAGGGGCTACAGATGGCCGGAGTGCCGAATCAAATTTCCAGCGCATTGTCCGGTGCGCTTCTCATTGTTGTTGTCGTTGGTCGTTCCGTTAGTTTGCATCGTCACCAAATCCTTGAATGGTACTCACGCCGTCGCAATGCGCATCAGGCATGATTTCCTTTTGAAATTTATGGAGAAAAAAATGGCAAGACACAGCATTAAAATGATCGCCTTACTCACTGCGTTTGGTCTGGCATCTGCGGCAATGACCGTGCAGGCGGCAGAGCGGATTGCTTTTATTCCCAAACTGGTTGGCGTGGGCTTTTTTACCAGCGGCGGCAATGGCGCGCAGGAAGCGGGAAAAGCGCTGGGCATTGACGTAACTTACGATGGCCCTACAGAGCCCAGCGTCTCAGGCCAGGTTCAACTGGTGAATAACTTTGTCAATCAGGGGTATGACGCCATTATCGTTTCTGCCGTTTCGCCTGACGGCCTGTGCCCGGCGTTGAAGCGGGCAATGCAAAGAGGCGTGAAAATATTAACCTGGGATTCCGATACCAAGCCGGAGTGCCGTTCTTACTATATCAATCAAGGGACGCCAAAACAGCTCGGCAGCATGCTGGTAGAGATGGCCGCTCATCAGGTGGACAAAGAGAAAGCGAAAGTCGCTTTCTTCTATTCCAGCCCAACGGTGACCGACCAGAACCAGTGGGTGAAAGAAGCTAAAGCCAAAATTAGCCAGGAACATCCGGGGTGGGAGATAGTCACTACCCAGTTTGGCTATAACGATGCCACGAAATCGCTCCAGACGGCGGAAGGTATCATCAAAGCGTATCCCGATCTGGATGCCATCATCGCGCCTGACGCTAACGCTTTACCTGCTGCGGCACAGGCGGCGGAGAACCTTAAACGCAATAATCTCGCGATTGTTGGTTTTAGTACGCCGAATGTAATGCGCCCTTATGTTCAGCGCGGCACTGTTAAAGAATTTGGCCTGTGGGATGTCGTCCAACAGGGAAAAATTTCCGTATATGTCGCCAACGCGTTGCTGAAAAATATGCCAATGAATGTCGGTGACTCACTGGATATTCCCGGCATCGGCAAAGTCACCGTTTCACCTAATAGTGAGCAGGGATATCACTATGAGGCAAAAGGTAACGGCATTGTGTTATTGCCGGAGCGTGTCATTTTCAACAAAGACAATATCGACAAATATGATTTCTGATAACTGTTATGTATCGACGGAGTAAAGAATGGCTGATTTAGATGATATTAAAGATGGCAAAGATTTTCACACCGATAAACCACAAACTAACACTTTGTTCGCATTAAAAGGCTGTGGCGCGCTGGATTGGGGAATGCAGTCCAGACTGGCGAGGATTTTTAATCCCAGGACCAGAAAAACGGTCATGCTGGCCTTTGACCATGGATATTTCCAGGGGCCGACAACCGGACTTGAGCGTATTGATATCAATATTGCGCCGCTCTTTGAATATGCTGATGTCTTAATGTGTACTCGCGGCATATTACGCAGTGTGGTACCTCCGGCAATCAATAAACCAGTCGTTTTACGCGCGTCCGGGGCAAATTCTATTCTCACTGAATTAAGCAATGAGGCGGTTGCGGTGGCGATGGATGACGCTGTGCGGTTGAATAGCTGTGCTGCTGCCGCACAGGTTTATATTGGTAGTGAGCATGAACATCAGTCGATTAAAAATATTATTCAACTGATTGATGCCGGGTTACGCGTCGGGATGCCAATAATGGCAGTGACCGGGGTGGGTAAAGATATGGCTCGCGACCAGCGTTATTTTTCACTGGCAACGCGTATCGCTGCGGAAATGGGGGCGCAAATTATCAAAACGTATTATGTCGATAAAGGTTTTGAGCGTATTGCAGCAGGTTGTCCGGTGCCGATTGTCATCGCCGGCGGTAAAAAACTGCCTGAACGTGAAGCATTGGAAATGTGCTATCAGGCGATTGACCAGGGGGCTTCTGGCGTAGATATGGGGCGTAATATATTCCAGTCAGAAGATCCGGTAGCCATGATTAAAGCGGTACATGCTGTCGTTCATCATAACGAAACAGCAGAGCGTGCTTATGAGCTGTTTTTGAGTGAGAAAGGTTAAATGAGATCGCTTCCCCATCTTTTACCGATGCGAGGAGATGGGGATGACTGTTATTTTATTTGGAATAATCAGGGGGTTAATGATGCACGTTACGCTGGTTGAAATTAACGTTCATGATGACAAGGTTGAACAATTTATCGATGTTTTTCGGCAGAATCATCTGGGCTCAATTAAAGAGCCGGGTAACTTGCGTTTTGATGTTCTGCAGGATCCGCAGGTGCCTACGCGATTTTATATTTATGAAGCCTACGTTGATGAACAGGCCGTCGCTTTTCACAAGACAACGCCACACTACAAAACTTGCGTGGAGCAGCTTGAACCGTTGATGACCGGTCCGCGGACAAAAAAAGTTTTTATGGGTTTGATGCCTTAAGGAGCGCTCATGAACAGCCAGTTTGCCGGATTAACGCGCGAAGCATGTGTGGCATTGTTAGCGTCATATCCGCTTAGTGTGGGTATTCTGGCAGGGCAGTGGATTGCGTTGCATCGCTATCTGCAACAGTTGGAAGCGCTAAACCAGCCGCTGTTGCATTTGGATTTGATGGATGGCCAATTTTGCCCGCAGTTTACCGTTGGGCCATGGGCAGTTGGGCAACTGCCGCAAACCTTTATCAAAGATGTTCATTTGATGGTAGCGGATCAATGGACGGCGGCGCAAGCCTGCGTGAAGGCGGGAGCACACTGCATCACGCTTCAGGCTGAAGGCGATATTCATCTGCATCATACGCTAAGCTGGCTTGGTCAGCAGACCGTGCCCGTTATCGGCGGTGAAATGCCGGTGATTCGGGGGATTAGTTTATGCCCGGCAACGCCTCTGGATGTCATTATCCCTATTCTGAGCGACGTTGAGGTTATTCAACTACTGGCAGTGAACCCTGGATACGGCAGTAAAATGCGCTCCAGTGATTTGCACGAGCGCGTGGCGCAGCTTCTCTGTCTACTTGGTGATAAACGCGAAGGTAAAATTATCGTTATTGATGGGTCGTTAACGCAGGATCAGTTGCCTTCGCTGATTGCACAGGGCATCGATCGTGTTGTTTCTGGTAGTGCGTTATTTCGTGATGATCGGCTGGCTGAGAATACGCGGAGCTGGAGGGCGATGTTTAAGGTTGCCGGGGATACTACTTTCTTACCCTCCACAGCATAAATGCCGGATGGCGGCTTTACCTTATCAGGCCTACATAAGCACTCGGCTGGTAGGCCTGATAAGCGCAGCGCCATCAGACATTGATTGGCAATTAAGCCTGTTTAGCAGCTTCTGCTGCTTTCACGATCACGGCGAAGGCGTCAGCTTTCAGAGAAGCGCCGCCTACCAGCGCGCCGTCGATGTCCGGCTGCGCGAACAGTTCGGCTGCGTTGGAGGCATTAACAGAACCGCCGTACTGGATAATGACCTGTTCAGCGATTTTCGCGTCAGCTTTAGCAATGTGGTCACGGATGAATTTGTGCACTGCCTGCGCCTGCGCAGGAGTTGCAGATTTACCGGTACCGATCGCCCATACGGGTTCGTAAGCGATAACCGCGCCTTCAAAGGCTGCCGCGCCCTGCGTTTTCAGTACCGCGTCGATTTGGCGTGCGCACACTTCTTCTGTTTTGCCCGCTTCGTTTTCCGCTTCGGTTTCACCGATGCACAGTACCGGCGTCAGACCTTGTTCTTTCAGTACGGCGAATTTTTTGGCGATCAGCTCGTCAGATTCTTTGTGATAAGTACGACGCTCGGAGTGGCCGATAATAATGTACTGCGCGCCGATATCTTTCAGCATTTCAGCCGAAGTTTCACCGGTGAATGCGCCAGACAGATTCAGATCAACGTTCTGCGCGCCCAGCATGATGTGGCTGCCGGCAGCAGCGCGTTTCGCCAGATCGATATACATTTCCGGCGGAGCGATTGCCACGTCGCAGCCTGCTACGCCCGCCAGTTCTTTACGCAGGTTAGCCACCAGTTCGTTTACCATGTGGCGGCTGCCGTTCAGTTTCCAGTTACCCATCACTAAAGGATGTCGCATTTCATTTCTCCACGCTTAGTCAGCGAATTAAGGAAGATGGCCGCTCGTCAGAGCAGCATGGTCTGTGAAACAGTATAGAGATTCATCCCCGGAAAGGCTTTGCTTTTTGTCATCAATTCGCCCCTTCCAGATTTTCAGATAACGCCAGCTTAATCGGTTCAACCGCGAAGGTCAGCCCCTTTTCGCCGTTATCTGCGACAACATAACGTACCGCGCCTTCGGTCTCGGCGTAATAGTGTTTACCTTTACCGGCGATAAGCATCTTTTGCAGTTTTTTCTGGCTTTGCTCTTTTGTCAGCAACGGGGCGACAGTGCGAATAATGGCGGCCATATATTCCAGCGCTTTCGCTTTCGCCGCTTTCTGTTCCGGCCCCTGAATGGGCAGCCAGGTAATCTGCATACTTTTCACTTTGAGCGTACCGCGCTCCAGCGCCGTGGAGGCATACAGATTTTCGTTAATCTTACTGGCGGCGCGGGTCAGATTCGCCTTATCGCGGCTATTCTCAATGGCGCGAAATTCATTGAGCGGCAGATCGGGATTCTGGCGGTTAAAGTTCTCACGAAACTGGCTAATAGAAAGATCAAAGGTTGGCGAGCCCGCCAGCAAATAGGGCGCTGTCGTGGTCGATGAAGAGAGCTGCGCGTGCGCCGTTATGCTGGCGGTGAGAGCAGAAAACAACAGTAAAAACAGAGTACATCCTGGCTTCATCAATCTTACCTTTCGTTAGGACTGCTCACGATTAAAACGATAACTGTCGGGCTTGTCAAAAGGGTAAACTGTAGCGGAAGGCAAAATATAAGGAACTTACATGACCATACAGCAATGGTTATTCTCATTTAAAGGGCGTATCGGACGCCGTGATTTCTGGATTTGGATCGGCCTCTGGTTTGCCGGGATGCTGGCGCTATTTTCGCTGGCGGGGAAAAATCTGCTTGATATCCAAACGGCGGCATTTTGCCTGGTGTGCCTGCTGTGGCCGACCGCCGCCGTCATGGTCAAACGTCTGCATGACCGGGGACGCTCCGGCGCGTGGGCGTTGCTAATGATTCTGGCGTGGATGCTGCTGGCCGGAAACTGGGTGATGCTGCCGGGGATGTGGCAGTGGGTCGTCGGGCGATTTATTCCGACGCTGATCCTGGTGATGATGCTTATCGATCTGGGCGCATTTGTCGGTGTTCAGGGGGAAAATAAGTTTGGGAAAGCGACACAGGACGTGAAGTTTAAAGCAGAACCGTGAACGGGCGGTAAACCGTAATTTGCCCGGTGGCGCTGACGCTTACCGGGCCTACAGATTGGTGATGATTTGCAGGAGGCCGGATAAGCCCCAGCTGCTATTCGGTAAAACATCACCAGTAATGTTCAGCCGTCATCTGCCCCGGTCGGCGGCGCAGATGTTTAGTCATCTGTCGGGTCTCTTTCAGCAGTTGCTGCGTATCGCGCACCATCTGCGGGTTCCCGCACAGCATGACGTGGCTGGTCTCTTTATCCATCGGCAATCCAACGGCTTTTTCCAGCTCGCCGTTTTCAATGAGCGCAGGCACGCGCCCGGTAAGCGAGCCTGGCACGCTCTCCCGGCTGACCACCGTTTGGATGCGCAGCTTGCCTTCATAACGCTGTTGCAGTTCCAGCATTAGCGGCAGATAGCTTAAATCGGCGGCGAAGCGTGCGGCGTGGACCAAGACCAGATTTTTAAAGCGCGCGACATCCTGGCCATATTGCAGAATAGACAAATACGGGCCAATAGCGGTTCCGGTCGCCAGCATCCATAGCGTCTCGCAGTCAGGCACTTCATCCAGTACAAAGAAACCCGACGCGTCGCTGACCACTTGCACCTCATCGCCAGGTTTTAGCGCTGCCAGCCGCGGGCTGAGCTTTCCTTGCGGCACCGTCACCAGATAAAACTCTAAATTCGGATTGTCAGGCGCATTGACATAGGAATACGCGCGCTGAACGCGCTCGCCATCGATCTCCAGTCCGAGTTTGGTAAATTGGCCTGCAGTAAAAGGGTTAATGGGGGCGTGAACGGTCAGGCTGAACAGTGCGTCAGTCCAGTTTTGCACCTTAGTGACTTTACCTGTTACCCAATCGGCCATGGTTTTCTCCTGTTCTGAATCGCTAACCTTATCTTCGTTCGTCAGGAGAAAGATTTCCAGCCCCGCGAGGCTGGAAGGCTCTAACTAACAAATACGCTAGAGGATATGCGTCTGTACATCCGGATCTTTACGATCAAGATAGTGGATCGACTGAATGCGGCGGATGGTGCGTGATTTGCCGCGGATCAGCAGTGTTTCCGTCGTGGCGATATGGCCTTTCCGGCTAATTCCTTCCAGCAGATCGCCTTTCGTGATGCCGGTCGCGGAGAAAATAACGTTATCGCTACGCGCCATGTCGCCCAGGCATAACGCCTTGCCCGCTTCAATGCCCATTGCTTTGCAGCGCGCCAGTTCCTGTTCGCCAATGCGGCGGTTTTCTTCGCTGTCGCCTTTCACGTCATGGCGCGCCAGCAGACGCCCCTGCATATCGCCGTCCAGCGCGCGGATCACCGCTGCGGATACCACGCCTTCTGGTGCGCCGCCAATCCCGTACAGCACGTCGACTTCGCTATCTGGCATACAGGTCAGAATTGAGGCCGCGACGTCGCCGTCAGGAATGGCAAACACGCGTACGCCCAGTTTAGCCATCTCTGCGATAACATCGTCATGACGCGGTTTTGCCAGAATGGTCACGGTCAGATCGCCAAGCGGTTTACCCAGCGCATCCGCGATGTTGCGCAGGTTATCCGCCAGCGGCAGATTGAGATCGATCGCCCCTTTGGCGCCCGGACCGACAATCAGTTTTTCCATATACATATCGGGCGCATTCAGGAAGCAGCCTTTATCGCCGACCGCCAGCACCGCCAGCGCGTTCGCCTGACCCATCGCCGTCATGCGCGTGCCCTCAATCGGATCGACGGCGATATCTACCGCATCGCCGTGGCCGGTACCGACTTTCTCGCCGATATAGAGCATCGGGGCCTCGTCGATTTCGCCTTCGCCAATCACGATGGTGCCGTCAATGTTGACCTGGTTGAGCATGATACGCATGGCGTTGACTGCCGCGCCGTCCGCGGTATTTTTATCGCCGCGTCCCAGCCATTTGTAGCCAGCCAGCGCCGCCGCTTCGGTCACACGGGAAAATTCGATGGCAAGTTCTCGTCTCATAACAAACTCGTAGCAAAAAGGAGTGGCGCGCAGTGTAGCACAGGGGAAGGAGGGAATAATTGATGTGTGTGCGGAGTTGCCCCCGCACAAAGATTTTGCCGGATGGCGACCTTACTTGTCGTGATCTTCCCACGCCATTGCGCGTTTAACCGCTTTCTTCCAGCCGCTATAACGGTAGTTACGCTCGGTGGTTTCAATGCCGGGGCGGAATTCTCGCTCAATGACGGCTTTTTCCTGCAGCTCGTCCAGGTTCTGCCAGTAACCGACGGCCAGACCAGCCAGATAGGCGGCGCCCAGCGCGGTCACTTCGCGCACTTCCGGGCGTTCCACCCGCGTGCCGAGAATATCTGACTGGAACTGCATCAGGAAGTTGTTGGCCACTGCGCCGCCGTCCACACGCAGAGCGTGCAGGCGGATGCCGGAGTCGGCCTGCATCGCTTCCAGTACGTCGCGGGTCTGGTAAGCGATGGATTCGAGCGTCGCGCGGATAATGTGATTAGAGTTCACGCCGCGAGTCAGGCCAAAAATGGCGCCGCGGGCATACGGGTCCCAGTACGGCGCGCCCAGACCGGTGAAGGCCGGAACCACGTAGACACCGTTGGTATCTTTCACTTTCGTGGCGAAATATTCGGAGTCGAACGCGTCGCTGATGAGCTTCATTTCATCACGCAGCCATTGAATGGACGCTCCCGCCATAAACACCGCACCTTCCAGCGCATAGTTGACTTCGCCGCTTGGGCCGCAGGCGATGGTGGTCAGCAGGCCGTTTTCCGATTTTACCGCTTTCTCGCCGGTGTTCATCAGCATAAAGCAGCCGGTGCCGTAGGTATTCTTTGCCATTCCTTCCTTTACGCACAGTTGACCGAATAGCGCGGCCTGCTGATCCCCGGCAATCCCGGCGATAGGAATACGTGTACCGCCTTTACCGCCAATATTGGTCTGGCCGTAGACTTCGGAGGACTTACGTACCTGGGGCAGCATCGCGCGTGGGATATCCAGCACGTCCAGCATTTTATCGTCCCAGTCCAAATCATGGATGTTGAACAGCATGGTTCGTGAGGCGTTGGTGTAATCCGTAACGTGGACGCGGCCCTGCGTCATCTTCCAGATAAGCCAGGTATCCACCGTACCGAACAGCAGCTCGCCACGCTTCGCGCGTTCGCGCGAACCTTCCACATGGTCAAGGATCCATTTCACTTTAGTGCCAGAGAAGTACGGGTCGACGACCAGACCGGTATTGTCGCGGATGTAATCTTCCAGACCGTCGCGTTTAAGCTGTTCGCAAATATCGGCGGTACGACGGCACTGCCAGACAATAGCGTTGTATATCGGTTTGCCGGTTTCACGTTCCCAGACGATCGCGGTTTCACGTTGGTTGGTGATACCGATAGCGGCAATCTGATCGGAACTGATATCGGCCTTAGCCAGTACTTCTACCAGCGTTGAGCTTTGGGACGCCCAAATTTCCATCGGGTCGTGTTCTACCCAGCCTGGCTTAGGATAAATTTGCTCAAATTCACGCTGTGATACGCTGACGATATTCGCGTCATGATCCATAACGACCGCGCGGGAGCTGGTGGTACCCTGGTCGAGCGCAACGATATATTTTTTTTCAGTCATAATTTTGTCCCGTAATCAGATTACAGCGAAGCATTTTGTTGTGTGGTCGCGGTGGAGTCCTTCTCTTCCACGACGCAGGTATCGCACGGCAAATGACGGCCAATAAATTTGCGATAAGCAAACGCGCCCAGAATGGCGCCGACGATGGGGCCAAACAGCGGCACCAGGAAGTAAGGAATGTCTCTACCGCCGGTAAACGCAATTTCACCCCAGCCGGCAAGCCCGGCGAACATTTTGGGGCCAAAGTCACGCGCCGGATTCATCGCAAACCCGGTCAACGGCCCCATAGAGGCACCGATAACGGCGATCAGTAAACCAATGAGCAGTGGCGCAAGCGGACCGCGAGGTACGCCGTTACCGTCGTCGGTCAGCGCCAGAATCAGCCCCATCAGAATAGCGGTAATCACCATTTCAACCGCGAAGGCCTGCACAAAATTGATATGAGGATTCGGGTAAGTTGAGAAAATGCCTGCGAGATCGAGACTTTCAACGCTGCCACGGACGATATGGTGGGTTTGTTCGAAGTCCACAAAAAGATTGTAATAAAGCCCGTAAACTAACGCCGCTGCGCAAAAGGCGCCGGCAACTTGAGAAATAATAAAAGGAACAACTTTACGTTTGTCGAAACAGGCAAATAGCCAGAGTGCGATGGTCACTGCCGGGTTCAGGTGTGCGCCAGAAACACCTGCCGTCAGGTAGATAGCCATCGCTACTCCCAGACCCCAGATGACGCTGATTTCCCACTGTCCAAAAGTAGCTCCGGCAACTTTAAGCGCAGCGACACAACCCACACCGAAAAAAATCAACAACCCGGTACCGAGGAATTCAGCAATGCACTGGCCTTTTAAGGTTGATGTTTGACTCATAATCGGATCCTGAAGAGTATGTAATGATTATTGGTATGCGAGGAGGTCATGGACATCCACGATGCCCTGTAGGCACACTGTTAATTTATCGTTAACGAGCAAAAACGAGAAATATCGAAATCAAAATGTGTGTACTGCGTCAATAAAATGAGCGTTATCGCGCCATGAGGCGCATTTTGAGACAGCAGAAGAGAGTGAATTGAATCATTTCATTAACCAATATGTTAACACTTTTAAGTTATTGAATGAATGTTACCAGGAGATGGATGAAAATTGCTGCAAACCGCGATCTACGCGGTATGTCGCTGGACAGCGAGAGCGGGGCTTCATACAATCGACACTATATATTGTGCGCGTTTACGTGAAGCGTCGCCTTGCAATTCAGGAGAGGTAAGATCATGTCTTTAGAAGTGTTTGAGAAACTGGAAGCAAAAGTACAGCAGGCGATTGACACCATCACCCTGTTACAGATGGAAATTGAAGAGCTGAAAGAAAAGAACAACAGCCTGACGCAGGAAGTGCAGTCTGCACAGCATCAGCGTGAAGAACTCGAGCGTGAAAATAATTCTCTGAAGGAACAGCAGAGCGGCTGGCAGGAACGTTTACAGGCGCTGCTTGGTCGTATGGAAGAAGTCTAATCCTCGTCATATTTCACGTTATGGCGGCGTTGGCTGCGTGCGTTCACCCCAGTCACATAGTGGCCTATGCTCCTGGGGATTCACTTACTTGCCGCCTTGCCCTGACGCGAAATCTATAGAGGATTTAGAATGCGGATACCGGTGGGCCGGATAAGGCGTAAGCCGACATCCGGCAATCAGCGACAACGCATAAAAAAGGCGCCTTACGGCGCCTTTTTTGATCACTCGATATCAAGCGGGTCTTCGGAAAGGATAATCCCTGTGTTGTCGGCATAGAGATGATCGCCGGAGAAGAACGTCACGCCGCCGAAATTGACGCGCACATCGCTTTCCCCAATGCCTTCACCTGCGGCGCCAACCGGAATGGCGGCGATCGCCTGAATGCCGATATCCAGCTCTTCCAGATCGTCCACCTGACGCACCGCGCCATAGATAACCAGCCCTTCCCATTCATTTTGCGTGGCCAGACGCGCCAGCTCCGCATCGACTAATGCACGACGGACAGAACCGCCGCCATCGACCAGCAGAACCCGACCACGGCCATTTTGTTCGAGCAGATCGTACAGCAACCCGTTGTCCTCGAAACATTTTACCGTGATGATTTGTCCGCCAAACGACGACCGCCCTCCAAAATTAGAGAACAGCGGTTCCACGACGTTGACATCTTCCTGATAGATGTCACAAAGCTCGGAAGTATCGTATTTCATAGGCTTAACGTTCAGTTGCTGCGAGAATTTTTAGTATATCGCGCTAAGTATACTGTTGGCAAAATCATCAATTGTTAATTGATATTTGTCAGTTAAACGGCCCACTGACTTAAGAGTATCCCAATCACAAATAACAGGTTGGTTAACAACGCGCCTTTAACGGTACGTTCAAGCATCGGGCGCATTGCCGCAGGCTCCCTTTCGCGCATTACGTAGCGCGCTTGTTTAATGAGCAAGGGCGCGGCCAGAATAAACAACCATCCCCACGGACTGTGTAGCGAGAGCAGATTAAACAGCGCCAGACAGAGCAGCGCGCCTAGCAACAGGCAGGCGTGATAACGACGCGCGTTGACATCGCCCAGTCGTACCACAAGGGTGTTTTTGCCGTTCTCTCTGTCGCTATTAATATCGCGCAGGTTATTAATATTCAGCACCGCCGTCGCCAGTAAACCGCAGGCGGTGGCCGGGAGAATTAGCGCCGGAATCAGCGTATGCGCCTGGAGATACCAGCTCCCCATGACACTTAGCCAGCCAAAGAATACCAGGACAGAGATATCACCCAGCCCGATATAGCCGTAGGGCCGATTACCCACGGTGTAGGTGATGGCGGCGATAATCGACAGCCCGCCCAAAATCAGGAAGCCGACAAAATCGGTTAACGTATGGCACGCGACCGCCACCAGCGCCAGTCCGGAGATACAGATCAGCACGACGGTAATGATTAACGCCCGTTTCATCTCCTGCCGGGTGATGACGCCTTTTTGCATTCCCCGCAGCGGCCCGATGCGATCCGGTTTATCACTGCCTTTGACAGCGTCGCCGTAATCGTTGGCGAGGTTGGATAAAATTTGCAGCAGCCCGGCGGTGATAAGGGCCAGCAGCGCGACCAGAGGATCGAAATAGCCTTGCCACCATGCCAGGGCCGTACCGACGATAATCGCCGCGAAGGCGAGGGGTAAGGTTTTGGGTCGTAAGCTTTCCAGCCAGGCCTGGGTGCGGCTAATTTGTTGTTGTTCAGTCATATTTAGCGCCAATAAAAATGGGGCTTTTCAGCCCCATCAACAGTGATGAAAATGCATTGGACGCGATTATAAGATAAAACGGCTTAGATCTTCATCTGCGACCAGCGCATCCAGATGTTTGCTCACATATTCCGCATCAATTGTGATGTTTTGACCGTGCAGATCGCTGGCGTTATAGGAAATTTCTTCCATCAGACGCTCCAGTACGGTATGCAGACGGCGCGCGCCGATGTTTTCGGTGGTTTCGTTAACCTGCCAGGCGGCTTCGGCAATACGTTTAATACCGGAATCGGTGAACTCGATATTGACGCCTTCAGTTGCCATCAGCGCTTTATACTGCACGGTGACGGAGGCGTTTGGCTCGGTCAAAATGCGTTCGAAATCGCTGGTGGTCAGCGCCTGAAGTTCAACGCGAATCGGCAGGCGGCCCTGCAGTTCCGGGATCAGATCAGACGGCTTCGCCACCTGGAACGCGCCAGAGGCGATAAACAGAATATGATCCGTTTTGACCATCCCGTGTTTGGTCGAAACCGTGCAGCCTTCTACCAGCGGCAGTAAGTCGCGCTGTACGCCTTCGCGTGAAACATCCGGGCCGGAGGTTTCGCCACGCTTACAAATTTTGTCAATTTCATCGATAAACACGATGCCGTGCTGTTCAACCGCGTCGATAGCGTCCTGTTTCAGCTCTTCCGGGTTGACCAGCTTAGCAGCTTCTTCTTCAACCAACAGTTTCATCGCGTCTTTAATTTTCAGCTTACGCGGTTTCTGTTTCTGACCGCCCAGGTTCTGGAACATAGACTGCAACTGGCTGGTCATCTCTTCCATGCCCGGAGGCGCCATAATCTCTACGCCCATCGGCGCGGCGGCGAGGTTAATCTCGATCTCTTTATCGTCGAGCTGGCCTTCGCGCAGTTTTTTGCGGAACGTTTGACGGGCGGCAGAAGGCTCCTGCTGCTGTTCGGCCTGGCCCCAGTTATTTTTTGCGGGTGGGATCAGTACGTCGAGAATACGCTCTTCCGCCAACTCTTCCGCACGATAGCGGTTTTTCTCGATAGCCTGTACGCGAACCATTTTCACCGCGGCATCGGTCAGATCGCGGATGATAGAGTCCACTTCTTTCCCGACATAGCCCACTTCGGTGAATTTGGTGGCTTCGACTTTAATGAACGGCGCGTTGGCGAGTTTTGCCAGACGACGGGCGATTTCGGTTTTACCGACGCCGGTCGGGCCAATCATCAGAATATTTTTCGGCGTTACTTCGTGGCGCAGCTCTTCATCAAGCTGCATACGACGCCAGCGGTTACGCAATGCAATCGCCACGGAACGCTTTGCGTTATCCTGGCCGATAATGTGTTTGTTCAGTTCGCTGACAATTTCGCGTGGGGTCATTTCAGACATGAGAGGTCCTTACGCTTTGGCGGTCAATTCTTCAATGGTGTGGAAATGGTTGGTGTAAATGCAGATATCGCCTGCAATATCCAACGCCTTTTCAGCAATTTCGCGCGCGCCGAGCTCGGTATTTTCCAACAGAGCGCGAGCGGCAGCCTGGGCATAAGGACCGCCGGAGCCGATAGCAATTAAATCGTTTTCAGGTTGCACGACATCGCCGTTACCCGTGATGATGAGCGAGGCGGTTTCATCCGCGACGGCCAGCAACGCTTCCAGTTTGCGTAGCATACGGTCGGTACGCCAGTCTTTCGCCAGTTCAACGGCGGCTTTGACCAGGTGCCCCTGATGCATTTCCAGTTTACGTTCAAACAGCTCGAACAGCGTGAATGCATCCGCAGTACCGCCCGCAAAGCCCGCAATGACCTTGTCGTTGTAGAGGCGGCGGACTTTCTTCACGTTGCCTTTCATTACTGTGTTACCCAGTGTGGCCTGACCATCACCGGCGATTACCACGTGGCCGTTACGGCGTACGCTTACTATTGTTGTCACGAGCAGACCCCTTGGTTACTAATGCTGAATTGCGGCCCCGTACGGCGTACGGGGCATAATGCAAGTATAGATGGGGGAGATTTTGAGGGTTTCAACCCCCGGTGGCGAGTCGAATGCAGTTTGTATGGCCCGCCATCTTCAGACGGTTAATGGTGCTGTCGGCATTTTCTTTACCTTTCACCGGCCCGATAACCACGCGATTCCAGCCGTTATTGGTGGTAATTTTGGAGTCAAAGCCTTCAAACGCCAGCTGAGCGCGGACGCTTTCTGCCTGCTCGGCGCCTTTGAATGAACCACATTGCACCATCCAGCGACGTTCATCTTTTTTCTCTGCTGTCGCCTTCGGCGCTTCAGGCGCGCGCGTAATTGGCGCGGCTTTTGGCGCTGCCGCGCTGGTATGCGCCGGCGTTTGCAGCAAATCCTGATAAGGTTGCTGCGAGGCCGTCTGCTTCGGCGGCTGACTTTGGCGCGCAGGTTGCGCTGGGGCGGACTGTACCGTGCGCGTTTGCGGCTGTTCGTTTACCCGCGGCTGCGTGCGTGGTTGCTGAACAGGCTGCGTTTGAGCCCACTGCTGCTGCTGCGCCTGACGCTGGCGCTGTAGCGTTTGCTGGCGTTGTTCTGGCGTCTGCTCGTTCCACGGCACTTCGTTAAGTTGCGTTGGCTGCTGACGCATATCCGCCTGCATCTGCTCCAGGAGTTGACGCTGCTCGCTGGTGAGCTGATTCGGGTTCATGACTTCGCCGCCGGCGGACGGTTCCGTTGGCGTACGCACGCCCGGCTGGCGACTTTCCAGCTCTTTGATGTAACGCCAGCGCTCTTCCGGTTTTGGCGGAAGCCCATTGCCGGTGACTTTCTGGTTTTGTAGCGTTTCGGACTCTTCTTTCTTATGGTGAGTAATGAAGTACAGACCGCCGATAAAGGTCACAAGGACGGCTGCCGCAATCGCGACCATTGCCGGCGAGACGGCAGGCATGTTGCTTTGCTTCTTCCGTGAGTTCCGTGAGGTGCTCTTTTTGCGCCGCGAAGGAGCCGGTTGGCCGCGACGTACATAATCTCGTTGTGCCACTATCGTTTCGCTGTATTTATTCGTTCGTCAGCCCGTCATGTTACTGAAGCGGCGGGCCTTTGACCAGACAGGTGAGTCTTAAAGCTATTTACTTTAGGGTAAAGCGCGCGTAGAACCGCGAATAATCAGCTCGCAATCCATTAAACGCGAGCCGCTGCTCACATTTTGCCCCTGCATCTGATCGAGCAACAGCAGCATCGCCTCGCGACCAATGTCAAAACGCGGCTGCGCCACGGTTGTCAACGGAGGGTCGCAAAACTCGGCCAGCGCGATATTGTCAAAGCCGATAATCGACAGATCGTCAGGCACTTTCAGACCCTGGCGCTTGGCCCAGGAGAGCGCGCCCAGCGCCATTACGTCGCTATGACAAAAGACGGCGGTAGGCGGCAACGGTTGCTCAAGCAACTGCTTTAATGCGTTTGCCCCGGCTTCGTAGGTAAAGTCGCCACGGGCGATGTAATGCGGATCGACCACAATGCCACTGCGTCTTAATGCCTGTACGTAACCTTGTAAGCGATAGTGACAGAGCGGCATATCTTCCGGCCCCGCAATACAACCAATCCGCTTGTGGCCCAAATCCAACAGGTAGTTCATGGCATTGAACGCGGCGGTCAGGTTATCGATATGTACCGTCGGCAGTTCAAGCTCCGGCGCAAACTCATTCGACATCACCATCGGAGGCAAATTGCGCTGCTCCTCAACGCTGGCGTCAAAGGGCAGTCGGGAACTGAGAAGTACCATGCCGTCGATCTGTTTGGTGATGATGAGATTAAGAAAGGTTTTTTCTTTCTGGTTTTGATGGGCGCAATCGCCAATCAGTACCAGATACCCCTGTTCTGCCGCGGTCACTTCGATACCGCGGATAATTTCACTGAAGAAGGGATCGCAAATATCCGGGACAATCACCAAAATCGTACGGGATTCATTGCGTTTTACATTTCGCCCCATCGACTGCGGGAAATAACCCACTTCAAGCGCGGCCTGTTCAACCCGGCTACGGGTCGACTGGGAGACTTTATCGGGGTTCATTAACGCGCGGGATACGGTTGCCGTAGAGACTTTCGCCTTCAACGCAACATCCTTCATCGTAGCGGCAGTAACCTGCTTGTTCGATTTCACTCTTTCTCCTCGCCTGGGAACTGCTGGCGCAGATCTATCCCTGGTAACACTCATCGAAAACATTTTTATCAGATAGTGCGTGGAAGCGGTTACAGAATTTTCATAAAAAGTGTGATGGATCTTTAATTTTACGATCCGCCTCGCATCGTGAGGACTATCCTTCAATCGGATCGACGTCCAGAACCCATTTAACTTTCCGCGCTTCAGGGAGCGTATTGATCAACGCCAGCGTGCCGCTGATGATGTGTTGCAGGCGAATCCGTGAAGGATGCTGAAGTAAAATTTGCCAGCGATAGCGGCCGCCGCGTTTTGGCGCGAGGGCCGGAACCGGACCTAAGATCCACAGCTTATCGTCTGATAGCGGGCTGGCCTGAATCAGATTACGCAACTGCTGGAGAAAGACGGGCGCCTGCTGATTGTTGTGATCCTCTGCGCGAATAATGACGTGGCTGGTCCACGGCGGAAGCTGGAGCGTTTGCCGTTCCGCCAGCGCCTGCTCCGCAAACGCATCATAGCCTTTATACAGTAACGTTTGCAGCAGGGGATGCTCAGGATGGTGCGTTTGGAGCACCACTTCGCCCTGTTTGCCCGCGCGCCCGGCGCGGCCGGAAACCTGAGTATAGAGCTGGGCGAAGCGTTCCGCCGAACGAAAATCTGCGGAAAAAAGCGCGCCATCGACGTCCAGCAACGCCACCAGCGTGACGTCCGGGAAGTGATGGCCTTTCGCCAGCATTTGTGTGCCTATCAGAATGCGCGCTCCGCCGCGGTGAACTTCCGCCAGATGCTGCTCCAGCGCGCCTTTACGACTGGTGGTATCACGGTCGATTCGTGAGATCGGCACGCCGGGGAAGAAGGGCGCCAGCACCTGCTCCAGCTGTTCCGTCCCTAACCCAACCGGTAGCATATGTGTGGAGCCGCAGGAGGGGCACTGACGCGGTACCGGACGTTGGCTGTCGCAGTGATGGCAGCGTAAATGATGCTGCGCTTGGTGCAGCGTGTAGTAGTGATCGCAACGCGGGCACTCCGCAATCCAGCCGCAGTCGTGGCAAAGCAGCGCGGGCGCGAATCCCCGGCGGTTAAGAAATAAAATTACCTGATTGTCGGCCTGGAGATGTTGGCGCATACGGGCGATAAGGGCGGGCGCCAGTCCCGCCTGAAGACGCTGGCCTTTTAAATCCAGCACATGCTGCAGGGCTGGGCGGGCGTTGCCTGCGCGCCGCGTCAGACGCAGCATCCGGTATTTTTTCTGCCGCACGTTGCATAGCGTTTCCAGGGCTGGGGTGGCGGAGCCGAGAATAATCGGGATCTGCTCGCTATGGGCGCGATACACTGCCAAATCGCGGGCATGGTAGCGCCACCCTTCCTGCTGTTTATAAGAGCTGTCGTGCTCTTCGTCGATGACAATCACGCCAAGATTTTTAAACGGCGTAAACAGCGAGGAGCGCGTGCCGATGACAATCGCCGCTTCGCCGTTTTTCGCTTTCAGCCATGCCGAAAGACGCTCGCTGTCGTTTAGCCCGGAATGCAGCACTTCCACCGGCGCGTTAAAACGTTCGCGAAAACGGGCGATCGTTTGCGGCGTCAGGCCGATTTCCGGCACCATCACCAGCGCCTGTTTGCCCTGGGCGAGGACGTTTTCCAGCACGCTCAGATACACTTCGGTCTTGCCGGAACCGGTTACGCCTGCCAGCAACCAGGCGGAGAAACCGTCCGACGCGCTGTGAATCGCGCCGACTGCTGTCGCCTGTTCGGTATTCAGCCGCAGGCGCTCTCCTGCGACGGCGTAATGCTCCCGCCAGTCGGTAAACGCGGGCGTTTCACTGGCAAGCTCACAAAGCCCCTTACGCCGCAGCGTTTGCAGCGTGGCGTCAGTAAAATCAAGCTCGGTTACCTGATAGCGCCAGATCTTTCCTTGCCGCAGCGCCGCCAACGCCTGTTGTTGTTTGGCGGAGCGTTTCAGGCTGTTGATGTCGACGGCTTGCCCCTCTTCGGTGGCGAACCAATACCATAGGGGCGCGTTGCTGGCTGGTTTTCCCTGACGCAATAAAACCGGCAGAGCGTGAAACAGAACGTCGCCGAGGGGATGGTGGTAGTAATCCGCCGCCCAGAGGAGTAAGCGCCAGATGGAGGGAGAAAAGATTGGCTCGTTATCCAGGATTTCAATGACCGATTTTAATTCATCGAGCGGCAATTCGCTGTGGTCGCTAACCGAGACGACAATGCCCACGCGCTCTTGCTGCTTGCCGAACGGCACGCGCACGCGGCACCCGGCTTTGGCGACCCCGCCTTCCGGCAGCAGGTAATCAAAGGTTCGGGGAAGCGGAACGGGCAAGGCAACGTGCGCGACGGACATAGCATCTTCCTGACTTGAAATTTCGTCGGGTAGTATACACATTACGATAAGGGAGCGCGGATCAGTTTGCATACGGTGGTCAAATTCTGTATGATTCGCCGCCTTTGGTGCGTGTTGTGAGCATCAAACCCTTTACTATTAACTTCGCGTGGTGTCTGGCGTTAGGGCTGGAAGAGCGACGCGGCCTTACACTGAGGTTCCCCATGAAAAAAGGTATTCACCCGAATTACGTAGAAATTACTGCAACCTGTTCTTGCGGTAATGTTATCAAAACCCACTCTACCGTGGGTCACGACCTGAACCTGGACGTGTGCGGCAAATGCCACCCGTTCTTCACTGGTAAGCAGCGTGTTGTTGATACCGGTGGTCGTGTTGAGCGCTTCAACAAGCGCTTCAGCATCCCTGGCAGCAAATAAGTTACCGCCAGAAAAAAAGCGCCGCAGGGCGCTTTTTTTGTTATGGATGACCCGTCCTGAATAATAACGTTGACACATTTTATTTATATACAAAGGAAGATATGTCAATCTATTCCAGGACTAGCCAGTGGTAATAACGCTGCTTATTACTCGAACAACCTTTCTCGCCCGCCGATCTTGATATATTCCTAAAATTCACCGTACAACCATTTTTGATCTTTTGTATACCACCTGTTCCTTGTAGGGTTTTGCGCAACTATAACTCATAAGGATATAACAATAAGTGGAAAACCGGCGGCGCGTCAGGGTGACATGACCCCGGTGGGCGGTCCGATAGTCCAGGGGGCAGCGGGTGTGCTGATTGGCGCGCCGACGGACGTGGCCTGTTCGGTGTAGTCCTCTCTGAATATATAGGAGATAAATCAGAGGAGATTTTTGATACAGAGGAGACGAAAAAATGAAAGGAATAATTAAATTCATACTATTGTATTTTTATGTGTACTTTTCATTTTTCCTTATGTGTTTTGTGGGAGAATGGATTCTAAGAGGTATCTATTATTTCAGATTTTCGACATGGCCAAAAATTGATTTTAATATTAATGATATTTTTGCTCCTGTTTTCTTTTATGCCACTGGCGCATGGTTGCTATGCGTTGTTTATAGAATAAATGGATGGAATACAGGACGAAAGAAAAAGAAATAATTTATTTTAAAGTGAGTTATTAATTACACAATTTTAAAATAAAATCTGGAGAAGAAATTATCTTGAGAGCGTTCAGAATTATGTGTCACGTTAAAAATGCTACAGCGGCATCACATTCTTCAGTCGTCCTTCAACATAAATGGCTAACTGCGACAATGTCAAATTCTGACCTTCCGGCTGAAGAAACGGGTGGTCGATCTGAGTCTGGATAAGGCGAA
Organism: Salmonella sp. SAL03688; assembly: GCF_046551895.1. Lineage (NCBI taxonomy): Bacteria > Pseudomonadati > Pseudomonadota > Gammaproteobacteria > Enterobacterales > Enterobacteriaceae > Salmonella > Salmonella sp. SAL03688. The sequence goes on from NZ_JBGDVI010000013.1 coordinate 97,947, forward strand.
TGTCATAACTACAATACGTTTTAACTATTCAGGCGGAAGTTAGCTTCCGCCTGTTTTACTTTTACTATCTCGCTTTATTTTTTAAACATCTGCTCTGGATCGATAATCAGCGCCCGATAACCCAGCATACCGGCACGGTTACTGTGTACTTTTAGCTCCAGCATCACATCCTGAGTGCCGTCTTTGACTTCATCCAGAACGGAAACGATCGGTTTTGTACCGCTCATTCCCGCTGTAGCCGAGTACATGAACATCGTTTTGGTTTCCGGGCGATATTCCGTGACGGAAGTAATGGCGCTGTACCAGTCAAAACCGCGCTCTTTACCATATTCCCACATTTGGGAAACCGTCATATTTTTTTCGTCAATCTGATATTCCACGCCACGGGAATATTTCATTGACGGCATGGCCGGTTGTTCCATGCCGCGCGCATCGCCGTTATCAAAGGCGGTCACGACGGTTTTACCTCCGGTGCTTTTGGATGGCACTAACCAACCGGTATGTTGTGTCCATGTCCAGTCAAATCCACCGTCGCAGTGGTGCGCTTCGCAGGTTAGCGGTTTACCGTTGCTGTCTACGGGTTTCAGCACTTTTTTCGCCAGTTCGCCTTTCCAGCCGGATGGATCGGAAAGTATCCATTTCACTTTTTTATCGCGGCCAATTTTGATGATGGCAGACTGGTGGCGCGAGCTAATGATAATGCTGTCGTCGCGAGGATCGTAGCTGACGGAGTTAACATGCGCCCAGTTGCGGCCCGGGCCGGAGCCCGCGATATCGCCGAAGGGTTGTTTTGCAAGCTGCTCTTTGGTCATGACCTGACCGGAGTGTTCGGCATCGACGCTCAAACATACCGCTCCCTGATCCATCGCCAGAATAACGTCGTCACGATAGGGGTCGAGGATTTTTGGCAGATCCCAGTAATCGACGGTATCGCCGTTCTGGTCAACTTCAAGAATATGATCACGCACCGTGTTGATGGTGTATTTACCATTTAATGGATAATTTTCTTTTGCGACACGCAGCAGGTAGGTGCCTTTCGGCGTTTCGGTAATGGCGTGCGAAAAATCAATAAATCCTTTTGGCAGTCGTTTATCGGAAATAACGCGGCCTAAGAAATCATATTTAAAGTAACGTTGACCCTGGCCAAAAATAAGATTGCCATCGTTAACCTGATGGAAGCTCATCATGGAACCAAAGCGCGTTATATCATCCTGGTTACGGAATTTATCAATATTCATATAGCCGCGAACATCGCCATTCGTATCGCTAATCCAGTTGATACCAGTATAATCCCAGTTCGCCGCGCCGCCTGCGACATGCATAATGTGGCCGGCTCTTGGCATCCCTGTTATATGGTTAAAAAGATATAAGCGATTTTTAAGCGAGCTATCGACTTTAACCGGTTCTACTGTAGGAAGAACGGCAGTTTGCCCGGTAGTAGAGGGTAATGATACCGGTGCGGCGTAAATGGACCACGTATAAGTTTGTTTTTTACCTTCTTCAGTCCAGTCAACTTTAACCTTATTGACATAATCTGGATACAAGCCAAATACAGGTATGCCGTCATGGGTATTTATAGCCTGCGGGCCGACATCATAACTGATCGGGATGCCTTTTTCCCCTTTCCCTAAAACGGTAACCTTCACGTCCTGTACATTATGATTGGCTTTATTAATGATTGCTGTTAATGGGAAAACGCCGCCGTAGGGAGCGACATCGACCATACCTAATGGCCCTTCATGGACTGGAATGACATCTGCTGATGCGACCATTGGCCTGTTTGGGTCTAAAACGCCTGAGGCCAAAACGCTGCCGCTCAAACACAGGCAGCATAATACAGGTAAGACTTTCCTTGTAAATAACATATTTAGTTCCCCATTCGATATTATCGATAAAATGAATATATATTAACCTTCTTATTTATCGGAGATGAAAAAAACATTTAAAAAAGTAAAACAATCCGCGGAGGAGAATAATGATGTTGGTCACAAATATGAGGTGTCCATGGTCTTTTTAACAATACTCATCGTTATACTATTTGTTCAGTAAATATATGGCGCTGTATTATTGTTCATGTACGCTTTGCTACGTGAAAATTTAAATAAAGATTGGAAGTTTAAATATAATAAAATTATATCGGTTATGACATGTCGGGAATTTTTTTCAGGAAAATAACGAAGAGAAACTTATCATGTCTGACAAATTTATCCACCGAGGGCTATTCGGGAAGATGAACGGTTAGAAAAATGTCGGAGATAGCCGTGTACAAGGGAATCGTTAAAAAAGCGCGGCCAGAGGCGTTCTGACCGCATGCTTTGCTATCAGTATTCCCACGTTTCCGGGTCAATCCCCATCTCACGCATGATCTCTTTTGCCGCTTCCGGGATTTCATCGCTGCGCTCTTTTCGCAGATCGGCATCATCCGGCAAGGGTTGCCCGGTAAAGGCGTGCAGAAATGCTTCACACAACAGCTCGCTGTTGGTGGCGTGGCGCAGGTTGTTCACCTGACGACGCGTACGTTCATCGGTGAGGATTTTTAACACCTTCAGAGGAATGGAAACCGTAATTTTTTTGACTTGCTCACTCTTCTTACCGTGCTCAGCGTATGGGCTGATATATTCGCCGCTCCATTCAGCCATGAGATACTTAATCCTCTTCGTCATTAATATTGAGGTCTGAACCTGAGCCCGGACCATAATCGCGCGTAGTTTACCGTAGTGGCGCGGCCCTGACACGAAGTTAGCGGTCGCAGATGTGCGCTAATGCATATAATTTTAACGGCTATTTGCGGTTTGCTCAATCTATACGCAAAGAAGTTTAGATGTCCAGATGTATTGACGTCTATTGTGGTAGTGGTTAATCTGTGGTCTGACTTTCACCGACTCAGCCAGGAATATCTTCATATGACGCGTAAACAGGCCACTATCGCAGTGCGTAGCGGATTAAACGACGACGAGCAATACGGCTGCGTTGTGCCGCCAATCCATCTCTCCAGCACCTATAACTTTACCGGTTTCAATGAGCCGCGCGCGCATGATTATTCCCGCCGCGGTAATCCCACGCGTGATGTGGTTCAGCGCGCATTAGCGGAACTGGAAGGCGGCGCGGGCGCGGTATTGACGAATACCGGCATGTCGGCGATTCATCTGGTCGCCACCGTTTTCCTCAAGCCGGGCGATCTGCTGGTCGCGCCGCATGATTGCTACGGCGGCAGTTATCGTCTGTTTGACAGTCTGGCGACACGCGGCTGTTATCGTGTGCGGTTTGTCGATCAGGGCGATGAACGCGCCTTACAGGCGGCGCTGGAAGAAAAACCGAAGCTGGTACTGGTAGAAAGTCCAAGTAATCCATTGTTACGCGTGGTGGATATTGCGAAAATCTGTCGGCTGGCGCGCGAGGCGGGCGCAGTGAGCGTCGTTGATAACACGTTTTTAAGCCCGGCGCTGCAAAATCCGCTGGCGTTGGGTGCCGATCTGGTGTTGCATTCATGCACGAAATATCTCAACGGTCATTCGGATGTCGTGGCCGGCGTGGTGATTGCTAAAGATCCGGAAATGGTCACTGAACTGGCGTGGTGGGCGAATAATATTGGCGTCACTGGCGGGGCGTTTGATAGCTATCTGCTGCTGCGCGGTTTGCGAACTCTGGTGCCGCGTATGGAGCTGGCGCAGCGCAACGCGCAGGCGATTGTGAAATATCTGCAAACCCAGCCGTTGGTGAAAAAACTGTATCACCCGTCGCTGCCGGAAAATCAGGGGCATGAAATTGCCGCGCGCCAGCAAAAAGGCTTTGGCGCAATGTTGAGTTTTGAACTGGATGGGGATGAGGAGACGCTGCGTCGTTTTCTGGGCGGGCTGTCGCTGTTTACGCTGGCGGAATCTTTAGGGGGAGTGGAAAGTTTGATCTCTCACGCCGCCACCATGACGCATGCCGGTATGTCGCCGCAGGCGCGTGCCGCCGCCGGGATCTCCGAAACGCTACTGCGTATCTCCACCGGTATTGAAGATAGCGAAGATTTAATTGCCGACCTGGAAAATGGCTTCCGGGCTGCAAACAAGGGGTAAACATGAGTGTGATTGCGCAGGCAGGGGCGAAAGGTCGTCAACTGCATAAATTTGGCGGCAGTAGTCTGGCGGATGTGAAGTGTTACCTGCGTGTCGCAGGCATTATGGCGGAGTATTCGCAGCCTGACGATATGATGGTAGTGTCCGCCGCAGGCAGTACCACCAACCAGTTGATTAGCTGGCTCAAGTTAAGCCAGACCGATCGCCTTTCTGCGCATCAGGTATTACAGACGTTACGCCGCTACCAGTGCGATCTGATTAGCGGGCTGCTTCCCGCCGACGCGGCAGATGATTTAACCAGCGCTTTTATTAGCGATCTGGAACGTCTTGCCGCCTTGCTCGACGGCGGCGTAACGGATGCCGTCTATGCTGAGATCGTCGGACACGGCGAAATTTGGTCGGCGAGATTGATGTCCGCCGTCCTGAATCAGCAGGGGCTGGATGCCGCCTGGCTGGACGCGCGCGCATTTTTACGCGCCGAACGCGCCGCACAGCCGCAGGTTGATGAAGGGCTATCTTATCCTTTATTGCAGCAGCTACTGGCGCAGCATCCGGGCAAACGTCTGGTCGTGACCGGCTTTATCAGCCGCAATCATGACGGCGAAACAGTCCTGTTAGGCCGGAACGGTTCCGACTATTCCGCCACGCAAATCGGCGCGCTGGCGGGCGTTTCCCGCGTGACCATCTGGAGCGATGTCGCGGGCGTTTATAGCGCCGACCCGCGCAAAGTGAAAGATGCCTGCCTGCTGCCGTTGCTGCGTCTGGACGAAGCCAGCGAGCTGGCGCGTCTGGCGGCGCCTGTTCTGCACGCCCGCACGCTACAGCCAGTGTCCGGCAGCGATATCGATTTGCAGTTGCGCTGTAGCTACACGCCGGATCAAGGGTCAACCCGAATTGAACGAGTGCTGGCTTCCGGGACGGGCGCGCGTATCGTGACCAGTCACGATGATATCTGTCTGATTGAGTTTCAGGTGCCTGCCAGCCAGGATTTCAGGCTGGCGCATAAAGAGCTCGACCACATTTTAAAACGGGCGCAGGCGCGTCCGCTGGCGGTGGGCGTGCATCGCGATCGCCAGTTATTACAGTTCTGCTATACCGCCGAGGTAGCGGATAGCGTACTGAAACTCCTCGACGATGTCGGGCTGCCGGGCGAATTGCGCCTGCGGCAGGGGCTGGCGCTGGTGGCGATGGTCGGTGCGGGCGTCACTCGCAATCCGCTACACTGCCATCGCTTCTGGCAGCAGTTGAAAGGTCAGCCAGTGGAGTTTACCTGGCAGTCGGAGGAGGGCATCAGTCTGGTGGCGGTGCTGCGTACCGGCCCGACTGAGAGCCTGATTCAGGGGCTGCACCAGTCTGTTTTCCGCGCCGAAAAACGCATTGGCCTGATGCTGTTCGGTAAGGGGAACATCGGCTCCCGTTGGCTGGAACTATTTGCCCGTGAACAAAGCACGCTTTCCGCGCGTACTGGTTTTGAATTTGTGCTGGCGGGCGTGGTGGATAGCCGCCGTAGCCTGTTGAATTATGAAGGGCTGGACGCCAGCCGCGCGCTGGCATTCTTTGATGATGAAGCCGTTGAGCAGGACGAAGAGTCGCTATTCCTGTGGATGCGTGCGCATCCGTATGATGATTTAGTGGTGCTGGATGTGACAGCAAGCGAGCAACTGGCCGATCAGTACCTTGATTTCGCCAGCCACGGTTTTCATGTGATTAGCGCCAATAAACTGGCGGGCGCAAGCGCCAGCGATAAGTATCGCCAGATTCATGACGCGTTTGAAAAAACCGGGCGTTACTGGCTGTATAACGCCACCGTGGGCGCGGGGTTGCCGATCAACCACACGGTGCGGGATCTGATTGACAGCGGCGATACGATTCTCTCGATCAGCGGGATCTTCTCCGGGACGCTATCCTGGCTGTTCCTGCAATTTGACGGCACGGTGCCGTTTACTGATCTGGTGGATCAGGCCTGGCAGCAGGGGCTGACGGAACCCGATCCGCGCGTCGATCTTTCCGGAAAAGATGTCATGCGTAAGCTGGTGATTCTGGCGCGCGAGGCGGGATACGACATCGAGCCGGATCAGGTGCGTGTAGAATCGTTGGTGCCGGCGCATTGTGAAGAAGGGTCTATCGATCACTTTTTCGAAAACGGCGACGCGCTGAATGAACAGATGGTGCAGCGTCTGGAGGCAGCCCGCGAACTGGGGCTGGTGTTGCGTTACGTGGCGCGTTTCGACGCCAATGGCAAAGCGCGCGTCGGCGTTGAAGCGGTGCGTCCGGAACATCCGCTGGCGGCGCTGCTGCCGTGCGATAATGTCTTTGCTATTGAAAGCCGCTGGTATCGCGATAACCCGCTGGTGATCCGTGGGCCGGGCGCGGGTCGCGATGTGACCGCCGGGGCGATTCAGTCGGATATCAACCGCCTGGCGCAGTTGCTGTAATAAAGGCAAGTTCGTGAGCGAAGCGCCGGGTTGCGCTTCGCTCCCTCATCAATACGTTATGCAGTCATTCTGTAGATACTGATATACGAAGCGCTATCCGATTGCTGACGAAACATTATGGCGTGATGCTTTTTACATTCTCAACCCGGACATCCATCCGGGGGTAAGGAATATTGATGCCGTTTTCATCCATTGCTTCCTTGATATTTTCCAGAAGATCGTAGTAAGTACTCCAGTACTGAGCGTTGGGCACCCATACGCGAACATAGAAATTCAGGCTAGAGGGCGCAAGTTCGCCCAGGCGGACCGTAATATCGCGGGTTTTATCAATGCGATGATCTTGTTCAATAATACGATGTATCACGCTTTTTACGTCAGCAATACGGCTTTGGTAATCCACGCCAATAATCAGATCAATACGTCGATAGGGGTGTCGTGAATAGTTGATAATATTATCAGCAATAATTTTACCATTCGGGATGACAACTTCTTTGCTATCCGCAGTGAGCAGAGTGGTGGAGAAAATATGGACCTTTTCTACTGTGCCGATAACCAGGCCAATTTGTACAATTTCCCCGGCGCGGAAAGGGCGCAGGGAGACAAGCAGTACGCCTGCGGCAAAGTTGGAAAGTGACCCTTGCAACGCCAGGCCAATGGCTAAACCCGCCGCGCCGATAACGGCAATAATTGAGGAGGTTTCTATACCGACACGGCCAAGAGCGGCTACTGTCGTGAAAGCTATCGTGATGTAGCGAACCAGCGCGGAGAAAAAGTGGACAATAGTGGCATCCACTTGCCGCCTGAGAAGTAATTTTTCCAGCCCCCTCGATAGTAAGCGAGCTATTAACTTACCGATGAAAAGTAGAATGATGGCGGCAACAACATTCCAGCCAAAATGAATTACCGAGTCACTGTGCTCGGCCATCCATTTGATCGCGCCTTTAATTTTTGGAAATAACTCAAAACCTTCCATGTTTATCCTCTGTCAGCAGTATCCGCGGTATTAGCGGTAATAAAACGGTTCATTTTTGCCTGGATAATCGCCGCGCCGACGGGTGGCAGCAGTAACGCCCAGAATAGTGTCCAGCCGGTTCGTATTCCGCCATCTTCGTTTTTATTCGCCAGCAGAGCGCGGATTTCGTCGCTAAGCGTCAGACACAATATGGCTGTGCCAAACGGCATAATGGCTGACAGCCATCCCGCGCCACATGCGGTCATGAGTCGGGGCGAAGGCGCCACAAATTGCATTTCCCGGTGAATTCTGAAGAACCAATAAATAATATAAAATGGAATGAAAAAGGCCAATAATGCGACGACAAGGGGTTCTGCGCACTCAGGTCGCTGGGTTGATGAGAACCTTTTGGGCGGTGCAATATAGAAAAGTTCTTTTTTGAGCGGTAATAGTAGTAAAAGCGCGATAACCGCTAAAGTAATTACGATTATTCCTATATAAGGAATTGAGTATATAAATATAGACAGATAGCCAGCGATGATAAATTTGAACAGTAAGCAGAGGCTAAATAAAATAACAAATGTCTGAGCACTGCCGATAGCGCTGAAAAGCAGCATGGGGACTAACAGCGTTATGATCCCCACACCCAGATTAATTAAAAACTGCGCTATGATAAGCCTGACTACGTCAGACGGGCCATTTATGCAGAAGGAACAGACCACGCCAATGATTAACAGGAGCGCAACAAAGTAGAAGGGGTAACAATTTTTTATACGGCAGACAAACCAGCTGGCAACCATACCCAGGAGGTATCCCAGTTGGCCGCCAACGAGAATGGCGCCAATACGATCGGCTGGAATAGACAGAGATTTACTCCAAAAATAAACACCATACGACGATCCCAGCGAACCGATAAAAGAGAGCACCAAAAAGAAAAAAGTGATCCCCCAGAATCGATAGCTACTCAGGAGATCGGCACAGGTCCATTTTTTATCTGACATTGACGGTAAAGTAATTTCCATATTTATCCCTTGTTTTCCATAGAAAATAAGAATGTATAGAACTATTTAAATTGATAATAAATATTGATTATGTGAATAACGTTTATAGCCGATTTTAACTTAAAACGAAGGGCCATTTTATCAAATGGTTCTATTCTTTTTCAGCGTATAAAAGCAGGATGTGAGGTGATTAAATCTGTAGCGCCTTCTGAATGATAATCTGTGATTTTTTATGCGTGGCATTACATCATTGGGTTAAATGTGATTCCATTGTGAGTTATATTTTTCCGTCAGCAAATACAGAATTTGCGTGACGCGTTTGGCGGAATAGTGGGCGCTTTGCTGGAATTCAGGTTGTTGCCATAGCCAGGTAACAAAGCGGCGACTGGCCGCCAGATTAACGGCGACACCTTGTTCTAAGTGGGAACCGGTTAACGAACAGACCATTTTGCGGTTGTGACCTTGCCCCCAGAGTTGCCACTGATTTTGCCACCATCCCTGCCATGTTTTGCCTAACAGTTGCCACTCTGCGCGGCAATCGTCATCGTTTATCTCTTCCTCAACGAACCACAGCGAGGAGAGACGCTGGCGAAACCGCTCCGCCCATGCCGTAATGACCGCGCCGCGCAAAAAACACTCATGGGCAATGATGTGTGTCGTGACATCAGGAAAGCGGTTTTTCAGCACCCGAAAATGACCATGCGCCGTAATGACCGGGCGAAGTATTGTCCCTTGCGCGTTCCGTTTAAGCGCCGCCGGGCCATACTGAATCTCATCGAACTGACTGCGCTGTAAAAATTGCCGTTCTTTAATGGCGATACGGTGAATAATATCGCCATCCTCACCCTCGGGCGGCGCAATTCCTTTCCAGTGGTAATGCAAACTCTTTCCGGCAGAAAGTAACGTGAAATTGCTGGAAAGGTGAAGAACATTGCCGCGAACAGCGTCAAAACTGAATAAAAAGTACAATTGTTGGAAGGCATTCGCTCCCTGAAACGGTACGAGCAGCGGAATACTGCAAATCTGTTCCGGCGTTTCGGCGACATTCAGCGCGTGCTTTTTTGGCGTCCAGACTTTCTTACAGTACTGGCACTGAAGTCGCTGCGTTCCGCCGGGATTACGTCCATAGCGAATCCATGTTTTTTGATAGCAGTCGGGACAAAAGTGACCATGCTCTTTGGCATATTGCGCGATATAAGCAGACGCCCAGCGGCGAAATTCCCCCTCGTTGAAGAGCGGCGGATAACTGCCGCAGGCTCGACAATGCAATGCCGGATAACCCAGGCGATAGTCCGGCCACACATAATCCGGCGAGTCAGGCAGCCCAAGATTGCGACAACCAGCGCTTTTGCAGGCATTAATGGTGAACAGAGGCGGCATATATTTTACCAACGATTTTGGCAGGTCGTTGATTCTGCCTTCATAAAACGGTACGCGGGTGTGAGGACTCTCACATAAAAAAACCTTTCAGAACGTAACGTAGCGAATCTTTATATGACTGAAAGGGACTTATTTATGAAAGTAAAACTGCTTGCTGCCGGTATTTTGTTCACGCTGCCGTTCTGGGCCTGCGCCAAAGATGTCACCATTATTTACACCAACGATCTACACGCTCATGTGGAGCCTTATAAAGTGCCGTGGATTGCTGACGGTAAACGCGATATTGGCGGTTGGGCCAATATCACTACGCTGGTGAAGCAGGAAAAAGCCAAAAATAAGGCGACGTGGTTTTTTGATGCCGGAGATTACTTTACCGGACCGTATATCAGCAGCCTGACGAAGGGTAAAGCGATTATCGATATTTTGAATACCATGCAGTATGACGCTGCCACTATCGGTAATCATGAGTTCGATCATGGCTGGGACAATACATTGTTGCAACTGAGCCGGGCGAAATTCCCTATCGTACAGGGCAATATTTTTTATGAGGACAGCAGTAAATCCTTCTGGGATAAGCCGTACACCATTGTTGAAAAAGATGGCGTCAAGATTGGCGTAATCGGCTTACACGGTGTCTTTGCTTTTAATGATACGGTTTCTGCCGCGACGCGCGTGGGCATTGAGGCACGCGATGAGATTAAGTGGCTGCAACGTTACATTGATGAACTTAAAGGTAAAGTCGATCTGACCGTGGCGCTGATCCACGAAGGCACCCCGGCCCGCCAGTCCAGCATGGGGAATACCGATGTGCGACGCGCGCTGGATAAAGATATTCAGACCGCAAGTCAGGTAAAAGGGCTGGATATTTTGATTACCGGCCACGCGCATGTCGGTACGCCGGAACCGATTAAAGTCGGTAATACGCTGATCCTCTCAACGGACAGCGGCGGCATTGATGTCGGTAAACTGGTGCTGGATTACAAAGAGAAACCACACCACTTTACGGTGAAGAACTTCGAGCTGAAGACCATTTTTGCTGATGAGTGGAAGCCCGATCCGCAAACGAAACAGGTGATCGACGGCTGGAATAAAAAGCTCGATAAAGTCGTGCAGCAGACGGTGGCGCAATCGCCGGTTGAGCTGACCCGCGCGTATGGCGAATCGTCGTCGCTGGGGAATCTGGCGGCGGATGCGCTGCTTTTTACGGCGGGGAACGACACCCAGTTAGCGCTTACTAACTCTGGCGGTATCCGCAACGAAATCCCGGCTGGCGCGGTGACGATGGGGGCGGTAATCAGTACCTTCCCGTTCCCTAATGAACTGGTCACGATGGATTTAACCGGTAAACAATTGCGCAGCCTGATGGAGCATGGCGCTGGATTAAGCAACGGCGTATTGCAGGTGTCTAAAGGGCTGGAGATGAAGTATGACAGCAGCAAACCTGTCGGCCAACGGGTTACCGTGCTGACACTCAATGGCAAGCCGATTGACGATGCTACGGTTTATCACATCGCTACCAACAGCTTCCTTGCCGACGGCGGCGATGGTTTTGCGGCATTCACGGAAGGCCAGGCGCGGAATACCTCCGGCGGCTACTATGTGTCGAATGCGATAGTTGATTACTTTAAGGCGGGCAACACCATCACGGATGAGCAGCTCAAAGGAATGCGCGTTGCGGATGTGAAGAAGTAATTTCCCCTGCCGCGGCGCGTTCAGTGCCGCGGCGTGACATGAAGAAAATTCATCTTTGCTGAATATTCCTCATTCTTTGGCGTGATTTTTCAGTTGACGTCCTTCCGCTTTTCCGTCATTTTTACATCTGGACGTCTAAACGGATAGATGTTTACAACACAACAAATAATAACATGCGATTGATGAGGTAAGGTATGAGCTTTTTTCACGCCAACCAGCGGGAAGCCCTGAATCAGAGCCTGGCGGAAGTACAGGGTCAGATTAACGTTTCGTTTGAATTTTTCCCGCCGCGCACCAGTGAAATGGAGCAAACCCTGTGGAACTCCATCGATCGCCTGAGCAGTCTGAAACCGAAGTTTGTTTCGGTAACGTATGGCGCCAACTCCGGGGAACGCGACCGCACTCATAGCGTTATTAAAGGCATTAAAGAGCGTACTGGGCTTGAGGCCGCGCCGCACCTTACCTGTATTGACGCCACCCGCGATGAACTGCGCACCATCGCCCGCGACTACTGGAATAACGGTATCCGCCACATTGTCGCTTTGCGCGGCGATTTGCCGCCGGGCAGCGGTAAGCCGGAGATGTACGCCGCCGATCTGGTTGGTTTGCTCAAAGAGGTGGCCGATTTCGATATTTCAGTAGCGGCCTATCCGGAGGTACATCCGGAAGCGAAAAGCGCGCAGGCCGATCTGCTTAATCTGAAGCGTAAAGTGGATGCTGGCGCTAACCGCGCGATAACCCAATTTTTCTTCGATGTGGAAAGCTACCTGCGTTTTCGCGACCGCTGTGTTTCCGCCGGTATCGACGTAGAAATTATTCCCGGCATTTTACCGGTGTCTAACTTTAAACAGGCGAAAAAATTTGCCGATATGACCAATGTCCGCATTCCGTCCTGGATGTCACTGATGTTTGAGGGTCTGGATGATGACGCAGAAACCCGCAAGCTGGTGGGCGCTAACATTGCGATGGACATGGTGAAAATTTTAAGTCGCGAAGGAGTGAAGGATTTCCACTTCTACACGTTGAATCGTGCGGAAATGAGTTATGCCATTTGCCACACGTTGGGCGTAAGACCGGGTTTATAACCTCCAGCTCCCTGCCGGGAGCTTTATTACACCTCATATTGATCTACATCTCTGTAACTAAAAATATAAAAGGTATTAGCTATCGAATCTGTGGATTAATTCAACTATATCTATTTGCTCCTGGTGTATATCGTAACGGTAACACTTTAAAAGGGAGCTGAGATATGAGCACGACCGACGATACCCATAACACGTTATCCACTGGAAAATGTCCTTTCCATCAGGGGGGGCATGACCGAAGCGCAGGCGCAGGGACTGCCAGCCGCGACTGGTGGCCGAACCAGCTTCGCGTGGATCTTTTGAATCAACATTCCAACCGTTCTAACCCGCTGGGTGAAGACTTTGACTACCGCAAAGAGTTTAGCAAGTTAGACTACTCCGCCCTGAAAGGGGATCTCAAGGCGCTGCTGACCGATTCACAACCGTGGTGGCCCGCCGACTGGGGCAGCTATGTCGGTTTGTTTATTCGTATGGCCTGGCATGGCGCTGGCACCTACCGTTCTATTGATGGTCGTGGCGGCGCGGGTCGTGGTCAACAGCGTTTTGCGCCGCTTAACTCCTGGCCGGATAACGTCAGCCTGGATAAGGCGCGTCGTTTGTTGTGGCCGATTAAGCAGAAATATGGCCAGAAAATTTCCTGGGCCGACCTGTTTATTCTGGCGGGTAACGTGGCGCTGGAAAACTCCGGCTTCCGTACCTTCGGTTTTGGCGCCGGGCGTGAAGATGTCTGGGAACCGGATCTGGATGTGAACTGGGGCGATGAAAAAGCCTGGTTGACTCACCGACACCCTGAAGCGCTGGCAAAAGCGCCGCTGGGCGCGACCGAGATGGGCCTTATCTACGTTAACCCGGAAGGGCCGGATCACAGCGGCGAACCACTTTCTGCCGCCGCCGCCATTCGCGCTACCTTTGGCAATATGGGGATGAACGACGAAGAGACCGTGGCGTTGATCGCTGGCGGGCATACCCTCGGTAAAACCCACGGCGCGGCAGCGGCATCCCATGTAGGGGCCGATCCGGAAGCCGCGCCGATTGAAGCGCAGGGCTTAGGTTGGGCCAGCAGCTATGGTAGCGGCGTTGGCGCGGATGCTATCACCTCCGGGCTGGAAGTGGTCTGGACGCAGACGCCGACCCAGTGGAGCAACTATTTCTTCGAGAACCTGTTCAAATATGAGTGGGTACAAACCCGTAGTCCGGCTGGCGCTATCCAGTTTGAAGCGGTAGACGCGCCGGACATCATCCCGGACCCGTTCGATCCGTCGAAAAAACGTAAGCCAACCATGCTGGTCACCGACCTGACGCTGCGTTTTGATCCGGAGTTCGAGAAGATTTCCCGTCGTTTCCTTAACGATCCGCAGGCCTTTAATGAAGCCTTTGCTCGTGCCTGGTTCAAACTGACGCACAGAGATATGGGACCAAAAGCGCGTTACATCGGACCGGAAGTGCCGAAAGAAGATCTGATCTGGCAGGACCCGTTGCCGCAACCGCTCTACCAGCCAACGCAGGAAGACATTATCAACCTGAAAGCGGCGATCGCTGCATCCGGGCTTTCTATTAGCGAGATGGTTTCGGTTGCCTGGGCATCCGCGTCTACTTTCCGCGGCGGCGATAAGCGTGGCGGCGCTAACGGCGCGCGTCTGGCATTAGCGCCTCAGCGCGACTGGGATGTCAACGCCGTTGCGGCTCGTGTTCTGCCGGTATTAGAAGAGATCCAGAAAACGACGAATAAAGCTTCGCTGGCCGATATTATTGTGCTGGCGGGCGTGGTCGGTATCGAGCAGGCGGCCGCTGCTGCGGGTGTCAGCATCAGCGTACCTTTTGCGCCGGGCCGGGTGGATGCGCGTCAGGATCAGACCGACATCGAGATGTTCTCGCTGCTTGAACCGATTGCCGATGGATTCCGTAACTATCGTGCGCGTCTGGATGTGTCGACGACCGAATCGCTGTTGATTGATAAAGCGCAGCAGTTAACGTTGACCGCGCCGGAAATGACGGTACTGGTTGGCGGGATGCGTGTGCTGGGAACCAACTTTGACGGCAGCCAGAACGGTGTCTTTACCGACAGACCGGGCGTGCTCAGCACAGACTTCTTCGCTAATCTGCTGGATATGCGTTACGAGTGGAAGCCCACCGACGACGCTAATGAGCTGTTCGAAGGCCGGGATCGTCTGACTGGCGAGGTGAAATACACGGCGACCCGCGCCGATCTGGTGTTTGGTTCCAACTCCGTACTGCGCGCGCTGGCGGAAGTTTACGCGTGTAGCGATGCGCACGAGAAGTTTGTGAAGGACTTCGTCGCGGCATGGGTGAAAGTGATGAACCTGGACCGTTTCGATCTGCAATAATCTGATAGGTTAATTCGTCAGCGGCTGCTATTCGGTAGTCGCTGACGTTTTCCGCGTTTAATGCGAAAAATAACGAAAATGCCCCGTTACTTTCCAGTTAAATAATACATCTTCCTCCTGTGCTCCCGCGCCTATGTTATGCACAACCAGCGGCACCCCTTCAGGCGTGACGTTCAGGGACACCACGCCAATATGCGCAAGGCCGTTATCCAGCCGCCAGGAGACAATATCTCCCGGTTGATAATCGCTATATTTATCTGTCACCGGCAACGCTTTGTTTTGACGCTGGAACCAGGTTTCCAGATTCGGAACGCGGCGATGGTCGATATTGCTGTCCGGGCGTTTCAGCTTCCAGTTATTCGGGTAGGCAGAGAAATGCGACTGCATGTCTTCATGTACCCGTTTCTGTAAATCAACCTGCTGACTGCGCAGCGCGCGGATGACGACATCTGCACATACGCCACGCTCCAGCGGAAGATCGCCATTCGGATAATCCAGACGAACATAGGCAGCATCATAAAATAGCGTCTTACCTATTTGCGTCCCGGCACTTTGGGCGATTGCAGCATTAGTTTGCGCCTGAACGGTTATTGGTCTGGTATCAGAGCGTGGCGAATGATGAGAGATATGGCTAATAAAAAAAGCAGCAAGAATACCGATAAGCGCCTGTGCGAATTTCATCTTCTTCGTCCGTGAAGTGTGTCAGTACGTCATTTGACTTTCCGCGGAGAGAATGGTGCGTGACAAAAAAGTCTATTTCAGGACAAAATGGACTGATTCCAGGCTATGGAATACCTGATGATGGCGCTTCGCTTACCCGGCCTGGATGATTGGATAACAAGGCCGGATAAGGCGCCTGTGTCGATATTCGGCAAATGAATTCTGTTGGGTCAGCAAGCTGAAATACTCCTGACTATCGTCAGGAGTATTGCTCAGACCTTATTCCCATTCCTGCAAGAAGCGTTGACCATACTGGTCGGCGACCAGCAGCGCGGCGTACACTTCATCCGGCGTTGCGCCGCCAGGCATGTTATGAATAGTTTCACCTTCTGCGCAGGAGGCTTCCGCGACGGTGCGCATTTTGGCCGGGATATCCTGTTTAATATCCAGTTGCGCCAGCGTAATCGGCAGGCCAACGGAATGGCACAGTGCCGCAACGGTTTCGATTTCTTCGACCGGCGCGTTTTCCAGCACCAGTTGCGTCAGCGTACCGAAAGCGACCTTCTCACCGTGATAATAGTGGTGCGCATCCGGAATCGCCGTTAAACCGTTATGAATCGCGTGCGCTGCGGCCAGACCGCCGCTTTCAAAACCGACCCCGCTCAGGTAGGTGTTGGCTTCGATGACGCGTTCCAGCGCTGGCGTGACGACGTGCTGTTCGGCGGCCAACATGGCTTTTTCGCCTTCTTCGATCAGCGTGTTATAGCATAGCTCCGCCAGCGCCAGCGCGGTCTGTGTACACTTGCCGCCCGCCATTGTGGTGGCGCCGCTGCGTGAGCAGGCGCGCGCTTCAAACCAGGTCGCCAGCGCATCGCCGATACCGGCTGCCAGCAGACGCGCCGGCGCGCCCGCCACTATCTGCGTATCGACAATGACCATATTCGGGTTATGCGGCAGCAGCAGATAACGGTCAAACTCACCGGCATCGGTATAAATAACCGAGAGCGCGCTGCACGGTGCGTCGGTAGAGGCGATGGTCGGCGCGATAGCGACCGGGACGTTCATAAAATGCGCCAGCGCTTTGGCGGTATCCAGCGTTTTACCGCCGCCGATACCCAGTACGGCGCCACACTGACTTTTCTCGGCGACGGCGCGCAGCCTGTCGATCTCATTTTGCGAACATTCGCCGCCAAACGGGGCGATTTCTACTGACAAACCGGCACCCGTCAGGCTTTTGCGCAGCGTCTCTTCGGCAAATCCCAGCACGAATTTATCGCCCACAACCAGCCAGTTGTTCGCCATTGGTTTTAAATAATCGCCAAGACGCGCGATGACGTTTGCACCCTGAATATACTTACCTGGTGACTGAATAATGCGATCCATACATTTCTCTCCTACAGGTTCAGATTACCAAAAGCGTTTTTCCAGTCTTGCTCAAACTTCTCTATTGCTGACTCTACCGCAGGCGTATTGAGCATTTGTTGCGCTACATCTAAAGGAAGGGTAATCGCCTGGCAACCTGCCAGTAAGCAATCCAGCGCCTGCCGCGGTGTTTTAAAGCTGGCCGCCAGCACCATGCTGTCGGGAGCGTGATGTTCCAGTAGCGTTTGCAGCTCCTGAACCATACGAATGCCATCGCCGCCCTGCGCATCAACGCGGTTGACGTAGGGAGCGACATATTTTGCGCCCGCCAGCGCCGCCAGCAGGCCCTGCGACGCGCTGTAGACGGCGGTGCCCAGCGTTACGATGCCTTCTTTTTTCAGCAATTTAATCGCTGCAAGACCTTCGGCGGTCACCGGAATTTTCACCACAATGCCGGGGATGGCGTTATTCAGTCGTTTGGCTTCTTCCACCATCCCTTTCGCGTCGCGGCTCATGGTCTGCGCAAATAAAGTGCCTTCTTCGCCGATGGCGTTTTGCAGCCTGGGCAGCACATCCCAGATAGATTCTTTGCTGGCTGCCACAATGCTTGGATTGGTGGTGACGCCGGCAATCGGGAAAATGCGCGCCAGACGTTCAACTTCCGCCACGTTAGCGGTATCCAGATAGAGTTCCATAGTCTTTCTCTTCGTGAGTTTTCGTTATGGACAGGATAAAGGAGCGTGCCCCGGATGCGCTATGTGACAAATCTGCCAAAAACTGGACAAATGTGATGCTCTTGGTAAAGTGTGATTTACTTCACAAGTTGGTGATGGTTAACGTATAACGTGCTGTTGTATGCCATGTGGGGGAGTGAGGTTTTTGCATTGATATTACAATAATCCAGTAAATGCGCGTTTTATCTACTGTATTCTCTTTACTGGCGTGTGGATTATTTTTCCGTTAGCTGGCTGTGATACTGGCGGCGATACTCCGACGGCGAGCGTTCCGTATTTTTGCGAAACAGGCGGCAGAAATAGTTACTGTCGACAAAACCGCAACGGTGCGCCACCTCTTTCACTTTCAGGTCATAGCCCTTCAGCAACGTTTTGGCGTGTTCCAGTCGCGTATGGTTCAGGTATTCGTTAAAGCCGATGGCCCCCGTTTTCTGGAACAGGTGCGAGAGGTAATTTGGCGAGATATAAAACGCCTGTGCTACCGATTCGCGCGTCAACGGCGCGGCGTAGCGTTCATCAATATACTCCCGAATGGCTTCAAAAAGCGCGCGGCTGCGGGAGGCGGTCTGGATTTGGCTGCCGAGCAGATCGCGGCAATGGCTTAGTAGGCTGGCGACAATCAATCTGGCCGTTTGCTGCTCTTGCGGCTGCATCTGCATCTCATTAAGCGTTTGTAACAGGAAAGAGCCGATACGCGGGCCGCGGCGCGCAACGTGCTGTTTCGTGAGGTTTTGATGCTGCTGACCGTCCCAGTGGACCACGCTGAAACCTAACTGCTGTTTGCCAAACAGAATGCTCAGGGTGGTGACGGGCGTTTGCCATTGCGGGATGTTCCAGCCGCCAGCCGGAACGTAGAGAACATCGCAAGGAATGAGCGGGGCGGTAATGCTCATGTCAGTAAGCTCGCCCTCCAGCACAATCTCCAGCCGCGGAAAATCCACCTGGTACGCCAGTTCCGGCGCTGGGCCGCTGGCGCTGGCAAAATAAATCTGGCGCAGCGGCAGCGGGCCGTTGATGAGACGGGAGAGAAGGTGGCTGACGTCGTGATACATGATAATCCCCTGCCGATCGCAAATAGAGGAAACAGTAACGTCGAAAACCGATGTCCTCAAGCGATTATTGCCGGATGGCGGCGCTTTGCGCCTTATCCGGACTACGGGAGAGAAGAACGCCAGGCCCGATAAGCGTTAGCGTTATCGGGCAACATACAGGCTATTGATTGCCGACCTGATCGCCATACGGCAACGTATCATAATCAATCAGCGCGTTTTTCTTATACGGGTTGCCAATCCAGCGCGTGGTCTCTTTGAACTGCGGGTTGGTGATGGAACGCGTCGGGTCGTAGCCATCATAGGTCAGGCCCGCTAAGTCCGACCAGGTATGGATAAGCTCGGAACTGCTGTACTTACGATCGACATCCTGTGAGAAGTCGCGCGGATGCGCCGCCTGCCATTTCTCTGAGGTCCACAGCAGGAACGGCACCGTATACATATGACGGGTTGGCGAATCTTCGTTTCGTCCCTGCGTCTTATGCGGCGGCGTGTCATACACTTCTTCACCGTGGTCGGAGAAGTAGAGCAGGAAACCGTTCGGATCGGTCGCTTTATAGTCCTTAATCAGGCTGGCGACAACATAGTCGTTATACAGGTTCGCGTTATCGTAATCGTTATACGATTCCAGTTCGTCGCTGCTTAATCCCGGCGGAACATGGTCGGTTTTACCATCAAACTTGCCCTGGTTTTCTGGATAGCGGAACTTGTATTTAATATGCGTTCCCAGCAGATGCACAATAATGAATTTTTTCGGCGCCGGGTCGGCTAACACCGCTTTAAACGGCGCCAGCACGTTGCTGTCATATTCGCGTGCGCTTTGAGTGCGCTGCTGGTTCATATAGAACTGCTTATCAGTCTGCTTAGAGAACACGGTCAGCATGGTATTACGCGCCGTCATCGTCTGCTGGTTAGTGATCCAGAAGGTTTTATACCCGGCCTGTTTCATCATATTCATCAGCGATGGCTTCGTCAGATACCAGTCCGGGTTCTTTTCGTCCGCGAACGTTAGCGCCTGTTGCAGAATCTCAATGGTGTATGGTCGCGAAGTTACCACGTTATTAAACACGGTCAGCCCGGGGTCGGTTTTATGCAGCGCGTCCAGTTCCGGCGTGGTTTCGCGCGGATAACCGTACAGGCTCATACGGCCACGCTGGGTCGATTCGCCAATCACCAGTACCAGCGTGCGCGGCGCATCGCCGGAGTGGTCCTGGAAGTTAGCCAGCGGCGGCAGGGCATCGTTTTCATTCAGCAGTTTATTCAGCGAGGCGAGCTGTAAACGGTACTGATAGTAGCCAGTAATAAATTGCCACGGCGCAGCGGGTTCCATTCGTGACGCCAGGCTATCCAGCGTTTTCTCCATCGACTTATGCTTGATAAAGGTATTCATCGCGATGGGATGGAGGATCAGCCCGTACAGCAGGGCAAACGACACCAGATAGCGCCAGGGAGATGGAATATAAACCGGGCGCAGACGTGTCCACAGCAGAATCGCCGCTACCGTATAAGCCAGGGCGACAAGAACAATTTTCAGACTGAAATATTGGCTTAAATATTCGCTGGCTTCATTGGCGTTGGTTTCAAACATCACAAACAGCACGCTTTGCGAGAACTCCTGCCCGTAGATTACGTAATAGCTCAGCGCCGCCAGCGAGGCGGCCCAAAGTACGACGCCAATAACGGCAGCAATAACCCGGATGCGGCCTGGAAACAGAAAGACCGGGATCAGCCACAGTGAGCTGTACAGTAGCGAATCCCGCAGACCGTTTGTCCCACTGTATCCGGTGAGATAAATAATGGCCTGCAGGAGGGTGGAAAAGAACCAAAAGTAGAGCAGTGCCCAGCCCAGGGCTTTCCAGCTAAACGCGGGTTTAGTCTGGAGTAATGTGGATTGCATAATGAGAGCCTGTCTTTAATCGTAGCGCCAAACGTAACGCCTGAACCTTAAAAGAATCTGAAGCAAACCTGCTTTATGCCGCACGTTTTGCTAAGAAAGATTTACAAATGCATAAAATGCAGACAGGAATATATTGAAAAAATGACGAGGATGACAGCAGTATTTCATGCCGCCCCCACATAACTGCGTGAGGGCGGCTTTCTTTTGGCGTTAGCCGGTGTTGCGCATACCGGCGGCGACGCCCGCAATCGTGACCATCAACGCCTGTTCGACGCGAGGATCGGGCGATTTGCCCTGCTCTTCAGTCAGACGGGAACGATACAGCAACTCGGCCTGCAACACGTTTAATGGATCGGTATAAACGTTTCTTAACTGAATGGACTCCGCAATCCACGGTAAGTCGGCCATCAGGTGCGAATCGTTGGCAATCGCCAGCACCACTTTAATGTCTTCTTCCAGCAGGTCTCGTAGCTCTTTGCCCAGCGGCCATAGCGTTTTCGCCACCAGACGCTGATCGTAATAGTCGGCCAGCCACAGGTCGGCTTTCGAGAATACCATTTCCAGCATCCCAAGACGCGTGGAGAAGAACGGCCAGTCGCGGCACATGGCTTCCAGTTCGCTTTGTTTACCGTCTTCCACCACTTTTTGCAGCGCAGTACCCGCGCCCAGCCAGGCTGGCAGCATCAGGCGGTTTTGCGTCCAGGCGAAGATCCACGGAATCGCGCGCAGCGATTCGACGCCGCCAGTTGGACGACGTTTCGCCGGACGTGAGCCGAGCGGCAATTTGCCCAGCTCTTGTTCCGGCGTCGCGGAGCGGAAGTACGGTACAAAGTCTTTATTTTCGCGCACGTAGCCGCGGTAGGTTTCACAGGAGATGACGGAAAGCTCATCCATAATATGACGCCAGCTGTCTTTCGGTTCCGGCGGAGGCAGCAGGTTTGCTTCCAGAATTGCGCTGGTGTAGAGCGACAGGCTGCTGACGGTGACTTCCGGCAGGCCGTATTTGAAGCGGATCATCTCGCCCTGCTCGGTCACGCGCAGACCGCCTTTCAGACTGCCTGGCGGTTGCGAAAGCAGCGCCGCGTGGGCTGGCGCGCCGCCACGGCCAATAGAGCCGCCGCGGCCGTGGAAGAGGGTGAGCTCAATGCCAGCTTTTTCACAAGTTTTGATCAGGGCGTCCTGCGCCTGATACTGCGCCCATGACGCGGCCATAACGCCGGCGTCTTTTGCCGAGTCGGAGTAGCCGATCATGACCATCTGCTTACCCTGAATCAGCCCGCGATACCAGTCGATATTCAACAACTGGGTCATCACGTCGTCGGCATTGTTCAGGTCGTCGAGGGTTTCGAACAGCGGCGCGACCGGCATGGCAAAGCCGATACCTGCCTCTTTCAGCAGCAGATGCACAGCCAGCACATCAGACGGCGTTTTTGCCATTGAAATTACGTAGGCGGCGATCGACCCTTTTGGCGCTTCGGCAATAACCTTGCAGGTTTCAAGCACTTCGCGGGTATCGTTGCTCGGCTCCCAGTTACGCGGCAGCAGCGGACGTTTGGAGTTCAGCTCGCGGATCAGGAAGGCCTGCTTGTCGGCTTCCGACCAGCTTTCGTAGTCGCCAATACCAAGGTAGCGGGTAATTTCGCCCAGCGCTTCGGTATGGCGGGTGCTCTCCTGACGGATATCAATGCGCACCAGCGGTACGCCGAAACACTTCACGCGGCGGAGCGTGTCGAGTAACTCGCCGTTGGCGATAATGCCCATGCCGCAGGCCTGTAACGACTGGTAGCAGGCGTACAGAGGTTCCCAGAGCTGCTCGTTTTGCGTCAGCAGGCCAGCCGGTTTGGGCAGCTTCTCGCCTTTCAGACGCGCTTCCAGCCAGGACTGGGTCGCCATCAGACGGGCGCGCAATTTTTTCATCAGATAGCGATACGGCTCAGACGCGCCTTCTTCGCCCACTAACGCCAGCAGCTCCGGCGTGGCGTCGACCATCGACAGTTCTGATACCAGAACATGAATGTCTTTCAGGAACAGATCGGTGGCTTTCCAGCGGCTTAACAAGAGTACGTGGCGGGTGATATCCGCCGTCACGTTCGGGTTGCCGTCACGGTCGCCGCCCATCCAGGAGGTAAAACGTACCGGCACAAAATCCACCGGCAATTTGTAGCCGAGATTTTCTTCCAGCTGTTCGTTCAGTTCACGCAGATAGTTAGGTACGCCCTGCCACAGGCTGTTCTCAACCACGGCGAAGCCCCATTTGGCTTCATCCACCGGGCTTGGACGCTGCTTGCGGATCTCATCCGTATGCCAGGATTGGGCAATCAACTGGCGCAGGCGACGCATTACCTGGTGGCGTTCGTAGTCGGCGATATCGGTATTATCAAGCTGTTTCAGACAGTTGTTGATTTCACCCATCTTGTGAATAAGCGTACGGCGGGTAATTTCTGTCGGATGGGCGGTTAACACCAACTCCAGAGACAGCGACTCTACCGCTTTTTTGATGGTTGCGTCGTTGAGGTCCGGTTGGTTTTTCAGTTTACGCAGAGTACGGGCAATCACTTCCGGGTTGCTGGCGGCTTCGCCTTTTGGCGAAATGCTGTGGTATTGCTCGGCAGTATTGGCCAGGTTCAGGAACTGACTAAACGCGCGCGCAACTGGCAGCAGCTCGTCATTAGACAAATTTTGTAGCGTGGTGAGCAGCTCCTGGCGATTAGCTTCATTGCCGGCGCGTGAAGATTTGGATAGCTTACGGATTGTTTCTACGCGATCAAGAATGTGTTCTCCCAGCGCATCCTTGATGGTTTCTCCCAGCACCTTGCCGAGCATACTGACATTACTACGCAACGCGGAATATTGTTCGTTCATATGACCCCAGACACCCCATCTCTGTTGTAATTGTCCTGCATCTTTCACGCTGCGGCGGCGTTGGCTGCGCTCTCCCACCCAGGTCACTTACTTATGTAAGCTCCCTGGGATGTGCTCGTTTGCCGTCTTGCCGCAACGCGAAATCTTTCGGACCAAGCTTTTTCACATCACTTCTCATCTTTATAAAGCCACGTAAAACCCGTGGCGTCAATTACTGCGAAATCGGTTCAGCAAACGAAAAAATGGCGGTAATTTATTAAAGTTAATTCGCATCGTGCCAAATAAGAAATGCTTATGAACATGTGGCGTAGAGATGCCGGATGGCGCTGCGCTTATCCGGCCTACAAGACGGGGTAGGCCCGGTAAACATCGCGTCACCGGGCAATATGCATTAATGCCAGCAAAAATGGTGTACTACCTGGGTAATCAATTCCCGGGTTGGCTTAATAAAACGCGTTTCGAGATATTCATCCGGCTGATGCGCCTGATTGATTGAGCCCGGACCAAGCACCAGCGTTGGGCATAATGTCTGCATAAACGGCGCTTCAGTACAGTAGTTCACCACGTCGGTTTTCGTTCCCAACAGTTTTTCTACTACTTCAACCAGTTGGTGGTCCGGTGGACACTCATAACCTGGAATCGGCGGATGTAATTCCGCCACCGTCAGGCGGCCCGGCCAGCGTTCGCTTACCGGGGCCAGCGCGTCGTTAAGCAGTCCATTAAGGTCGTTTAACGTCATGCCCGGCAGTGGACGAATATCCATATGCAATTCGCAGCAGGCGCAGATACGGTTTGAGGCATCGCCGCCGTGAATATGGCCCAGATTCAGCGTTGGATACGGAACGGTAAACGCCTCGTAGTGATACCGCGCTTTCAGCGAGTCACGCAGTTGCATGATATGGCCAATCGCATCGTGCATCAGTTCAATGGCGTTAACCCCACGCGCCGGGTCGCTGGAATGACCGGACTGCCCCAGGACGCGAACGACATTAGAGATATGCCCTTTGTGCGCGCGTATCGGTTGCAACGACGTCGGTTCGCCAATGATCGCGCAGTCCGGACGTAATGCCGTGGTTTCGGAAAAATAACGCGCCCCCGCCATGCTGGTCTCTTCATCGGCGGTCGCCAGAATGTAGAGCGGCTTTTTCAACTTTGTGACGTCAACGTCACGTAGCGCGTCCAGAATAAAAGCGAAGAAGCCTTTCATATCCGCAGTGCCCAGACCATAGAGCTTATTGTCGTGCTCGGTCAGCGTGAACGGGTCGCGCGTCCAGCGTCCGTCATCAAAGGGAACCGTGTCGGTATGGCCGGTCAGCAGCAAACCGCCCGCGCCATGTCCGGTGCTGGCGAGCATATTAAATTTGTTTCGCGTTCCTGGAACCGGTTGAACCTCTACGTTGAAACCAAGATCGCTGAACCAGCCTGCAAGCAAAGTGATTAAAGACGCATTACTTTGATCCAGGGATTCTTCGGTTGCGCTTATCGACGGTGTGGCAATCAGAGCGCGGTAAATCTCGATAAATGGCGGTAAAACGTTTTTCATTGTTGACACACCTCAGGTCATGATAGTATCAATATTCATGCATTAATTATGAATAAAAATACATTAACGTTGAGCATAAAGGAACCCGATGTTGAATACGCTGATTGTAGGCGCTAGCGGTTATGCGGGCGCAGAGCTTGTAAGCTACGTAAATCGCCACCCACATATGACCATAACCGCTTTGACCGTCTCAGCGCAAAGCAATGATGCAGGAAAGTTAATTTCTGATTTACATCCGCAGTTAAAAGGGATTGTCGACCTGCCATTGCAACCGATGTCGGATGTACGTGACTTTAGCGCAGATGTTGATGTGGTGTTCCTGGCGACAGCGCATGAAGTGAGCCACGATCTGGCGCCGCAATTTTTACAGGCCGGATGCGTCGTATTCGATCTTTCCGGCGCGTTTCGGGTAAACGATCGCGCCTTCTATGAAAAGTACTACGGATTTACTCATCAGTATCCTGAGCTGCTGGAGCAGGCGGTGTACGGTCTGGCGGAGTGGAATGCCGATAAACTGAACACGGCGAATCTGATTGCGGTTCCTGGTTGCTATCCAACCGCAGCGCAGTTGTCGCTAAAACCGCTGATTGACGGCGGGCTTCTGGATCTGACGCAGTGGCCGGTAATTAATGCCACCAGCGGGGTGAGCGGCGCGGGGCGCAAGGCAGCAATTTCGAACAGTTTCTGTGAAGTGAGTCTGCAACCGTATGGCGTGTTTACGCATCGTCATCAGCCGGAAATCGCCGTCCATCTGGGCGCGGAGGTCATCTTCACCCCGCATCTGGGGAATTTTCCGCGCGGGATTCTGGAAACCATTACCTGCCGCCTGAAAGCGGGAGTAACCCATGCGCAGGTCGCCGACGTGTTGCAAAAAGCCTATGGCGACAAACCGCTGGTGCGCCTGTATGACAAAGGCGTTCCGGCGTTAAAGAACGTCGTCGGGCTGCCGTTCTGCGATATTGGTTTTGCCGTCCAGGGCGAACATCTGATTGTGGTGGCAACCGAAGACAACTTGTTGAAAGGCGCAGCGGCGCAGGCGGTGCAGTGCGCTAATATTCGTTTTGGCTTCGCTGAAACGCAGTCTCTTATTTAGGGGTGAAATGATGAATCCATTAATTATCAAGCTGGGTGGCGTATTACTGGATAGCGAAGAGGCTCTGGAACGTCTTTTTACCGCGCTGGTCAACTATCGTGAGTCCCATCAGCGTCCGCTGGTGATTGTTCACGGCGGCGGTTGCGTGGTGGATGAGCTGATGAAAGGGCTGAATTTGCCAGTGAAAAAGAAAGACGGCCTGCGCGTGACGCCTGCCGATCAGATTGGCATCATTACCGGCGCGCTGGCGGGAACCGCTAACAAAACTCTGCTGGCCTGGGCGAAGAAACACCATATCGCCTCTGTTGGTCTGTTTCTGGGCGATGGCGACAGCGTAAACGTGACCCAACTCGATGAAGCGTTAGGCCACGTCGGGCTGGCGCAGCCGGGGTCGCCGAAGCTGATTAACATGCTGCTGGAAAACGGCTTTCTGCCGGTGGTCAGCTCCATTGGCGTAACAGAGGACGGCCAGCTGATGAACGTCAACGCCGATCAGGCGGCAACCGCGCTGGCGGCGACGCTGGGGGCCGATCTGATCCTGCTTTCTGACGTGAGCGGTATTCTGGACGGCAAAGGCCAGCGTATCGCCGAAATGACGGCGTCCAAAGCCGAGCAGCTTATCGACCAGGGCATTATTACCGACGGGATGATTGTGAAAGTGAATGCGGCTCTCGATGCTGCGCGGGCGCTGGGTCGCCCGGTGGATATTGCTTCCTGGCGTCATGCGGAACAATTGCCTGCACTGTTTAACGGCACGCCGATTGGCACGCGTATTCTGGCTTAACTATTTGTTCGCCCGATGGCGGCTGCGCCTTATCGGGCCTGCGCGAACAGAAATTGTAAGCCGGATAAGCGTAGCGCTATCCGGCAGTGAAATTCGAAGAATTTAAGGAAGTCTATTATGGCACTTTGGGGTGGGCGTTTTACACAGGCGGCAGACCAGCGGTTTAAACAATTCAATGATTCGTTGCGCTTCGATTACCGTCTGGCGGAGCAGGATATTGTCGGTTCTGTGGCCTGGTCCAAAGCATTGGTCACGGTAGGCGTACTGACTGCCGATGAGCAACGACAGTTGGAAGAAGCGCTGAACGTGCTGCTGGAAGAGGTTCGCGCGAATCCGCAGCAAATCCTGCAAAGCGATGCGGAAGATATCCATAGCTGGGTGGAAGGTAAGCTCATCGACAAAGTGGGTCAGTTGGGTAAAAAGCTGCACACCGGGCGCAGCCGTAACGATCAGGTGGCGACGGACCTGAAACTGTGGTGCAAAGAGACGGTGAGGGAACTGCTTACCGCTAACCGCCAGCTACAGAGCGCGCTGGTGGAAAACGCGCAGGCGAACCAGGACGCGGTAATGCCGGGATATACCCATCTGCAACGCGCGCAGCCAGTGACTTTCGCCCACTGGTGTCTCGCGTATGTCGAAATGCTGGCGCGCGATGAAAGCCGCCTGCAGGACACGCTTAAACGTCTGGACGTGAGTCCGCTAGGTTGCGGCGCGTTGGCGGGAACGGCCTATGAAATTGACCGTGAACAATTGGCAGGCTGGCTGGGCTTTGCGTCTGCGACCCGCAACAGCCTGGACAGCGTGTCCGATCGTGACCACGTACTGGAACTGCTTTCTGATGCGGCTATCGGCATGGTGCATCTGTCACGCTTCGCGGAAGATCTGATTTTCTTTAATTCTGGTGAAGCGGGTTTTGTAGAGCTTTCTGACCGCGTGACTTCCGGTTCATCGTTAATGCCGCAGAAGAAAAACCCGGACGCGCTGGAGCTGATTCGCGGTAAGTGCGGTCGCGTACAAGGGGCGCTAACCGGCATGATGATGACCTTAAAAGGTCTGCCGCTGGCGTATAACAAAGATATGCAGGAAGACAAAGAAGGGCTGTTCGATGCGCTCGATACCTGGCTTGACTGCCTGCATATGGCGGCGTTAGTGCTGGACGGTATTCAGGTGAAACGCCCACGTTGTCAGGACGCGGCGCAACAGGGGTATGCCAACGCCACGGAGCTGGCGGATTACCTGGTCGCGAAAGGCGTGCCGTTCCGCGAAGCGCACCATATTGTCGGCGAAGCGGTGGTAGAAGCTATTCGCCAGGGTAAGCCGCTGGAAGCGTTGCCGCTGGCCGATTTACAGAAATTCAGCCGCGTGATTGGCGACGATGTGTATCCGATATTGTCTTTGCAGTCGTGTCTGGATAAACGGGCGGCAAAAGGCGGCGTTTCTCCGCAGCAGGTGGCGCAGGCCATCGACGATGCGAAGGCGCGCCTCGCGTTGTAGGCCTTATAAGCGTAGCGCCATCAGGTAATACTGCCCGGCCGAGCATCAGCGACGCCGGGCTTTTTTACGCAAAAAAAAAGCGGACCAGAGGTCCGCAAAAGTTCACGTTGGCTTTAGTTATTTCGGGTTCGAGAGATACCCTCTGAACGGGCGGGGTCTTCAAGGGTTAAACGAGAAACCGCTCCGTTCTGTGATGTATTATTAATCAGAAAGGTTGATAGGGATAATCGTTCGTTGCTATGCTACCTATCGCCATGAACTATCGTGACGACGGAGGATGAATAATGAATATTCGTGATCTTGAATATCTGGTGGCGTTAGCCGAACATCGCCATTTCCGGCGAGCGGCGGACTCCTGTCACGTCAGCCAGCCAACCCTTAGCGGGCAAATACGTAAGCTGGAAGATGAGCTGGGCGTTATGCTGCTGGAGCGTACGAGCCGTAAGGTGCTGTTTACCCAGGCGGGCTTACTGCTGGTGGATCAGGCGCGTACCGTACTGCGTGAGGTCAAGGTGCTCAAGGAGATGGCAAGCCAACAAGGCGAGACGATGTCCGGCCCGCTGCATATTGGTTTAATCCCAACAATTGGTCCCTATTTGCTGCCGCTTATCATTCCAATGTTGCACCAGACTTTCCCGAAGCTGGAAATGTATCTGCATGAGGCGCAAACGCACCAGCTGTTAGCGCAACTCGATAGCGGCAAGCTTGACTGCGCTATTCTGGCGCTGGTGAAAGAGAGCGAGGCGTTTATCGAAGTGCCGCTGTTTGATGAGCCCATGATGCTGGCTATTTATGAGGATCATCCGTGGGCGAATCGCGATCGCGTGCCGATGTCCGATCTGGCGGGCGAGAAATTGCTGATGCTGGAAGATGGCCACTGTTTGCGCGATCAGGCGATGGGGTTCTGTTTTGAAGCGGGAGCGGATGAAGATACCCATTTCCGGGCGACCAGTCTGGAAACGCTGCGCAACATGGTGGCGGCGGGCAGTGGTATTACACTACTCCCCGCGCTGGCCGTACCGCAGGAGCGTAAGCGCGACGGCGTGGTTTATCTGCCATGCATTAAGCCGGAGCCGCGTCGTACCGTGGGGCTGGTTTATCGCCCGGGATCGCCGCTGCGTAGCCGTTATGAGCAACTGGCAGAGGCCATCCGTGGCGCAATGGATGGCCATTTCGACAAGGCGTTAAAACAGGCGGTTTAAGCCGTTCAACGCCGCAACCCGATAAGCTTCCGCCATGGTTGGGTAGTTAAAGGTGGTGTTAACGAAGTATTCGATGGTGTTACCGCCACCTTTCTGCTCCATGATCGCCTGGCCGATATGAATAATTTCGGCGGCGCGTTCGCCAAAGCAGTGAATCCCCAGAATTTCTTTGGTTTCGCGGTGGAAGAGAATTTTTAGCGTGCCGACGTTCATGCCGACGATTTGCGCTCGCGCCAGATGCTTAAACTGCGCGCGGCCCACTTCGTAAGGCACTTTCATTGCCGTTAACTGCTGCTCGGTTTTGCCGACAGAACTGATTTCCGGAATGGTATAAATCCCGGTGGGGATATCTTCGATAAGATGCGCGGTCGCTTCGCCTTTCACCAGCGCCTGCGCTGCAATACGCCCCTGATCGTAGGCGGCGGAGGCCAGACTGGGATAGCCAATCACGTCGCCCACCGCATAGACGTGCGGCAGGGCGGTCTGGTACATACTGTTGACTTTGAGCTGTCCACGGCTATCTGTTTCCAGACCAATATTCTCCAGCGCCAGCGAATCGGTGTTACCGGTACGGCCATTAGCATAGAGCAGGCAGTCAGCCTTCAGTTTTTTGCCGGATTTCAGGTGCATGATGACGCCATCATCGCAGCCTTCGATTTTCTCATACTCTTCATTGTGGCGAATAACCACGCCGCTATTCCAGAAATGGTAAGAGAGAGAGTCGGACATCTCCTGATCGAGAAAGGCCAGCAGGCGATCGCGGGTGTTGATCAGATCCACTTTCACATCCATACCGCGGAAGATGGACGCATATTCGCAGCCGATAACGCCAGCGCCGTAAATAATAACGTGGCGCGGTTCATGGTGGAGACTCAGGATTGAGTCGCTGTCATAAATGCGCGGATGCGAGAAATCCACATCACTGGGATGGTAAGGACGCGAACCACAGGCAATAACAAATTTTTCTGCCGTCAGGGTTTCAACCGTGCCGTCATGGCATTCCAGCGCCAGGGTATGTTCGTCAATAAAATGGGCGTTGCCCTGCAAGATTTCACAGTGGTTACGCTCATAAAACCCCTGACGCATACGCGTTTGTTGATTAATCACGTTATCGGCATGATTAAGGATATCGGCGAAAGAAGAACGAAGAAGACGGGAGTGGTCGCTATAGAGCGGGTTTTGATTAAATTCAATAATGCGGCTGACGGCGTGGCGAAGGGCTTTGGATGGGATGGTGCCCCAGTGGGTACATCCGCCGCCAACGTTATGATAACGTTCAATCACCGCGACGCGTGCTCCTTGCTTAACCAGACCCATTGCAGCGCCTTCACCGCCGGGGCCTGACCCTATGACGACTGCATCATAATCCCAGGAATGTGGCATGGTATTACTCACCTGTTTTTATACATAAAATAAACACGATGATAACATTTGCCCGGCTTTAACCCAATTATCGTTGTGCTTTTTTGCGAAGCCGGAGCACAAACTGTCTGTAAACAATCATTCACAATCCAGTGTGAACCCGTTACTTTTATTCTCTGGTATAGTGCCGAATAAGGCATATGGAAGGATTCAGACATTGTGATGGGTGTTAGAGCGCAACAAAAAGAAAAAACCCGGCGTTCGCTGGTGGAAGCCGCATTCAGCCAACTGAGCGCTGAGCGGAGTTTCGCCAGCCTGAGTTTGCGTGAGGTGGCGCGTGAAGCGGGCATTGCGCCAACGTCGTTTTACCGTCATTTTCGCGATGTCGATGAACTCGGTCTGACGATGGTGGATGAAAGCGGTCTGATGCTGCGTCAGTTGATGCGTCAGGCGCGACAGCGCATCGCGAAAGGCGGCAGCGTCATTCGCACGTCGGTCTCCACATTTATGGAGTTTATCGGCAACAACCCCAACGCCTTCCGTCTGTTGTTGCGCGAACGTTCCGGCACTTCAGCGGCGTTTCGTGCCGCCGTCGCACGGGAGATTCAGCACTTTATTGCGGAACTTGCCGACTATCTGGAACTCGAAAACCATATGCCGCGCGCGTTTACTGAAGCCCAGGCCGAAGCGATGGTAACTATTGTCTTTAGCGCGGGCGCAGAGGCGTTGGACATCGGCGCTGAACAGCGTCGGCAATTAGAAGAGCGGCTGGTATTGCAACTGCGCATGATTGCGAAAGGGGCGTATTACTGGTATCGCCGTGAGCAAGAGAAAATAGCACATCATTCCGAATAACGTGAAGGACGAGTAATGAAACAGTCAGGTCAAGATAAAGGTACGCTGTTGCTGGCGCTCATCGCTGGCTTATCGATTAACGGCACATTCGCGGCGCTGTTTAGCGCTATTGTGCCGTTCTCCGTATTCCCGGTTATCTCGCTGGTGCTGACGGTATATTGCCTGCATCAGCGCTACCAAAATCGTACTATGCCGGTAGGTTTGCCGGGGTTGGCCGCCGCCTGTTTCATTCTTGGCGTTTTACTGTATAGCACCGTCGTGCGTGCAGAATATCCGGATATTGGCTCTAATTTCTTCCCGGCGGTGCTGTCGGTGATTCTGGTATTCTGGATTGGCTTTAAGCTGCGTAACCGCAAGCAGGACACCGCAGAGTAGTGTGCGAAGGCCGGATGGCGGTATAACCGGCCATCCGACGTACATTTTACCTTGCGGTGAGTAATACCCCGCATTCCATATGATGCGTATACGGGAACTGATCGAATAGCGCCAGGCGAGACACCGTGTGCGTCTGGCTTAACGTTTCCAGGTTTTTGCACAACGTTTCCGGATTGCAGGAAATGTACAGAATACGTGGATAAGCCTGCACCATTTTTTCCGTTTCGCTGTCCAGACCGCTGCGCGGCGGATCGACAAAAATGGTTTCGCACTGATAGCGCTTCAGGTCGATCCCCTGCAGGCGGTTAAACTCACGAACGCCATTCATCGCCTGGGTAAACTCTTCCGCCGCCATGCGAATAATTTGCACATTATCAATATGATTAGCGGCAATATTGTACTGTGCGGCAGCGACGGACGGTTTGGCGATTTCGGTTGCCAGCACGCGGTTAAAATTGCGCGCCAGCGCTAAAGAAAAATTGCCGTTGCCGCAATACAACTCAAGCAGATCGCCTTTTGAGTCTTTCGTCACCTCCAGCGCCCACTCTAACATCTGAATATTCATGGCGGCGTTTGGCTGCGTAAAGCTGTTTTCGACCTGGCGGTAGATCATCTCTTTACCTGCCACAGGCAGACGCTCATCAATATAATCCTGATCCAATTCGATTTTAGTTTTAGTGGCCCGGCCAATCAGGTGTACGTTCAGACCTTGCGCGCGTAAAGCATCGCGTAACGCAGTGGCGGCTTCACGCCACTCTTCGTCCAGCTTCTTATGGTACAGCAACGACACTACCGCCTGGTTGCTCAAGGTCGTGAGATAATCGATCTGGAACAGCTTATGCCGCAGTGCATGATTATCGCGCACGCCGGCAATCATCGCCTTCATTAAGGTATTAATCAGTTGGCTGGCCGCCGGGAAGGTGTCAACGCGAATCCGGCTTTTGGTCTGCTGATCAAACATAATGTGGTACAGGTCATCGCCGTCATGCCACAGGCGAAATTCCGCACGCATACGATAGTGACTGACCGGCGAGCGAAATACTTCCGGAACCAGGCCAGAAAAAGGCGCCATCATACTCTGCAAGCGCGCCACTTTTTCGGCCAGCTGCGCCTCATACTGTTCTGTCGGAAGATGTTCGGGGGTCATATCGCATCCTGAATAATAAAAGTACGCGGGGATTGTAGGGATTGCTCAGTGGATGTCCAGCTATTGATGATTTCTGATTTGTGATGCGCGGTCTGGACAGGGTGTTGTGACAGACGGTAGCATCCGTGGGCCGGTCCTGTGAGTTAATAGGGAATCCAGTGAAAATCTGGAGCTGACGCGCAGCGGTAAGGAAAGGTGAGATGAGAGCGTAAGCAGACACTGCCTCCGGCGGGAAGTCATCATTTCTGCTATCCAGCCAACGGATAACCCTCCAAGCCCGAAGACCTGCCGGCTAACGTCGCATCTGGTTTTTCATCATCGCGTACTATCGATGAAGCCTGCGGCATCCTTCTTATATTGTGGATGCTTTACAATGATTAAAAAAGCTACGCTGCTGACGGCGTTCTCCGTCACGGCCTTTTCCGCTTGGGCGCAGGACACTAGCCCGGATACCCTGGTTGTCACCGCCAACCGTTTTCAGCAGCCGCGCAGCGCGGTTCTGGCGCCCGTTACCATCGTGACGCGTCAGGATATTGAACGCTGGCAATCGACCTCCGTAAATGATGTTCTGCGCCGTTTGCCTGGCGTCGATATTGCGCAGAGCGGCGGCGCCGGACAAAACTCCTCCATTTTCATCCGCGGCACCAACTCCAGCCATGTACTGGTATTGATTGACGGCGTGCGTCTGAATTTAGCAGGCGTGAGCGGGTCCGCCGATCTCAGCCAGTTCCCGGTGTC
The DNA here is from genome assembly GCF_046551895.1 of Salmonella sp. SAL03688. Classification (NCBI taxonomy): domain Bacteria; kingdom Pseudomonadati; phylum Pseudomonadota; class Gammaproteobacteria; order Enterobacterales; family Enterobacteriaceae; genus Salmonella; species Salmonella sp. SAL03688. The sequence goes on from NZ_JBGDVI010000013.1 coordinate 132,058, forward strand.
GCTGGTACAGCGCATTGAATATATTCGCGGTCCGCGCTCCGCTATTTATGGTTCCGATGCTATCGGCGGCGTAGTGAATATCATTACGACGCGCGATAACCCAGGCACAGAATTAACCGCTGGATGGGGAAGCAATAGCTACCAGAATTACGACATCTCGACGCAACAGCAACTTGGCGAAAATACGCGGGCGACGTTGATCGGCGATTACGAATACACCAAAGGGTTTGACGTGGTAGCGAAAGGCGGTACCGGGATGCAGGCGCAGCCTGACCGGGACGGCTTTTTGAGTAAAACGCTTTATGGCGCGTTAGAGCATACCTTTTCTGATCGCTGGAGCGGATTCGTGCGTGGTTATGGCTACGATAACCGTACCGATTACGACGCCTATTACTCGCCGGGCTCGCCGCTGATTGATACACGCAAACTTTATAGCCAAAGCTGGGACGCCGGGCTGCGCTTTAATGGCGAACGTATTCAGTCTCAGCTGGTTTCAAGCTATAGCCACAGTAAAGATTACAACTATGATCCGCACTATGGCCGGTATGATACCTCCGCCACGCTGGATGAGATGAAACAGTACAATGTTCAATGGACCAACAGTGTGGTCGTGGGGCACGGTAATGTTGGGGCGGGCGTAGACTGGCAGAAACAGACTACCACGCCTGGTACCGGCTATGTGCCCGAGGGATATGACCAGCGTAATACCGGGGTTTACCTGACAGGATTACAACAGTTGGGTGACTTCACTCTGGAAGCGGCGGCGCGCAGTGATGACAACTCCCAGTTTGGTCGTCACGGTACATGGCAAACCAGCGCGGGATGGGAGTTTATAGAAGGTTATCGCTTTATTGCCTCCTACGGAACCTCCTACAAAGCGCCTAATTTGGGCCAACTGTATGGTTATTACGGTAATCCGAACCTGAATCCTGAAAAGAGTAAACAGTGGGAAGGCGCATTTGAAGGGCTAACCGCTGGCGTCAGCTGGCGTATTTCAGGTTATCGTAACGATATTAATGACATGATCGATTATGACGATCATCTGCAAAAATATTACAACGAAGGTAAGGCGCGCATTAAAGGTATTGAGGCGACGGCGAATTTCGATACCGGACCGTTAACGCATACGGTCAGTTACGATTACGTTGATGCGCGTAATGCGATTACCGATACGCCATTACCCCGGCGTTCCAAACAGATGGCAAAATATCAACTTGACTGGGACGTTTACGATTTTGACTGGGGGGTGACATATCAATACCTTGGTTCCCGCTATGATTCGGATTACTCCGCTTACCCATACCGGACAGTAAAAATGGGCGGCGTCAGTTTATGGGATCTTACGGTTGCATATCCGGTCACCTCACATCTGACAGTTCGTGGTAAAATAGCCAACCTGTTCGACAAAGATTACGAGACAGTTTATGGCTACCAAACTGCAGGACGAGAATACACCTTGTCTGGCAGCTACACCTTCTGAACCACGTCCCACCGTGCTGGTATTTGATTCCGGCGTCGGTGGATTGTCGGTCTATGATGAGATTCGGCGGCTCCTGCCGGATCTCCACTATATATATGCTTTCGATAACGTGGCTTTCCCCTACGGGGAAAAGAGTGAAACGTTTATCGTCGAGCGCGTTGTCGAGATTGTGACTGCGGTACAGCAGCGCTATCCCCTTTCACTGGCGGTGATTGCCTGTAATACCGCCAGTACGGTCTCACTTCCCGCATTACGTGAAAAGTTTGCCTTCCCGGTGGTGGGCGTTGTGCCTGCGATTAAACCAGCGGCGCGGCTGACCGCAAATGGCGTCGTCGGGCTACTGGCGACGAGAGCCACGGTCAAACGTCCTTATACTCACGAGCTGATTGCGCGCTTCGCCAATGAATGTCAGATAGCGATGTTGGGGTCGGCAGAACTGGTGGAACTGGCGGAAGCTAAATTACATGGCGATTCGGTATCGCTGGAAGAACTGCGCCGCATATTACGCCCATGGCTACGAATGCCGGAGCCGCCTGACACGGTCGTTCTGGGGTGTACGCATTTCCCTCTATTACGGGACGAGCTTTTGCAAGTCCTGCCCGAAGGGACGCGGTTAGTGGATTCCGGCGCGGCGATAGCGCGTCGTACAGCCTGGCTGTTGGAACATGAAGCGCCGGATGCGAAATCAACCGATGCCAATATTGCTTATTGCATGGCAATGACGCCAGGAGCTGAACAATTATTACCCGTTTTACAGCGTTATGGCTTTGAAACGCTCGAAAAACTGCCGGTTTAATGGCGTTTTGGGTAAATACCAGGCACTTGAGAAATTATTTTAAATTTCCTCTTGTCAGGCAGAAATAACTCCCTATAATGCGCCACCACTGACACGGAACAACGGCACACAGGCCGCCGGGTCAGCAGGGTTCAGACCAGAACCTCACGGAGAAAAGCGAAAATAAACGCTTGACTCTGAAGCGGGAAAGCGTAATATGCACACCCCGCGCCGCTGAGAAAAAGCGAAGCGGCACTGCTCTTTAACAATTTATCAGACAATCTGTGTGGGCACTCGAAGATACGGATTCTTGACGTCGCAAGACGAAAAATGAATACCAAGTCTCAAGAGTGAACACGTAATTCATTACGAAGTTTAATTCTTTGAGCATCAAACTTTTAAATTGAAGAGTTTGATCATG
>NZ_JBGDVI010000014.1:0-128587 GCF_046551895.1 Salmonella sp. SAL03688
CGGTGGCGTCGTCACAGTGCCTGTGGCGGTCTCAGTCCGGAACAATTTGAAAACCAGAACCTCGCTTAGGGCTGTGTCCACATTACGTGGGTAGGATCACGTTGACGTCTATTGATGTTCCGATGGTGCGAAGGCCGGAATGGAAAAATCCAATAACTATATGTATTGATTAACAATTAAAAACAACATTTTCTTTTATGCCCCTTTTTATGCCCCCACTGAAATTTCACTACTATCGCTTTGTCTGATTAATAACCAGATTACATAAATATTTTGGTTTGTGTTCGCTTTACGGATCCAAACCCGAACAGAACCTATCACCAGAACCGCTATTAATTGTGTCGAATTTGACACAATGCCCGCCAGCAGTAATCAGACAGTCAAGCAAATATCGTTGTGCTGTTCATTACACACCTGATCCCTCAAGAATTGTTCACAGCGAGAAAGAATATGGATAATCAGGACAAAATTTCTGACCGTGAGGTTACTGCAACGGCAGAGCCGCAGTCCTCTGCAGAATGTTTCACCTTTGGCGATCCCATTCCAGTACTGGACCGGCGCGAACTGCTGGACTATGTGGAATGCGTGCAAATGGATCGCTGGTATGAGCCGCCGGTGAGTTTTGCAGGGTTGGCACGTACCTACCGCGCAGCCGTACATCACAGTTCACCAATTGCCGTTAAGCGCGACATTCTCAGCAGTACCTATATCCCGCATCGCCTGCTCAGCCAGCAGTCTTTCAACCGTTTCGTTCAGGATTATCTGGTGTTTGGTAATGCCTATCTGGAAAAGCGCACTAACCGGCTGGGTGGTATCCTCTCACTGGAGCCAGCACTGGCAAAGTATACCCGGCGCGGTGTTAACCTAGAATCCTACTGGTTTGTGAACTACAGCCTGACGACGCAGCCTTATGAGTTCACCAGAGGCAATATTTTTCACCTGATGGAGCCGGATATTAACCAGGAGATTTACGGGCTGCCCGGTTATCTCTCTGCCATTCCGTCAACCTTGCTCAACGAGTCCGCAACGCTGTTCCGCCGGAAGTATTACATCAACGGTAGTCATGCGGGTTTCATCATGTACATGACAGACGCGGCGCAGAATCAGGAGGACGTGAACAACATCCGCAAGGCAATGAAAAGTGCCAAAGGGCCGGGAAACTTTCGCAATCTTTTTATGTACTCGCCCAATGGTAAAAAGGACGGCATCCAGATCATCCCGCTGTCAGAGGTGGCGGCAAAAGATGAGTTTATGAATATCAAGAATGTGAGTCGTGATGACATGATGGCAGCGCACCGCGTGCCACCGCAGATGATGGGTATCATACCTAACAACACTGGTGGTTTTGGCGATGTGGAAAAAGCAAGTCGTGTGTTTGTTCGTAATGAATTACTCCCCCTCCAAAAACGTTGTGAAGAGTTGAATGAATGGCTAAATGAAGAGGTAATAAAATTTAGGCCATACTTATTAGATTAAATGAAAGGGCCTTAAACGGCCCACATTTTATTTTTTTCTAAACATCAAGCCTGTAGCTGTTCTTTTATAATTGGCTAGTTTTTCCTCTCTATTTTTAAAACTAGTTCTAATATCTTTTAGAGTTGGCAAACCCAATGTCCCAAGTGTAAAACTAGCCAAGGCTAATTCAGGTTTGTTGATTAATGCTGAAGCAATACCGAAAGCACCATTAACTATAAATGGTGCAACTTCCACCCCTAAAATTCTTAGTTTTTCCTTTCTAATTTTTTCAAGGAAACGTTGATGTTGAATAAATGCCCTATCCACATTATCAATTACCCTTTGTGAAGAAGCATTATAATCACGAGGAGATGCACTAATTATCTCAGAAATACCGATTGATAAAATATTTCGTATTTCCGGCATTAATCCGTTACGCCTTATTTCTAGGATGTTATTCAAAGGGATATCTCCTAACCAAGAAAAACCGCCTTGCATCCCTTTGGATAAAGCATTGACCATATGTAACTCTTTTAAATTTTCATTATCAATATTAAAGTCAAGAGCTTCATATTCCATCAACCAAGTGTAATAAAGCCAAGAGGTTTCTGCATTAATATATGGCGTACTTCTAAAATCTTGAGCATTTATTCTTGCTGCAAGTGCCTGTGGCATGCGACCAGTGCATGTGAACATCACCTCAATTCCTGGATTACCATTATGAACTGGTGATTTCATTTTCTCAGGATCGGCTAAATGCCGTTCTAGTTGCGCTCGTCCGCCAGGTCCCCACTCGGTATCAAAAATTAATCTTTCAGGGCGTTTTAATTCTCTAAAAACTTTATCAACATCAGTTAATGATGAACTAAAATCAAACAATTCATCCTTACTCTCAAAACTTCTGCCATATAGATATTGAGCATGGGCAAGAACAAAAGGCGTTGCGCGCTCATGCAGTCCCTCGTTATCATCACTACTAAAATCACGTTTATCAGGAAGAACTAGTACTATAGCAGGTTCAATATCCTCCAATGCTAAATTTCTGTAAGTCATGCATGTTAAAACGTGTTTCATTAATAAGAAACAAAAGTGTTTTTTATTAGTAAATCCATATATTTTCCCTACTCTCAATATAGGACACGGTAATATTATTGTATCAATATAGAGACCAGTGCAAGATACTGCATTTTCTGTATATGCAGGGAAAAGATCACCCGCAAAATTTGCTTTTAACTGTTCACCATCTTGGAGATGAATTTCACCAATTTCATGAACTGTCTCCCAAAACTCCTTAACATCAGAAAGCAACTCTGGAAAAATCTGATCTAGATGATCTACGAAATCACTTTGTTCAGAAATGAAATGAGCTACTTGATACGGTTGAGCCTTACTTTTAATAAAGTCATCATAAAATTGATAGAAATTGCTGAATAGAATCTTAAAATACGCTTCTTGAAAGTCAACTATATTGAACTTTTTCTTAATTTCATTACGTTCAAAAAAATGATTTACTGCTGCACCCATCGCTCTGATGCGACCATCAACGGTAGTTGGGTCAACTTTTCCATCAGGCCTTAACCTAATTTTATCGAAACTTTCTTTAAATCCATCCACAAGATGGCTAGCGATATGCATTTTACCAGCTTCAAGTTGTCTCTTGATTAAGAAAACACGATCAGTCAGACCAGATATGTAATCCTCATCGTAACCATTGTCCATAACCTACCCTCTACGTATTGAATAAAATTCGTTCCAAATTATCGAATAATACTATCGTTCCTTTTTTTGATAAAAACCATTACTTTCAGCGCTTACGTGCGCTGCCCCGCCCGCCTGCCCGCTTCGCTTAACAGACTGGTTTTCATGCACCCCGTAAATCGTTTCAGAAGCCACCACACAAGGGCTTTTGCGTCAAAAATGGCGCATGAGACTCATGCGTTTTCATGCGCCATAGTCATGCACTCATGCGCTCTCAGGCCAGCCAGATAAAAGGGGTAAAAAATCCCGGTACTGGACCGGGATTGCGTGGGTGTTTTTTGCTAATCAGACAGGAATTTGCTGACGGCTTGACAGCTTTGAAGCGGAGCCATAGCGATTGAGCGTTTGCCCTTTTTTGTCAGTAGGCTCCTGCACTGTCTGCGTTTTCTCTTCTTTCCGCGGACGTGTGATAATAGTATGCACTGATTCAAGCGCCGTAAAAGTGCTTGAACATTCCAGATTCTGGCACTGGTAGTACGTTTTCTTTACAGACGGAGCTTCGTACACACTGGCTCGACAATGTGCAATGGCTGAACAGAAAGGACATTTCAACGCCATCAGATACCCTCCGCGGCTCGGTTACGTTTTTGCAGTTCTTCACGTTCCTGCCGGATCTTCATTTTATGAAGGGCCGCCGGAGAAGGAAGTTTGCGGAAATCAGCAAGAGCAGCATAATCCGGTGCAACACCCGCCAGTTTTAATACTGGATCGTGCTCCGGCATCGCATCGTTAGCGAGCGACGGTTCGGTGATGTGTTTGCGAATAAAGTCTTTAAGCACAGTGTCCGGATCATTCACGGAATGAACCACGCCAATAACAGCGCTGGCTTTCCGGCCCATTGTGGTTTTGAGCAGGCTCAGTGTCTGGATTAATGCCTTACCATGCGACTGCATGAAATCTTCCCAGATTTGTTTCGCGCGGATCTCCATAAGGGTGTTGTGCGCGCTGATGTACTGTCCGGCTAATTTCCCGGCTTCCTGTGGTAATAAGGCATTTTCGCTTTCCTGAGCTGCCAGCAGTTCATCAAAATCCTCAAGCGTTTCTCGTCCCAGCGCAATTTCCGTGCGCAGTTTTTTCATTTCCTTTGAGACTACGCCCTGACTTTCACGGAACAGCGTGCGCCACTCCTCATTCAGCGCGTTCGTCGAGGCTTCCATTTCAGCGCGGCGCTGGCGGATTGTCGCAATATTATCCGCTGCCGCTTTCTGCTTACGACGTGCTTCAAGCCATGCGTTTCTGGCTGTGTTCATGGTTTCCAGTGCCCGCTGCGTTACAGCCGGAAAAGTGGAAAGGTTGTTATTCTCTGCTGGGTTGTTCATGACTTCTCCTGTCGGGTTGGTTCGTTACGTCAATTGTGTCGTGGCTGACACAAGCGCACTACCGGTGCTCAGTGTGTGGTGGCTGGCACAACGGGCGTTTGCGGTTATTCAGACGTGGCTATGAAAGCCAGCCAGAAAAAATGCCTCTGTTTCAGTCTGTTTTATGTCCCTGATGCGGTGGAACAGGTGAAACATGTGTTACAGCATTGTTTTATAAAGTATTTATATGCACAGCACAGGTGGAACATCGCGGGTAACAAGGTGGAACAGCGGATCGGCTGGCGTTCCACCTGTTCCACCTCACTATTTCAAAAGGTGGAACAGGCTCAGCCCTTGTAAAATACGGTTGTTCCACCTGTTTCACCTGTTACCCTTAATAAATAAGACTCACGCAAAGCCTTAACCCGGCACCTCGCTGTTGAAGACATAGAGCCTGCGGGGATTCATCTCTGGCGGGCGAATGGTTGTCTGGAGCTTGCCATCGGTTGAGGGCAGCAGGTATCCACGATCCGCGCACAGACGCGCCACCTTGCGCGGGTCAAATCCCCGGCAGATTTCTTTCCAGCCAGATGGCATGACATAGAACGTGGTGATGGCTTCCGTCCCCTGCGCGGTACTGCCTTTCTCCACCCTGCGCCAGCCCACCATATTGCCGGGGCGGTTGCGCTCGTCGTGCCAGTCTGCAAAGCGACTGTACTGATTCGCGGTAAAGAAGCTGCGTACCTGCTCCAGTGCAGCAATATCTTCCTGGTTGGCGGTGTGCCCGCGATCTTTCAGCCATGCGTTCAGGCAGACGCGGGTTGCCCGCAGAGCTTCACCCTCAGGCCAGCCGGTGATACCCAGCCGGGTTGCCAGCTCGCCCGCCATCGCCACCAGTGCAAAGCGGTTGACGGCCCGGCCCACCTGATTACCCGCATCTTTCGGGGTCAGGGCGGCGGTATATTCCTTCATCAGTGACTTTGCCTGTGCCGTCAGCCCGTTAAGGTCAGCAGTCAGGGCTTTCAGCCACTCCCGGAACGGCGAACCGTAGTAGCTGGACGTGGCCCACTCCAGATGTTCCGCCAGTGCCTTGCCGCTGTCGAAGCCGTGCAGCTCCTCAAATACGCCAAATTTCCCGGAATCGCTGGGGATCTGGATCATCCTGACTTCCATCCCGGCAAAGGTACGCTCACCGGCTTTTGCTGCATGTTCGGTCAGTGACAGCTCGCCGGTTGAAAAGAACAGCAGCCGCCATTGCTTACGGGTGCGCAGCTCACCGTCCGTACCGGCACGGCCCTTGCCCTGACCGTTTGCCAGCATGTAGGCGATATTGCCTGCCTCGCGTCCGTCCACCTCCCGGATCTCATCGAGCATCATGGCGGCATCGTTGCGGCGGCTGGCGCATCCCTCCAGCGCGTTGCCGGTTGCCCGCCACGTGTACCAGTAGTCAGGCCCGCCGCAGACGGAGGTTGCCGCTTTCATTGTGGTGGTCTTACCGTCCGTCGATTCCCCCTTGAGGTGATAGCCGCCGCCGTCCATACCAACCAGCCGTAACAGGGGGGCAGCAAACGCCAGACTGACGGCAAACGCCACGCGGGAGTTGCCGGTGCAGTAGCGGGAAACGTGCTCCCGCCATTCCTTCGTTGTGCCCGACACGCGGAAATCGCGCCCCTGCACGGAAGTGGTCTGGAGAATGACACCCTCTGCACCTTCACCGCTGACCTCATCCTGCAGGACGTAAACCTGACCATGCCAGCCGGTGCGGCTGACGCAGGTCACGCGGCGTTCCGGTTTACAAAGAGAGATATATTCCATAAGGCGTGCGCGGGCCTCACCGGTGGTGCTGATATAGGACAGTCCGTTGACCAGCAGTACCCGGCGCAGCTCCTCACCGCTGCCGCTCAGCATTTCCATCGGCATCGCCCAGCGGCGGCGCTCACCCCACGTATCTTCCCACTCCAGCAGTCGCCCGAAGTTACCGCCATCAGCATCGCAGGTGATTGCCGTCACGCGCAGCGGGTTGCATATTTTGACGTTCTGGATCTCCGTTTCACCGTTGCGTTGTACCTGTTTTTCATACCAGAGATATTCCTGGGTAAGACGGAATCCGTGCGGCAGCTGCGTGCGGCCCTCCCCGCACAGCACCAGACCGTTACGAAAGGCTTCACGGGCGCGGGTAATACCGTGCTCCCGATGGAAATCATTCCAGTCAGCCTTAATCTCTCCCGGTGGCAGTGTCATCCAGCCGCCGACGGCTTTTGCCGCCCGTTCAGCAAAGGATCTGCCGGGATTTTCGCCACCGTCCTGAAAATCGTTATCACCGGCGATGATGATTTTTACCTCAGGCCAGCGTGCCCGCAGCGACTGCGCCACGTTGGGCAGGTTGCCTGCAGATATGGCAGCCACTACGCATCCGGCGGTGAGCTGGCTCACCGTCAGTGCCGTGGCGTAACCTTCGGTAATCACTACCTGTACCGGCGGTTCAGACGGTAACGGGCTGAGCGCCACAAACGCGCCTTTCATCGTGCTGCCGGGCAGTATACTTTTTTCACCCGTCGGGGCGATAAGCTGCGCACCGGTCACGGCTCCGGCGTTGGTGGTGAGCGGTAACAACAGGGAACCGGCAGGAAAATCCTTACCGCTGATATGCTGCACGCTTCCGGTCAGGGAGGCCGGATATCCGGCAAACCCTTTCCCGTTCAGATAGGGGGTTTCTCCCGTGTGGCTCTCTTTCATCAGCGCCGCCACGGTAAGGCTCATATCGCGTTTAGGGGCTTTTTGCCTGGCGGGCTTAACGGGCAGTTCCTGCACATCCGGCACATTAAGCACCTGCGCCACCTCCTGCGCAGCCTTTCTGACGCCGTAACCGGTCATGAGCTTAACCAGATCCAGACCGTCACCATTGCCGCACTGGCTGCAAATCCACGTTCCGCGCCCGTCAAGATCATCGAGGCGGAAACGATCCTTGCCCCCACATTTCGGACAGGGACCGTGCCTGCCGTTTTCGGGTACATCAATACGCAACATCTGCAGAATAACGGGCCATTTCCCCCGGGCTGCGGCTGAAATCTGCGTAACCGTCTGTGTTGTCATACTTCCCCCTGATGCAGTGCCACACCCGTGCTGCAGAAATCATCAAAGGCCGCCGGAAGTGTGCGGTACAGCTCCGCCATCACCTCACAGCCGCGCACGGTCAGTACCGGCGGCGCAGTCAGCAGTGACGGCTCCAGCATGTCAGTCAGCAGTGCCAGCGCGGCAGCGGCGCCCTGTGCTTCGCCGTACTCGTTAATCAGTGCGCACTCGATATGCAGGGCAATGGCCATTTCAATACGCTCAACCGTCAGGCTGTGCGGACCATACTGTTCGCTGCCAGTTTCGTTCAGCGTTTTCTGCCGCCATGCCGATGCAATAGCCCGCCGGTACAGCGCGATGGTCATTTCTGCCGGGAAAATGGAAACCTGCGGCTGGTTCATTTGGCACCTCCTTCAATCAGTGCGCAGCTGTGCGCAATATCCGTCAAATCTGCCCGCAGGTATTCCATCAGCGCGGCAACACCCGGCGCACAACCTGCATCCAGCGCTCCGACCTGAGACGGGTATTCAGAAAAGAGAAGCTGGAGCATGTCGCAGGCATTTCTTGCGCGGGTCAGCTTTCCGAAACCGTCCTCTGACAACCCATAGGCAAAAGCACCGGTATTGTATTTTTCAGGCAAAGTGTGGCCCTGAGCACCGTTGTGCCCGTTAGAAATATTCATCGTGGATTACTCCGTTTTCAGCGGTGTTTTGTCAGAGAAACTTTGAATAGTGACTGTCGTCAGGTTCAGCAGAACGCCGTATGCTGCGCTCCCGCCAACGGGTAAATACAACAGACGGATGTAATGTCAGAGAGCCACTACCGCCCTTCGGAGCTGGCGAAGGTTTAAAGAGCGGCGCATCAAACAGGCGCGTATACCGCTGTTCAAACCATGCCAGAGGGCAGGAAGAAAGCTGGTTGTCGCTGTCATGACGTATCAGCACTTCACAGCTGAATTCAGGATTAACCAGCGCCACGGAGGGCGAGGCTTCAATTAATCGGATGATTGTGATGGTCCAGCCACGTTCATGCTGCCAGCGTTCGCCGGGTTGCGGATAATTACGCATGTTCACCTCCGCAGGGAATGCGACCGGCAAAGCTCAGCACGTAGTCCGGGGCCAGTCTGCGCCGCGCTGAGCGCTCGTTATCTGCGGTGATCCTTAACATCACAGGACGGGCATTGCGTTGACTGCGGTTGATCGCAGCAAATAACCAGGTACACTTCTGTTTAGCCATCTTCGTTTCCTCATACAGCGGATTGGTCAGAGGCCCGGTTAGTGTTGCTGCACTGCCGGGCTTCGCCTTTTTCACCCTAGAACACTTAAGGTGTGGCCCACTATAGATATTAGGTGTGGCCCACGTCAATGCTTTTCTTTGTTCTTTTCCCGTGTATACTGTGGCCCACCAAACATACGGAGATTCAGTAATGGCTACCGGTACAAAGAATGCTAAATCACAAGCCTTAAAGGCACGAGTGCCACATGACGTAGTTGAAGCGATGGAAATGGTGAAAGAAGAGGACGAAAGTACGTCACAATTCATCATTACATCCATGCAAAGTGAGATCAAACGCCGCCAGCGCAGGAAAGTTAAGCCAGAGCAAGGAGGCTGAATAGAGAAGCTAACAGACGTTCTCTCAGGCTCCATGCTAATTTCAGTAAGCGACAATATTTTTAAGCCCACAAACTCAATATGTCGGGCTTTTTTATTAGTGATTTTCATGCCGTTCACCACGAGAGGCATATATTTGCTCTTGAATCCAGTGATCGACTTCGCTTTCAACAAATGAAATTGCACGAGTTCCTATTTTTACTGGGCGGGGAAATGTATTATTTGAAAGCTGTTTGTAAAGCCATGCCTTGCTACGCTGAACGCGTCTTAACACCTCTTTTACTGAAATAAGAGTCTGATTATCTGAAAGGTTGTTTGCATATTCCATCTTGTTACTCCGTGTTCTACTTAAGTTCACGGTGACTTTAAACACTGAAAAAAAGTGATTCTAGTGATAATGGAATCTATTAATACAAACGCTGATTCTATTGAAACGTGATATTTTCTACTGAAAAAAGAAATAATGTTCATATGAAAGAACACGAGAAGAGGAAAACGCACAACAAAATAAAATCAATAAAATTCATATAGATAGCATTACAGCACAAACAAATCATACGTTAGAAGGTATTATTGCGTTTTATCGATTCATATTACTCAGGGATTACCACAGTATTACACTGTATTACCCCCTATAGCCCCTTAGAGCCTCTTGTAGCCCCTTCTAATGAGAGATATACAGATAGTAATAATAAATTCACTCTCCGTATTTTATAATGTCTTTCCCCAGCTTTATTTTATTATAGAACGTAGCTTTTTTAATCCCTTTCAATAGAATCTCATTCTCATTACAAAAAGAAACAATATCATTATATATAACACTATTATCGCTATAATTTCCCTTTCCATGTTTCTTAAGCAACTCAATTAGTAAGTAAATTAATTTACAACTATAATTATCCTCATCATCTTTTCTGTACTGCCCTCTGCCATTACTCCTTAACTTTTTACCAACTTCATATAATTCACTTCCTCCTAGCATCATTAAAATATCGCCCCAATCTTTATTTTTTACTTGTTGTTGCAATGCGTTCTCAATTCTTTCCTTAATTTCAGGAGGTACAATATCTTCCCTCTGAAAGATATAAGCGGCAGTTAATACTAAATTCGCCTCCACTTTTTGCGTGGCGGATATGTTTTTATATTCATTAATCAATTGTAGATTTCTGGTTATTGCCTTTCTTAACCGAATAACCTCTTTTAATTGAATATCAGTCAATTCATCATTTTCGGTATCATAGTCAAAACCATTCATAGCAAGCGCCACTTCGTGCGGTGTAATGTACGTTAACCTATTAAAATAAAACAAATTATTATCAGATTGAGTGTTATTCATTTGAATCTCTCCTCAGTACCACAATGGTAATTATTTTCCATGCACACGCGCAAAATCATATGGTGTGATAGATCCATTCTTGTTAGCATTAATGTAATCAGCCCACCATTGCAGCATTAATCTTCTTTCTTCAAGATATTCAGAAGTATGCATATATGAACCTTTCACGTTTTTTCGTTCAACGTGACTTAGCTGTCTTTCAATGGCATCATCATTCCATAGTTTCGACTCACTTAGCGCACCACGCGCCATAGTTCTAAAACCATGCCCACATACTTCTGTCTTAGTATCATATCCCATTACACGTAAGGCGCTATTTACAGTATTTTCACTCATTACTTTTTTGGGATCATGATCGCTGGGAAATATAACCTCGCCTTTACCGCTCAAGGCATGTAAACGTTTAAAAATATCAAATGCTTGTTTGCTAAGCGGAACAATATGTTCAGTTTTCATCTTCATCCCACGCTCAGAGTGTTTTACGCCGGGAATAGGTTTACGAATTCCGGGTATCGTCCACTCGCTTCGTTCAAAGTTAACCTCACTCCAGCGAGCAAAACGCATCTCACTTGAACGAATAAATGTGAGTAGCGTTAATTCAACGGCAAGCCGTGTCATTAGTCGCCCTTTATAGCGTGATAGTCTTTCAAGAAACTCAGGGATTCTTTTTGGGGGTAGTGCTGGGTGATGGGCTGCCTTAACGCTTAAAAGCGCTCCAGCCATATCACTGGCAGGATTTGATTCAAGAAGGTCATTCTGCACACCGAAACGCATAATTGCGGTTACGCGCTGCATCAGTCGCTGCGCAACATCATGTTTACCTGCCGCATCAACAGCTTTGATCGGATTGAGAAGCTGGCTGGTTCTCAAAGTTCTGGCGTCAATTTGACCTATCGAGGGGAAAATATACTGCTCAAGCGTCAGCAGAACGCGACGGCTATGATCTTCGCTCCAAGTTAGGTTACTTGCGTGCCATTGCCTTGCGATAGTTTCAAATAAATATGCCCCCTCAATTTCAGCTTGTGCCCCCTTTTGCTCAGCTTTGGGGTCAATGCCCTGAGACAACAATTTCTTTGCTGCATCGCGCTTACCCCGAGCCTCAGCCAAAGTGATCGTCGGGTATACACCAAAAGCGAGCCGATCTTCCTTTTTGTCAGATGGGCGGCGATATTTCATGCGCCAATACTTGGAACCTTTTGGGGAGACTTCAAGATACAAGCCGCCTCCATCAGCCATTTTATAGGCTTTCTCTTTCGGCTTTGCGGTCTCTATCTGGCGAGCATTGAGTTTCATTTTGGGGGCACAAATCCTGATCGAATTGACATGCCCCCGATTATGCCCCCAAAAGAGGGTAGACCACAAGAGACCAACAAAGACCATGAAATACGGTAACTTGCTTGTTTTTAAGGATTTTTTCTGGATTTGTAGACTTCAGGAAACGTCAAAAGAAGTGTTAATGGTGCCGAAGGCCGGACTCGAACCGGCACGTATTTCTACGGTTGATTTTGAATCAACTGCGTCTACCGATTTCGCCACTTCGGCACTGAAGAGGTATGCGGAAAACGTTGTGGATTATACCTGTCATACGCCGCCATGCAAGCACGAGCATACACCTGTATCGCTAAGTGCTGAAAATTTCAGCAGCGTTGAGTATTAAATAGAATAATCAGGCTACTTCCCGCCTTCTCCAGCAGATTAACGTCGGGCGTCCCTTGCCTCCATGCTCTACACTTTTCAGTTCAACACCACATTAAGGGAAGCACAATGACGATAATAAAAAGCTACGCCGCCAAAGAGGCGGGCGGCGAGCTCGAACTCTATGAATATGACGCGGGAGAACTCCAACCGGAAGATGTCGAGGTACGGGTCGACTACTGCGGGATCTGCCATTCCGATCTGTCGATGATCGACAATGAATGGGGGTTCTCTCAATACCCTCTGGTTGCCGGACATGAGGTCATCGGTCGGGTGGCCGCACTCGGCAGCGCGGCACAGGATAAGGGGCTAAAAGTCGGCCAGCGCGTTGGAATCGGCTGGACGGCGCGCAGCTGCGGACACTGCGATGCCTGTATCAGCGGCAATCAAATTAACTGCCAGGAAGGCGCAGTGCCCACTATCCTCAATCGTGGCGGTTTTGCCGAGAAGCTTCGCGCGGGCTGGCAGTGGGTAATTCCTCTTCCGGAGAATATAGATATGGCGTCCGCAGGCCCGCTGTTATGTGGCGGCATTACGGTCTTTAAACCGCTATTGATGCACCATATTACTGCTACCAGCCGCGTTGGCGTCATCGGTATTGGCGGGCTGGGGCATATCGCCATAAAGCTGTTACACGCGATGGGCTGTGAAGTCACCGCGTTCAGCTCCAATCCATCGAAAGAGCAGGAAGTGCTGGCGATGGGGGCCAATAACGTGGTGAACAGCCGCGATCCGGAAGCGTTAAAAGCACTGGCGGGCCAGTTCGATCTCATTATTAACACGGTCAACGTCGATCTCGACTGGCAGCCCTACTTCGAAGCGCTGACCTATGGCGGCAACTTCCATACCGTTGGGGCGGTATTGAAGCCGCTGCCCGTACCGGCGTTTACATTAATTGCCGGCGATCGCAGTATCTCAGGCTCGGCAACCGGAACGCCATATGAACTTCGCAAACTGATGAAATTCGCCGGACGCAGCAAAGTCGCGCCCACCACGGAACTGTTCGCAATGTCACAAATCAACGAGGCTATCCAGCACGTTCGCGACGGCAAAGCCCGCTATCGTGTAGTGCTAAAAGCTGACTTCTGACCGCCTGACTCAGCGCTTTGACAATGATCAGGAAGCGCTGAGTGCCTGACGAAAAGCCTGTACAGCCAGTCGGCACTGCTCCGTCACGTGCTCGATGTCATGATTAACATCGATACGCGCAATATCATGTTCATCGGCACACGGTCGCTCCAGCGCGTCAAACTGACTTTGCAGCAGGTCTGGCGGCATAAAATGCCCGGCACGACGCTGCATTCGCTGCAGAATGGTAGCGTAATCGCCATCCAGCCACAGGAAATGTACGTTAGGGCTGCTCTTACGTAAAATATCGCGGTACTGTTTTTTTAATGACGAGCAGACAATAAATCCCGTCTCATTTTTTTTATAAAGACTGTATGAAGCGTCATTTAATCGTTCCAGCCAGGGTAAACGGTCTTCATCAGTTAACGGTATTCCCTGAGACATTTTATCAATGTTTTTCGCCGGATGGAGATCATCGCCGTCAATAAACTTCGCAGAAAATAATGTTGCAATTTTGCTGCCTATTAAAGACTTACCACTACCTGAAACACCCATTAAAATATAGCTTTCCCCGGCCATTTAAATACCTCTGAGTCATATTCCACAACACAATATTACGCCTCTACGTTCGACAATTTCACGTTTTTTAATTTCCATAGAGAAGAACTCTAAGGCACATCACGTTATGCGTAACATTGTAGTGTAACAATTTTCCAGCGTGACATAAGTCACAAATAGTGACAAATAAAACCGCTTAAATGCGTTCAGGGTAACTACCTGACCAGTGAGGAATTTATGGAAGTAAAAACTCAATCCTGCGTTGTTGCGGGTAAGCGTGCTGTTGCCGTTACGGAACAAAATATTGAATGGAATAATAAAGGAACACTCGTACAAATTACCCGTGGCGGCATTTGTGGGTCTGACTTACATTATTATCAGGAAGGCAAAGTCGGCAATTTTACAGTAAAAGCGCCAATGATTTTAGGGCATGAAGTGATTGGCAAAATCGTTCGTAGCGACTCAGATTTATTACGAGAAGGACAACCGGTAGCGATTAATCCATCGAAGCCTTGCGGTCATTGCAAATACTGTCTGCAGCATGAAGAAAACCACTGTATTGAAATGCGCTTCTTTGGCAGCGCCATGTATTTTCCGCATGTCGATGGCGGTTTTACCCGATTTAAAGCTGTCGATACCGCTCAGTGCATTCCCTGGCCGGAACAGGCGGACGAAAAAGCCATGGCCTTTGCCGAACCGCTGGCGGTTGCCATTCATGCGGCTCATGAGGCGGGCGATCTGCAGGGCAAACGCGTCTTTATCTCCGGCGTTGGCCCTATCGGCTGCCTGATTGTTAGCGCGGTAAAAACGCTGGGCGCGGCGGAAGTGGTATGTGCCGATATCAGCGCCCGTTCTCTCTCGCTGGCCCGGCAGATGGGCGCGGATACGCTGGTGAACCCACAGCATGATTCTCTCGATGACTGGAAAGCAGAAAAAGGGTATTTCGATATCAGTTTTGAAGTCTCTGGGCATCCTTCCTCTATCTCAACGTGTCTGGAAGTCACACGGGCCAAAGGCGTGATGGTGCAGGTTGGCATGGGCGGCGCAGTCCCCAACTTCCCGATGATGATGGTAATAAGCAAAGAGATCTCCCTGAAAGGCTCTTTCCGCTTTACTACCGAATTTAATACTGCGGTTTCCTGGCTTGCCAACCGCGTTATCAATCCGCTGCCGTTACTGAGCGCGGAATATCCATTTACCGACCTGGAAGCGGCGCTGATCTTTGCCGGAGACAAAACACAGGCGGCAAAAGTTCAGCTCGTTTTCTGAGAAAGTAAAATAAGGGACACTATCATGAACGATCTTTTTTCACTGGCAGGTAAAAATATCCTTATCACCGGAGCCGCTCAGGGAATTGGTTATTTGCTGGCGACCGGTCTTGGTCGCTATGGCACGCGCATTATTGTTAACGATATTACCCCGGAGCGCGCCGAAACAGCCGTGACGAAACTCCAGCAGGAAGGGATAAAGGCTATTGCCGCTCCCTTTAATGTCACCCATAAACAGGATATTGAAGCTGCGGTTGAACATATCGAAAAAGATATCGGCGTCATTGACGTCCTGATAAATAACGCCGGTATCCAGCGCCGTCATCCGTTTACTGAGTTTCCCGAACAGGAGTGGAATGACGTCATCGCCGTAAATCAAACCGCGGTTTTTCTCGTCTCTCAGGCCGTTACGCGCCGTATGGTGGCGCGTCAGGCAGGAAAAGTGATCAACATCTGTTCGATGCAAAGCGAGCTGGGCCGCGACACGATTACGCCATACGCCGCATCGAAGGGTGCCGTGAAGATGCTGACTCGCGGCATGTGCGTGGAGCTGGCGCGTCATAATATCCAGGTCAACGGTATTGCGCCGGGGTACTTCAAAACGGAGATGACCAAAGCGCTGGTTGAAGATGAAGCCTTCACCTCCTGGCTATGCAAACGTACGCCTGCCGCACGCTGGGGCGATCCCCAGGAGCTTATTGGCGCAGCGGTGTTTCTCTCGTCAAAAGCCTCCGACTTTGTTAACGGACATCTGCTGTTTGTCGATGGCGGTATGCTGGTTGCCGTCTGACCAGGGAAATACGACGCAGCGCGTAAGCGCTGCTATTTTGGCGCTAATAAGAGAGACGAATATGCCATTAATAATTATTGCGGCAGGCGTTGCGCTGCTGTTGGTCTTAATGATTGGCTTTAAAGTTAACGGCTTTATCGCCCTTGTTCTGGTTGCCGCCGTGGTGGGATTTGCCGAAGGGATGGGCGCGCAAGACGTCCTGCACTCCATACAAAACGGAATTGGCGGTACTCTGGGCGGACTCGCCATGATCCTCGGTTTTGGCGCGATGCTGGGAAGATTAATTTCCGACACCGGCGCAGCGCAGCGCATTGCGACGACGCTCATTAATACGTTCGGCAAAAAACGCGTGCAATGGGCGCTGGTGATCACCGGGCTTATCGTCGGCCTGGCAATGTTTTTTGAAGTCGGATTCGTACTGCTGTTGCCGCTCGTTTTTACGATTGTGGCCTCATCGGGACTGCCATTGCTGTATGTCGGGGTTCCAATGGTCGCCGCCTTATCCGTTACGCACTGCTTCCTGCCGCCGCATCCCGGCCCTACCGCTATTGCGACAATTTTTGAGGCAAATCTCGGTACGACCCTGTTGTATGGGTTAATCATTACCATACCGACCGTGATTGTTGCCGGCCCGCTGTTTTCAAAATTGCTGGCGCGATTTGAGAAAGCGCCACCTGAAGGATTATTTAATCCTCACCTATTCAGTGAAGAGGAGATGCCGTCATTCTGGAACAGTATTTTTGCCGCCGTGATCCCGGTCATTCTGATGGCCATCGCAGCGGTATGTGAAATCACGCTGCCAAAAACGAATGCCGTGCGGGTTTTCTTCGAATTTATCGGTAATCCAGCAGTGGCGTTGTTTATTGCCATTATCATCGCCATTTTTACGCTGGGCCGACGCAACGGACGTACGGTTGAGCAGGTGATGGATATCGTCGGCGAGTCCATTGGCGCTATTGCGATGATTGTTTTTATCATCGCGGGCGGCGGCGCGTTTAAGCAAGTGCTGGTGGATAGCGGCGTGGGTCAATATATCTCGCAATTAATGACCGGCACCTCGCTATCTCCGTTATTAATGTGCTGGACGGTAGCCGCCGTGCTGCGTATTGCGTTAGGTTCCGCGACCGTGGCCGCGATAACCACAGCGGGCGTCGTATTGCCGATTATTAACGTAACCCACGCCGATCCGGCGTTAATGGTACTGGCGACAGGCGCAGGAAGCGTTATTGCATCACATGTTAACGATCCCGGTTTTTGGCTATTTAAAGGGTATTTTAATCTTAGCGTCGGGGAAACCCTACGCACCTGGACCGTTATGGAAACATTGATTTCTGTCATGGGATTGCTGGGCGTACTGGCGCTGAATGCGGTTCTGCATTAATTCATCATCCGCAGCCCAATTAACCATGGGGGCGACGTTCCCGCCCCCAGTACTGGAGAAAACATGAGGAATCACAGAATTTCTTTGCAGGATATCGCTACGCTTGCTGGCGTGACAAAAATGACGGTGAGCCGTTACATCCGCTCGCCGAAAAAAGTCGCCAGGGAAACCGGCGAGCGTATTGCGCAGATCATGGAGGAAATTAACTACATACCAAATCGCGCGCCAGCTATGCTGTTAAACGCGCAAAGTTACACTCTGGGCGTGCTGATCCCCTCTTTTCAGAACCAGTTGTTTGCCGACATTCTTGCCGGGATTGAATCCGTAACGTCGGGTCATAACTACCAAACTCTCATTGCGAATTACAATTACAATCGCGATTCGGAAGAAGAGTCCGTTATCAATTTATTGTCCTACAATATCGACGGCATTATTCTTTCAGAAAAATATCATACCCTCAGAACCGTCAAATTCCTGCGCTCAGCAACCCTTCCGATTGTAGAACTTATGGACATCCAGGGCGATCGCTTAGATATGGAGGTGGGGTTTGATAACCGTCAGGCCGCCTTTGATATGGTCAGCACCATGCTGGATAAACGCCAGCGGCGTAAAATCCTCTATCTGGGTTCAAAAGACGATATCCGTGATGAGCAGCGTTATCACGGCTACTGCGATGCGATGACGCGCCGGGGGCTGGCGCCGTTGCGCATCAATCCCCGCGCTATCTCCTCTATCCATCTGGGGATACAGCTAATGCGTGATGCGCTTACTGCGCACCCGGACGTGGATGGCGTCTTTTGTACTAATGACGATATCGCAATGGGCGCTCTACTGTGGTGCCGCGAGCGTCAACTGGCCGTACCGGAGCAGATCTCCATCGCCGGCTTCCACGGTCTGGAGATGGGCAGGCAAATGATACCGAGCCTCGCCAGCGTAATTACCCCTCGTTTTGAGATCGGGCGCAGAGCCGCGCAGATGTTGCTCAACAAAATTAAAAATAACGATCTCAACCATAATACGATTGATTTGGGTTATCAGATTTATCACGGCAGCACGTTATAAATTTTTTGATCTACTTTTTCCCGCAGCTTGCCTGAGCTTAACGCGTAGCCAAAAGCGCCACGCGTCAGGTTACGCACTACATCATTTGAGGAATACCAGGCGGTCTGCCGGATGGCGGCGCTAACGCCTTATCCGGCCTACGGGTCCGGAGTAGGCCTGAAAAGCACAGCGCCATCAGGCCTACGATTACTGTGATTACGACTTACGCAGCATTAGCCACAGGCTAATCAGGAAGAAAGACGCGCTCGGCAGCAGCGCGCCGACAATCGGCGGAATGCCGTATACCAGCGTCAGCGGGCCAAAAATCTGGTCGAGGACGTAAAAGACGAAGCCGAAGCTAATCCCCGTCACCACGCGCACGCCCATCGGCACACTACGCAGCGGGCCAAAGATAAACGACAGCGCCATCAGCATCATCACCGCCACGGAGAGCGGCTGGAAGATTTTACTCCACATATTGAGCTGATAACGTCCGGCGTCCTGTCCGCTCGACTTCAGATATTTAACGTAGTTATGCAGACCGCTGATGGAAAGCGCATCCGGGTCCAGCGCCACCACGCCTAACTTATCCGGCGTCAGATTCGTTTTCCAGGTGCCGCTCACCGTCTGCGAACCGGTGATCTGTTTCGGGTTTTGCAGATCGGACTCATCCACCTGCGACAAACGCCAGACCTTATGCTCCGGATCGAATTTTGCCGAAGCGGCGTAACGCACCGACTGCAAACGACGCTGATCGTTGAAAGCGTAAATACTAATGCCGGCCAGCTCCTCGTCGCCCTTCACTCGTTCAATATAGACAAAGTTATTCCCGTCTTTCGCCCACAGACCTTGCTGGGTGGAAAGCAGCGAACCGCCATACATCGCCTGCGCACGATAGTTACGCGCCATCTGCTCGCCCTGCGGGGCGACCCATTCGCCGATCGCCATGGTTAACAGCACCAGGGGGATAGCCGTTTTCATCACCGACAGCGCCACCTGCATACGGGTGAAACCCGATGCCTGCATCACCACCAGTTCGCTACGCTGCGCCAGCATCCCCAGTCCCAGCAGCGCGCCAAGCAGCGCCGCCATAGGAAAGAAGATCTGGATATCCTTAGGTACGCTGAGCAGGGTGTACATACCCGCGCCCAGCGCGTCGTAGTTACCCTGCCCCGCTTTTTTCAGCTGATCGACAAACTTGATGATCCCGGAGAGCGACACCAGCATGAACAACGTCATCATGATGGTGGTAAAAATGGTTTTACCGATATAGCGGTCAAGTACACCAAATGGCTGCATTATACCGCTCCTTTACGCAGAAAACGGGCACGCAGGCGGCGGACCGGCACCGTATCCCACAGGTTTAAACCAATCGCCAACGCCAGATAGATCAGGTTGACCGCCCACATCCAGATAACCGGGTCCAGTTTGCCTTTACCGCCATTCGATTTAATGGAGGTCTGGATCAGGAAGAACAGCAGATAAAGCAGCATGGCGGGCAACATAGACAAGACGCGCCCCTGACGTGGATTCACCACGCTGAGCGGCACGACCATCAGCGCCATCATAAATACGGTAAAGACTAACGTGATACGCCAGTGCAGCTCGGCGCGAGCGCGATCGTTGTCGGTATTCCACAGCGTGCGCATGTCCATCTGGTCGGTATCGTTCGGGTCCAGCGCCACGGCCTGATGGCCAATAATCGCCTGATAGTTCTGGAAGTCGGTGATGCGAAAATCGCGTAGCAACGCCGTTCCTTCAAAACGCGTCCCTTTGTTTAAGGTGACAACCTGGGAACCATCGCGCAACTGAGTAAGGTGTCCGGAATCGGCCACGACTACAGAAGGACGAGCATTGCCCTTAGGACGAATTTGCGCCAGGAAAACATCGTGGAAGTCGCTGCCATCAACGCTTTCGATAAACAGCACCGAGCTGCCGTTGGTCGCCTGCTGGAATTGCCCCTGCGCCAACGCCGCCATACCGGGGTTCGCTTTCGCCTCCGCCAGTACTTCATCCTGGTGTTTTGACGACCAGGGGCCGGCCCACATCACGTTAACCGCCGCAAGGATACCGGTAAATAACGCCAGTACCATGGCGGCCTTTACCAGCACGGCTTTGCTCAACCCACAGGCGTGCATGACCGTAATTTCACTTTCGGTATACAGTTTGCCCAGCGTCATCAGCAGCCCCAGGAACAGGCTTAAAGGCAGGATGAGCTGCGCCATTTCCGGTACGCCCAGCCCCAGAAGCGAGAGCACCAGATTTGCGGGAATATCGCCGTCAACCGCCGCGCCGAGAATCCTCACTAACTTTTGACAAAAGAAGATCAAAAGTAAGATGAAGAGTATCGCCAGCTGGCTTTTGAGCGTCTCCCGCACCAGATATCTTATGATTATCACTTTAAATACGCCCGTAAAAACCCATTTTTTTGCTGGAATTTAGCTTGTTTCGTGGCTTAAACGTCATTTATTCTCTTGAGTCGTCGAAATCATCGCTAAGATCATTATACTCAGCGGATTCACCTCTCAGAACTTGTTCTGACGTGCCAATGCCGTAATAACGTTAAGATTAACACGAAGTCACCGCAACAGCGGACATGAGTTACGAAAGCTTTCAATTTCTATACTCTAATGGATTTCGAGTTGCAGGCAGGCGGCAGGACTGTGGAGCCCCGGAGCTTACATCAGGTAAGTGACAGGGGTGAGCAGGCGCAGCCAACGCATCTGCAACTTGAAAGACGACGAGTATAGCTGTAGCCACCACTGTTGTCTTTAAGATTCAGGAGCATAGTGCATGGAGTTCAGTGTAAAAAGCGGTAGCCCGGAGAAACAGCGGAGTGCCTGCATTGTCGTGGGCGTCTTTGAACCGCGTCGCCTTTCTCCGATTGCAGAACAGCTCGACAAAATTAGCGACGGATACATCAGCGCATTGCTGCGTCGCGGCGAACTGGAAGGAAAACCGGGGCAGACTCTGTTGCTGCACCATGTTCCTAACGTTCTTTCCGAGCGAATCCTCCTCATTGGTTGCGGCAAAGAGCGCGAGCTTGATGAACGTCAGTATAAGCAGGTTATTCAGAAAACGATAAATACTCTGAATGATACTGGTTCGATGGAAGCCGTCTGTTTCCTGACCGAACTGCACGTTAAAGGCCGCAACAACTACTGGAAAGTGCGTCAGGCCGTCGAAACGGCCAAAGAGACGCTTTATAGCTTTGATCAACTCAAGACCAACAAGAGCGAGCCGCGCCGCCCGCTACGTAAGATGGTCTTTAATGTGCCGACCCGCCGTGAGCTCACCAGCGGCGAACGCGCCATTCAGCACGGTCTGGCCATCGCCGCCGGGATTAAGGCCGCGAAAGATCTCGGCAACATGCCGCCCAATATCTGTAACGCCGCCTACCTGGCGTCACAGGCGCGCCAGTTGGCCGACAGCTACAGCAAAAATGTCATCACCCGCGTCATCGGCGAACAGCAAATGCGCGAACTGGGTATGAACGCTTATCTGGCGGTCGGCCACGGTTCGCAGAATGAATCGCTGATGTCGGTGATTGAGTACAAGGGCAATCCATCCGAAGACGCGCGCCCGATCGTGCTGGTGGGTAAAGGCCTGACCTTCGACTCCGGCGGCATCTCCATCAAGCCATCTGAAGGGATGGACGAGATGAAGTACGACATGTGCGGCGCGGCGGCGGTTTACGGCGTGATGCGTATGGTTGCCGAGCTTCAGCTACCGATTAACGTTATCGGCGTGCTGGCGGGCTGTGAAAACATGCCGGGCGGACGCGCGTATCGTCCGGGCGACGTGCTGACCACCATGTCTGGTCAAACGGTTGAAGTGCTGAATACCGATGCTGAAGGCCGTCTGGTTTTGTGCGACGTGCTGACCTACGTTGAACGCTTCGAGCCGGAAGCGGTTATCGACGTCGCGACGCTAACCGGCGCCTGCGTGATTGCGCTGGGCCATCACATTACCGGTCTGATGTCGAACCATAACCCGCTGGCGCATGAACTGATCGGCGCGTCCGAGCAAGCGGGCGACCGCGCGTGGCGTCTGCCGCTGGGCGATGAGTTCCAGGAACAACTGGAGTCCAACTTTGCGGATATGGCGAATATTGGTGGTCGTCCTGGCGGCGCTATCACCGCGGGCTGCTTCCTGTCACGCTTTACCCGTAAGTATAACTGGGCGCACCTGGATATCGCCGGCACCGCCTGGCGCTCCGGCAAAGCGAAAGGCGCGACGGGTCGTCCGGTAGCGCTGCTGTCGCAGTTCCTGCTCAATCGTGCGGGCTTTAACGGCGAAGAGTAAGTTTGAGATTACCCCGTAGGCCTGATAAGGCGTATTAGCGCCGCCATCAGGCGTTTTGCCGGATGGCGCTGCGCTTATCCGGCCTACGGGAGGCATCATGGCAACGCATTTAAATCCACCACAAGAAGCCCCATATATGAAGAATGCGACGTTCTATCTTCTGGATAATGACACTACCGTCAACGGTTTAAGCGCCGTTGAACAACTGGTGTGTGAAATTGCCGCAGAACGTTGGCGCGCCGGCAAGCGCGTGCTGATCGCCTGCGAAGATGAGAAGCAGGCCATTCGGCTGGATGAAGCGCTGTGGGCGAGACCGGCGGAAAGTTTTGTCCCGCACAATCTGGCAGGCGAAGGCCCACGCGGCGGCGCGCCGGTTGAAATCGCCTGGCCGCAAAAACGCAACAGCAGCCCACGCGATATTTTAATCAGCCTGCGTACAAGCTTTGCAGATTTTGCCACCGCTTTCACAGAAGTGGTAGACTTCGTCCCTTACGAAGAAACTTTGAAACAACTGGCGCGCGAACGCTACAAAGCCTACCGCGTGGCTGGTTTTAACCTGAATACGGCAACCTGGAAATAATGGAAAAGACATATAACCCCCAAGATATCGAACAGCCGCTTTACGAGCACTGGGAAAAGCAGGGCTATTTCAAGCCTAACGGCGACGAAAGCAAAGAGTCCTTCTGCATCATGATCCCGCCGCCGAACGTCACCGGCAGTTTGCATATGGGACATGCTTTCCAGCAAACCATCATGGATACCATGATCCGTTACCAGCGTATGCAGGGTAAAAACACCCTGTGGCAGGTCGGCACCGACCACGCCGGGATCGCGACCCAGATGGTGGTTGAGCGCAAGATTGCCGCTGAAGAAGGTAAAACCCGTCACGACTACGGCCGCGATGCGTTTATCGACAAAATCTGGCAGTGGAAAGCGGAATCCGGCGGCACCATTACCCGTCAGATGCGCCGTCTCGGCAACTCCGTTGACTGGGAGCGCGAGCGCTTCACCATGGACGAAGGTCTTTCCAATGCCGTGAAAGAAGTCTTTGTCCGCCTGTACAAAGAAGACCTGATTTACCGTGGCAAACGCCTGGTGAACTGGGACCCGAAGCTGCGCACCGCCATCTCTGACCTGGAAGTGGAAAACCGCGAGTCCAAAGGCTCCATGTGGCACATCCGCTATCCGCTGGCCGACGGCGCGAAAACCGCAGACGGTAAAGATTACCTGGTCGTCGCCACCACCCGTCCGGAAACCGTACTGGGCGATACCGGCGTGGCCGTGAACCCGGAAGATCCACGTTATAAAGATCTGATTGGCAAATTCGTTATTCTGCCGCTGGTTAACCGCCGCATTCCAATCGTTGGCGACGAACATGCCGATATGGAAAAAGGCACCGGCTGCGTGAAGATCACCCCGGCGCACGACTTTAACGACTATGAAGTCGGGAAACGTCACGGTCT
Organism: Salmonella sp. SAL03688; assembly: GCF_046551895.1. Lineage (NCBI taxonomy): Bacteria > Pseudomonadati > Pseudomonadota > Gammaproteobacteria > Enterobacterales > Enterobacteriaceae > Salmonella > Salmonella sp. SAL03688. The sequence continues at coordinate 24,100 of NZ_JBGDVI010000014.1, forward strand.
GCCGATGATCAACATCCTGACCTTTGACGGCGACATTCGCGAAAGCGCGGAAGTGTTCGATACCAAAGGTGAAGAGTCTGACGTTTATTCCAGCGAGATTCCGGCTGAGTTCCAGAAGCTGGAACGCTTTGCTGCCCGTAAGGCCATCGTTGCTGCCGTTGACGCGCTGGGCCTGCTGGAAGAAATTAAACCGCACGATCTGACCGTTCCTTACGGCGACCGTGGCGGCGTAGTTATCGAACCGATGCTGACCGACCAGTGGTACGTCCGTGCAGACGTGCTGGCGAAACCGGCGGTGGAAGCGGTTGAGAACGGCGACATCCAGTTCGTGCCGAAGCAGTACGAAAACATGTACTTCTCCTGGATGCGTGATATCCAGGACTGGTGTATCTCTCGTCAGCTGTGGTGGGGTCACCGTATCCCGGCATGGTACGACAACGACGGCAACGTCTACGTTGGCCGTACCGAAGACGAAGTGCGTCAGGAAAACAACCTCGGCGCCGACGTTCAGCTTCGTCAGGACGAAGACGTTCTCGATACCTGGTTCTCCTCCGCACTGTGGACTTTCTCCACCCTCGGCTGGCCGGAAAACACCGACGCGCTGCGTCAGTTCCACCCCACCAGCGTGATGGTGTCCGGCTTCGATATCATCTTCTTCTGGATTGCCCGCATGATCATGATGACCATGCACTTCATCAAAGATGAAAACGGCAAGCCGCAGGTGCCGTTCCATACTGTCTACATGACCGGTCTGATTCGCGACGACGAAGGCCAGAAGATGTCCAAATCCAAGGGTAACGTTATCGACCCGCTGGATATGGTGGACGGCATCTCCCTGCCGGAACTGCTGGAAAAACGCACCGGCAACATGATGCAGCCGCAGATGGCGGAGAAAATTCGCAAGCGTACCGAGAAGCAGTTCCCGAATGGCATCGAGCCGCACGGCACCGACGCCCTGCGCTTTACCCTGGCGGCGCTAGCCTCGACCGGCCGCGATATCAACTGGGATATGAAGCGTCTGGAAGGTTATCGTAACTTCTGTAACAAGCTATGGAACGCCAGCCGCTTTGTGCTGATGAACACCGAAGAGCAGGATTGCGGCTTCAACGGCGGCGAAATGACGCTGTCGCTGGCGGACCGCTGGATCCTGGCGGAATTCAACCAGACCGTTAAAGCGTACCGCGAAGCGCTGGATAACTTCCGCTTCGACATCGCCGCGGGCATTCTGTACGAGTTCACCTGGAACCAGTTCTGCGACTGGTATCTGGAGCTGACCAAGCCGGTAATGACCGGCGGTTCCGAGTCTGAACTGCGCGGTACCCGCAATACGCTGGTCACCGTGCTGGAAGGTCTGCTGCGCCTGGCGCACCCGATCATCCCGTTCATCACTGAAACCATCTGGCAGCGCGTGAAGGTCATTTGCGGCATTACCGCCGACACCATCATGCTGCAGCCGTTCCCGGAATATAACGCCGCACAGGTGGATGAAGCCGCGTTGGCCGATACCGAATGGCTGAAGCAGGCGATCGTTGCCGTGCGTAACATCCGTGCGGAAATGAACATCGCCCCAGGCAAACCGCTGGAACTGCTGCTGCGCGGCTGTAGTGAAGAAGCCGTTCGTCGTGTTAACGACAACCGTAGCTTCCTGCAAACCCTGGCGCGTCTGGAAAGCATCACCGTGCTGCCAGCCGATGACAAAGGCCCGGTTTCCGTGACCAAAATTATCGACGGCGCTGAACTGCTGATCCCGATGGCTGGCCTCATCAACAAAGAAGATGAGCTGGCGCGTCTGGCGAAAGAAGTAGCGAAAATCGAAGGCGAGATTGCCCGTATCGAAGGCAAACTCTCCAACGAAGGTTTCGTCGCCCGTGCGCCGGAAGCGGTGATTGCCAAAGAGCGTGAGAAGCTGGACGGTTACGCAGAAGCCAAAGCGAAGCTGATTGAGCAGCAGGCGGTTATTAGCGCGCTGTAATCTGAAAGCCTGATGGCGCTTCGCTTACCAGGCCTACACGTTCGCTTATTGACATGGCGCGATCGGTAGGCCGGATAAGGCATTCACGCCGCCATCCGACAACATGAATTATGGGCCGACGTAAACGTCGGCCTTTTTACATCAGATAAACGGGAAGTAAGGCATGATGCCACGAGAAATCCACATTAGCAGGCTGTTTTCCAGCGGCTTCTCATCATTGGTTAACTCAAGCGAATCCAGATCGCCCTGGACCTGTGTATTCTGCGCCAGCCAGCTCACCAGCCAAATTTTCAACCACGGATAAGCCAGCCCTAAGGTCACGCCGGAAATCACAAACACCACCAGTAACCGCCACAGCATACCGTGTGCAGTGACAGAGGAATGAAAACGAATCGAATCGTTCGCCAGTGACAAATTGTTTAAAAACAGGTTGCGTAACGCCACATATAAGTAACTGGTTACCACAATAATCGCGAGAAAATAGAGGAAATAACATGCCATTATCTGACCATAATATTGCAGAATAAGCGCCCCTCCTGCCTGCGCATTCCCCATCATACTCAAAAGAATCATGTCGGTGAACACCGGCGCGATTAGATAACCAATCACGACAGCAAAAGGGAAAAGGGTCAACATTGCCAACACGCACCCTCTGATGCACGTTTTAACATTAACCTGAATCGAGAAACGATGAATGCCAAAGTTTGCGCCATTGCCAAACAAGGTCATCCATTTGCTGTAGGTAATACCGTTAATGACCCCTATCCCAATAATAGCCAGCAAACCGAGAAAAACGATATTGAACACTAAACCGCCGACGGCGATGGTTACCAGTGAGATAATATAAAGAACAATATAAAGCGCCACCATCAGGAGTACCGGGAGAGCGAACATGTACCACCAGGCGCGCCGCATGGAACACTGGAATCCAAAATGTACGCCATTAAGCGAAGTCATCATCGCCTGATACTGTAATCCTTTCACCGCCATAAAAGGAATAATCGCAATTAATAAGCCGAATAGCGTAAAACCGAGACCGGGATGACCGTGTTCAATAAGAGAGAGGCTAACAATATAAATAATAAAAACTAACAACACACTAATAAATAATGCGCCGCCCGTGGCTTTGTAAGCAAAAGGCTGATTGTTTAGCGTCATATTAGTATAAATATAACGTCGACATTTCACCATCGCCCACGGCGCATAGATTCCAAACGTGATACACGTCAACAAGAAATTCACAAGGCAAATAACAAAATACTTTCCGCCCTTGCCTGTAAACACCAACGTGTGATTATGGTTATCTTTACTACTGATAACGTTATTCATGAATCATATCCCTGAATTACAATCTATTAGAATTAATAATAAAAACCAGTAAATTGTTACTGATTTGACTACGATACTATTTTTGTTTAATTTTTCCGCCTTTTATTTTGTCTGATTCAGGATCTCCTTGCGCGTAACTCAAGACGGTGGTATTAAAGTAATCTATAAATAAATTTTAAAAATTGAGCCATATTATGAATAATGTCGCCTCGCCAACGCTCACGGTGCGCCGAATCACTACCGCCGACAATGCCGCTATTGCCCGTGTCATCCGTCAGGTTTCAGCGGAATACGGACTTACCGCCGATAAAGGTTATACCGTTGCCGACCCCAATCTGGATGAACTGTATCAGGTTTATAGCCAACCGGGCGCGGCCTACTGGGTGGTAGAGCAAAACGGTTGTGTGGTGGGCGGCGGCGGCGTGGCGCCGTTATCCTGTAGCGAACCAGACATTTGTGAACTGCAAAAAATGTATTTTTTACCGGTGATTCGTGGTCAGGGGCTGGCGAAAAAGCTGGCGCTGATGGCGCTGGATCATGCCCGTGAACAGGGTTTTAAACGCTGCTATCTGGAAACAACGGCTTTTTTACGCGAGGCGATTGCGCTATACGAACGTTTAGGATTTGAACATATTAGCGAACCGCTCGGCTGCACCGGACATGTCGATTGCGAAGTGAGGATGTTAAAGGATCTCTGAAAACCAGGCGTTTATTTATCCTCGCCAGGTATTATTTTTGCTGATATAAGTAATCCCGGAAACATCCTGTTATCCGGGAATCACTTATTATTCAAGGAAGTTATAAATGAAACGCCTATTATCAGCAATTGTTTTCCCCGCTATGTTTATTAGTATCTCTAATGTATATGCATTAGATATACAGCCCGGCGAATGGAAAATGGAAAATATAGAAATGCGCACCATCAATCCAGATACAAAAGAAGTATTAATGGATGAAAAAAATTCGGGCATAGCGACGCTTATGTGTTATACCCCTAAAATGTCTGAAGATTCTAAAAAAATGGTGAAGGGTTTTTCTACCAGTGCAGGCGGTTGCACGACAACATTTGTAGAAAGTACGGATACCAAACTGATCAATGAGACTGTCTGTAATAATCCTGATGTCAAATCGCACTCTATTGTAGAAACGACGAAAATAAGCGATACAGAATTTGCGATGACCATGAAATCGGATGTCGATGCAGGAGGTAATAAAACAACCTCCATCAACAAAATTAAACAAACCTTTGTTGGCAAGACCTGCTCTGAAGCGTCAAAAGGCGTGAAACAGTAACTATTTCAACACAAGAACCCGTAGTGATGATGCAAAAATGGCATTGTTCAAGGTCACCTTTCGGGAATATAACACTGAGTGAGTTCTTTTTGCCTGCCGCAGGGCAGGCTTTACTCAGGACAGAATATCATGAAAATGACTTTTTCTGCTCGCCAGCAGTTTGATGTCGGGCGGATGACCACGCAGGTGGCGACAGCGTAAAAGATAAAAACGCTAATCTTTAATTTTACCCTTTATCCGGCGGCTGGCACGCCGCTATGAAAACGAAACTCGCGGTCTGGCGACAAGATAAGGTCAGCTTCCACCTCGCCAAAATAGCGCACACGCGCAGAAATGTCCTCGGCGGAAATCTGCTGCGCCAGCGCCAGGTAATCCTGATAATGCCGCGCTTCGGAGCGCAGAAGCGAGAGATAAAACGTCTGTAAATCCTCATCCAGCCAGGGCGCCAGAGCGGCAAAACGTTCGCAGGAGCGGGCTTCGATATACGCCCCGCAAATCAGCTTATCAATTAAGGTGAGCGGTTCGTGCGTGCGTACCGCTTTCAACATTCCTTTCGCGTAGCGGCTGGCGGTGATTTTCACATAAGGAATGTTTCTGGCCTGCATGACCTCGCGTACCTGCCAAAAATGGTGCAACTCCTCTTTAATCAATAACACCATACGGTCGATAAGCTGACGACCCCAGGGGTCATCAGTTTGCGGCATGGCGCTTTTGCTAATCTGTCTATGCAGGGCAACAAAATCCGGCTCCGGCCCCTGACGAAACGCGAACGCCTCGTAAGGTTGCAGCCAGGCGAGCAGCGCGTCGGCGCCCGATTTATCGGCGACATATTTACGCACCAACAGCAACGCGGTTTGCGCAGCCTTCAGTTCGCAGATCAAGTGATCGGTAAGCAGAAGAGGAAGATTTTGCGGATCGCGGGCCTGGACAATCCACGCCTGCGGCGTCGGGCAATGCAGGAAATTAAGCACCGGAGAGAGTATTTGCGGGTAATTCATACGTAACCTGTTAAAAAAATACGACAGCAGACGCTGCCGTACCGTCATACTATGCAGCTTTAGTGACGCACGCCGTCGTCATCCTCATCGACATAATCGTCGTCATCACCCTCTTCGCCATTAGGGTCTTCAAAATAGGTTCCCCAGCCGTCGTATTCGACATCATATTTTTCCGCCAGGTTCATCAGTTGCTCAACCTGAGCGTCGATGAGTTCGGCGTTCAACGCGCACTCGCTGAGGATGTCGCAACAAATAACCGTATCGCCCTCTTCCACTTCCAACTCTTCCGGCTCCGTCACTTCATAGCCGAGTTTAAAGGCTTCTACCGCGGCTTTTTCCAACGTTTCGAAATCGTCAGCGGAAAGGTGATGCTCGATAGTGTACAGCGCATCCGGATCGCTGCCGTCCTCAAGTAACTCTTCAATAATTAACCGCGTTTCTTCACGCTGCTCTTCCAGTAATTCCGGGTTTGCCATAGCTCGTTCCTCATAGATGTCCTGCCGATACTCTTATTGTCACATACCGCCGACGTTGCCTCCACCTTATCGAGAAAAGTTTTATCAAACAGGGTTGCAAATGAATAACCATCCATATAAAGTGAATTTTAATTCAATGAGAGGCCTAAGCCATGTGAGGGAAGTATGTCTACGTTTTACCAAAAACCTTTTTTAAAGTTACTTGATTTCACCGCCAGCGAGCTCACTGCTCTGTTGCAGCTTGCCGCCAAACTGAAAGCCGATAAGAAAAACGGTAAAGAAGAACAAAAGCTGGTGGGTAAAAATATTGCGCTCATCTTCGAAAAAGACTCGACCCGGACACGATGCTCTTTCGAAGTTGCCGCATACGATCAGGGGGCGCGCGTGACGTACCTGGGTTCCAGCGGGAGCCAGATCGGCCATAAAGAGTCCATCAAAGATACTGCCCGCGTCCTGGGCCGGATGTTTGACGGTATTCAGTATCGAGGATATGGCCAGGAGATCGTCGAAACGCTGGCTGAATATTCCGGTGTGCCGGTATGGAACGGTTTAACCGATGAGTATCACCCAACGCAATTACTGGCGGATCTGCTCACCATGCAGGAACATCTGCCGGGTAAAGCCTTTAACGAGATGACGTTGGTCTATGCCGGCGACGCGCGTAATAACATGGGTAACTCCATGCTGGAAGCCGCCGCGTTAACAGGATTGGATCTCCGTCTGGTCGCGCCAAAAGCCTGCTGGCCGCAAGCCGCGTTAGTGGCGGAGTGCAGCGCCATGGCGAAAAAGAACGGCGGCGCCATCACCCTGACCGAAGATATCGCCTCAGGCGTAAAAGGCGCGGATTTTATCTATACCGATGTTTGGGTCTCTATGGGCGAACCCAAAGAGAAATGGGCGGAGCGTATTGCCCTGCTGCGTGATTATCAGGTCAACAGCCAGATGATGGCGTTAACCGGCAATCCGCAGGTTAAGTTCCTGCATTGTCTGCCTGCGTTCCATGATGACGAAACCACGCTCGGCAAAAAAATGGCCGAAGAGTACGGTTTACATGGCGGGATGGAAGTGACCGACGAGGTTTTTGAGTCTGCGGCCAGCATTGTCTTTGATGAAGCGGAAAACCGAATGCATACCATCAAAGCAGTAATGGTAGCGACGCTGTCTAAATAATATCGTTATGATGCCGGATGGCGGTTGGCCTACAAAATCGCAACGTGCAGACGCCGCCATCCGGCACAAAATATTACGCCATCAGCATTTTCACAACCGCTTTACGTACCCGCGCCGATTCTCCCACCGCGCACAGGGGCTTATGCACTTCGCCGGGATAAAACACCACAAAGTCACCTTCGTTCAGGACGACGCTTTTCTCGTCGACGCTCGTCGGTAAAAATGCAATGTCTTTATCCGCCAACCAGTCCGTGTGCGGCGTTCCCGCAGGCCGGGTACTGAATGCCATCCCTTCCTGACCTTGTAGCACAATCTGAATATCAAGATAACGGGCGTGATACTCTGCGCTGCGCGATTCGCCCGGCTCCGTCATATTTTCAGAAATCATATAAAACAGCCTGTCGCCGTCAATGTCATACTTACCTGGCGCGGTCGTTGCCGTGACATGCGCATTGACGTGCTCAATCGCCTGCCGTAACGCCGTCGGCAGCCAGGCCTCCAGATGTTCAATATTGCCAATAATCATCGCATCCCCTTAGTTAAAACAGCGTTTTATTTTTCTCTTTATACGAGAAAAATGGCTGCCATACTACCCTTACTCTCATCGATTTTGCGCCAGCGCATGTTTATCGCCAGCGGTGTTTATATATTGTTAATAGTTCACCCAACTTTATGCAGCACCTATGCATAAACCCCAGCGGCGCCAAATTGCCATCACTAACAACGCTTTGATATTAAAGGCGTTAACATAAAAACGTTTTAGCGATCACAATTCGCTCTCCCTGCATAAATGACTTCTCTATCCATAGTTATTTTTAAATTATTTAAATATCCCCGATAATAAAATCCCCCTCACGCATAGTTATGCAACCATTAAAAATAATCACTTTATTTTCAATTAGTTAAAATTCAAACATCATTCAATACAGCAAACAAATAATTAACAATAAAAAAATAACAAACCATATAGCTGCGTAGTAATTCATTTAATGACTTATTGTTTTTTGAATTTCTCTGACCCGGCTCATATATTAAGTAAGAAAAATAGCACTCCTTGATTGATGTGAATCTCATCACATTAACAACCCAAATAAAATTCAATCATTGCTCCCGAATTTAACTGAAACGCCGCGACTGCAAGCACGCTAAATATTTGCAGCCACTCCTTCTTTATTCTTGTAATTATGTAAAAGGTATAATGATGGAAAAGCATTTTGTCGGTTCTGAAATCGGTCAATTACGCAGCGTAATGTTGCATCGGCCCAATCTCAGCCTAAAAAGACTTACCCCTTCAAATTGTCAGGAATTACTTTTTGACGATGTATTATCCGTAGAGCGCGCTGGCGAAGAGCATGACATTTTTGCCAACACGCTGCGCCAGCAAGGGATAGAAGTGTTGCTGTTAACCGACCTGCTCACCCAAACGCTGGATGTGGCTGACGCTAAAGCCTGGCTACTGGACACGCAAATTTCCGATTATCGCCTTGGGCCCACCTTTGCCGCAGATATTCGCGCCTGGCTGGCGGATATGCCGCACCGTGAACTGGCTCGCCATTTAAGCGGCGGTTTAACTTACGGCGAAATCCCCGCCTCCATAAAAAATATGGTGGTCGATACTCACGATATTAATGACTTTATTATGAAGCCATTACCGAATCACCTATTTACCCGTGACACGTCCTGCTGGATATATAACGGCGTCTCAATTAACCCCATGGCGAAACCTGCACGCCAACGTGAAACGAATAATTTACGTGCTATTTATCGCTGGCATCCTCAATTCGCAGGCGGTGATTTCATTAAATATTTCGGCGACGAGGACATTAATTACGACCACGCCACTTTAGAGGGCGGCGATGTGCTGGTGATTGGCCGCGGCGCTGTGTTGATCGGTATGTCTGAACGTACTACGCCGCAGGGCGTTGAGTTCCTGGCGCAGGCATTGTTTAAACATCGTCAGGCGGAACGCGTCATTGCCGTTGAACTGCCAAAACATCGCTCCTGTATGCACCTTGACACCGTCATGACCCACATTGATATCGACACCTTCTCCGTCTATCCGGAAGTCGTTCGCCCGGACGTTCAGTGCTGGACGCTGACGCCAGACGGACGCGGCGGTCTGAAACGAACCCAGGAGAGCACGCTGGTTCATGCTCTTGAAACAGCGCTTGGCATCGATCAGGTGCGCTTAATCACCACTGGCGGCGACGCATTTGAAGCTGAGCGCGAACAGTGGAATGACGCCAATAACGTGCTCACCCTGCGCCCAGGCGTGGTGGTGGGCTATGAGCGCAACATCTGGACCAACGAAAAATACGACAAAGCCGGCATTACCGTCCTTCCCATTCCCGGCGATGAACTGGGTCGCGGGCGCGGGGGCGCACGGTGCATGAGCTGTCCACTGGAACGCGATGGTATTTAAAGGAGACGTTATGGAAAACAAACGCACACTGGTCGTCGCGCTGGGCGGCAATGCGCTGCTCAAACGCGGCGAACCGCTGGAGGCTGATATTCAGCGTAAAAATATCGAACTGGCGGCCAGAACCATCGCCCAGCTTACGCGGCAATGGCGCGTGGTGTTAGTGCACGGCAACGGCCCACAGGTAGGACTGCTGGCGCTACAAAATAGCGCCTACGCTAACGTTACGCCCTACCCGCTCGATATTCTCGGTGCGGAAAGCCAGGGCATGATTGGCTACATGCTGCAACAGGCGCTGAAGAATCATCTGCCGGAGCGCGAAATCAGCGTCCTGCTCACCCAGGTCGAAGTCGATGCCAACGACCCGGCATTCCTCAATCCAACCAAATATATCGGACCGATTTACGACGAAGCGCAGGCCCGTGCGTTACAGGCAGAAAAGGGCTGGGTATTCAAAGCCGACGGTAACGCCTTCCGCCGCGTTGTGCCCTCCCCGCAGCCGAAACGCATTGTGGAAAACGATGCCATCCGCGCGCTGATTAGCCGCGATCACCTGGTTATCTGTAACGGTGGCGGCGGCGTGCCTGTCGTGGAAAAAGCCGATGGCTACCACGGTATCGAGGCGGTGATCGACAAAGATCTGTCCGCCGCCCTGCTTGCCAGCCAAATTCACGCCGACGCGCTGCTCATTCTGACCGATGCCGACGCGGTGTATCTCGACTGGGGCAAGCCCACCCAACGCCCGCTGGCGCAGGTTACGCCGGAGCTGCTTCGTGAAATGCAGTTCGACGCCGGTTCGATGGGCCCGAAAGTGACCGCCTGCGCTGAGTTTGTCAGCCATTGCCGCGGCATTGCCGGAATCGGCTCGCTGGCGGATGGGCAAGCCATTCTCGCGGGCGAGAAAGGTACTTTGATTCGGTGTGAAACCGCCGACGTTGACGCATAAGGCTTTTTACCGGATGGCGGCTTCCGCCTTATCCGGCCTACAGCGCGCGCATAACCGTGGGCCGGATAAGCGCAGCGCCATCAGGCAATTCATTTTAACAAGGATATTGTAATGGTTATTTCACTGAAAAATCGTAACTTTTTGAAGCTGCTTGACTACACCCCGGCGGAAATCCAACACCTCATCGATCTGGCTATTGAGCTGAAAGCCGCAAAAAAAGCCGGATGCGAAAAGCAAACGCTGATCGGCAAAAACATCGCGCTGATTTTTGAAAAAACCTCTACCCGCACCCGATGCGCGTTTGAAGTCGCCGCGTTCGACCAGGGCGCGCAGGTGACTTATCTCGGCCCAAGCGGCTCGCAGATCGGCCATAAAGAGTCCATGAAAGATACTGCTCGCGTCCTGGGGCGGATGTATGACGGCATCGAATATCGCGGTTTTGGTCAACACATTGTGGAAGAGCTGGGGGAATACGCGGGCGTTCCCGTCTGGAACGGCCTGACCGATGAATTTCACCCCACACAGATCCTGGCCGATCTGATGACCATGCTGGAACACGCGCCGGGTAAAACGCTGCCGGAACTGAGCTTCGCCTACCTGGGCGACGCGCGCAACAACATGGGCAACTCGCTGATGGTGGGCGCGGCGAAGATGGGCATGGATATCCGCCTGATAGCGCCAAAGTCCTTCTGGCCTGATGCCGAGCTGGTCGCGCAGTGCCGGGAAATCGCCAGCGTTACCGGCGCTCGTATCACCTTAACGGAGAGCGTTGAAGACGGCGTTCACGGTGTGGATTTCCTCTATACCGACGTCTGGGTCTCGATGGGAGAGCCCAAAGAAGCCTGGGCGGAACGCGTCAGTCTGATGACGCCATATCAGGTCAACCAGCAGGTGGTAAACGCTACCGGTAATCCTGATGTGAAGTTTATGCACTGCCTGCCCGCCTTCCATAACGAGCACACCAAAGTGGGACGCGAAATCGAAATGGCTTACGGCCTGAAAGGACTGGAGGTCACGGAAGAGGTGTTCGAGTCCGCAGGCTCGATAGTCTTCGATGAAGCGGAAAACCGGATGCACACCATCAAAGCGGTCATGGTGGCGACGCTCGGCGACTAATCCCACAGGATATGCGCCCTCGCGGCGCATATCCGTGATATCAGGAGAGAACATCATGGGTAAATTTAAATTTCCCACCGCTTATACCATCCTGTTTATTCTTATTGCCCTGGTCGCAGTGATGACCTGGATTGTGCCAGCGGGAAAATACCAAATGGCGATGAACGCCACGCTGGGAAAAGAGGTGCCGGTGGCGGGAACGTATGCCCCCGTGGACGCGCATCCGCAAGGGATTACCGCTGTTTTACTGGCGCCGATTGACGGCCTCTATAACCACGAAACCTACACTGCCGGCGCCATTGACGTCGCGCTGTTTGTCTTGATTATCGGCGGCTTTCTGGGGGTGGTGAATAAAACGGGGGCGATTGATGCCGGTATTGAACGGGTAACGATCAAACTCAACGGCAAAGATGAGTGGATGCTCCCCATTCTGATGGCGCTGTTCGCCGCAGGCGGCACTATCTATGGCATGGCGGAGGAGTCGTTGCCCTTCTACACGCTGCTGGTACCAGTCATGATGGCGGCCCGCTTCGATCCGTTAGTGGCGGCGGCAACCGTACTGCTCGGCGCAGGGATAGGCACGCTCGGTTCGACCATTAACCCTTTCGCCACGGTCATTGCCGCCAACGCCGCCGGCATCCCTTTTACTCAGGGAATGCTGATGCGCGTACTGCTGTTAATTGTCGGCTACGTACTGTGCGTGTTTTGGGTAATGCGCTATGCGCGCAAAGTCCGCGCCCATCCTGAGCTTTCTATCGTGGCGGATAAAATGGAGGAAAATCGCGCCCATTTCCTCGGCAATCGCGCCAATACACTGCTGGAGTTTACGGCTACCCGGAAATGGGTGCTGCTGATCTTCGCCGCCTCTTTCGCGGTGATGATTTACGGCGTGGCGGTTCTCGGCTGGTGGATGGCGGAAATCTCCGGCGTTTTTCTGGCGGCGGCGATTATCGTTGGCGTGATAACGCGGATGGGTGAGGAAGCGTTCACCAGTACCTTTATCGACGGCGCGCGGGATTTGCTCGGCGTGGCGCTAATTATTGGTATCGCGCGCGGCATTGTGGTGGTCATGGATAACGGTATGATTACCCATACCATTTTGCACAGCGCGGAAAGTCTGGTTTCCGGCCTCTCTACCACCATTTTCATAAACGTAACCTACTGGCTGGAAGTATTGCTCTCCTTCCTGGTGCCCTCCTCTTCCGGTCTTGCCGTATTGACAATGCCCATTATGGCGCCGTTAGCGGATTTTGCCCACGTACAGCGGGATTTGGTCGTAACCGCCTACCAGTCGGCCTCCGGGATTGTGAACCTGGTTACTCCCACCTCCGCCGTGGTCATGGGCGGTCTGGCAATCGCGCGGGTTCCCTATGTCCGCTATCTGAAATGGGTCGCGCCGCTGTTGCTGATCCTGACATTGCTGAATATGGCGGTACTGAGCATCGGAGCGATGATGTAACGAGCCAGATGGCGACGCGTCTTATCCGACAGGACTGATAAGCACAGCGCCATCAGGCACGCCGTCACCTTTTTTGATCGGCTTCTCATTTTCCTGCAAAACCGCCCGATTGATCCGCAATCGATGTGACAAATGTGATGAATTTCGCCAGTCCGTTGATATTAATAATAAAGATAAGGTGCATTTATGAAGGAATACGATGATTACTCCGCCAAAGAACAACAGCAACTGGCGGTTTGTCAGCGCCTGATTAGTGAAAAAAGTTACCTGTCCCAGGAGGAGATTCGCCGCGATTTACAAAATGAGGGATTTGAAGGTATCAGTCAGTCTACGGTTTCGCGCCTGCTCAAGCTGCTGGGCGCAATAAAAATCAGAAACACGAAGGGACAAAAGATTTATTCCGTAAATCCCCAGCGGCGTCCTTCGCCGGATGCCGGACGTTCAATAGCCGAAATGGTCGTCAGCGTTGAACATAATAGCGAATTTATCCTTATCCATACGGCGGCAGGTTATGGTCGCGCCGTCGCGAGAATTCTGGATTACCACGCATTGCCGGAAATTCTCGGCGTCGTTGCCGGTAGCAGTATTGTCTGGGTCGCACCACGGGTCGTTCAGCGTACGGCGCTGGTACACAAACAAATTAATTATTTGCTTAAAATGAATTTAAATTCATAAGAACCGTTTGCGATGAGTAAATCATGCATTAATTCGCTTGATCCCAAAACAGAGCTGAGTATAATCGCGGACAATTTGCCGGGAGGAAGCATGGTTCAGTGTGTACGACATTCTGTCTTACCGCGTCTGAAAAAGGACGCAGGCCTGCCGTTTTTCTTTCCGTTGAAAACCAATACCAAGCCCCTCAATTGAGGGGCTTTTTTTTGCCCAGGCGTCAGGAGATAAACATGGCTAACCCGCTATATCAAAAACATATCATTTCCATAAACGACCTCAGCCGCGACGATCTTAATCTGGTACTGGCGACGGCGGCGAAATTAAAAGCCAACCCGCAGCCGGAGCTATTGAAACATAAAGTGATCGCCAGCTGCTTTTTCGAAGCCTCCACGCGTACCCGCCTGTCGTTTGAAACTTCAATGCATCGCCTGGGCGCCAGCGTAGTGGGCTTCTCCGACAGCGCCAACACGTCGCTGGGGAAAAAAGGAGAAACGTTAGCCGACACGATCTCAGTGATTAGCACTTACGTGGACGCGATTGTGATGCGCCATCCGCAAGAAGGCGCGGCACGTCTGGCGACGGAGTTTTCCGGTCAGGTGCCGGTGCTCAATGCGGGCGACGGTTCGAACCAGCATCCGACGCAGACCCTGTTGGATCTGTTCACCATCCAGGAAACGCAGGGCCGTCTGGATAACCTGCATATCGCGATGGTCGGCGATCTGAAATATGGCCGCACCGTGCATTCGCTAACCCAGGCGCTGGCGAAATTTAGCGGCAACCGTTTTTATTTTATCGCGCCGGACGCGCTGGCGATGCCGCAGTACATTCTGGATATGCTGGATGAAAAAGGGATGGCCTGGAGCCTGCATGGTTCTATCGAAGAGGTCATGGCCGACGTCGACATCCTCTATATGACTCGCGTACAGAAAGAGCGTCTCGACCCGTCGGAGTACGCCAATGTGAAGGCGCAGTTTGTTCTGCGCGCCAGCGACCTGAACGGCGCGCGTGAAAATATGAAAGTGCTGCACCCGCTGCCGCGGATTGATGAAATCACCACGGATGTGGATAAAACGCCACACGCCTGGTACTTCCAACAGGCGGGCAACGGTATTTTCGCTCGCCAGGCGTTACTGGCATTGGTACTGAATAGCGAACTGAGTCTGTAAGGGAGAAAAGCGATGACACACGATAACAAACTGCAGGTTGAAGCCATTAAATGCGGCACCGTGATTGACCATATCCCTGCGCAGGTAGGCTTTAAACTGCTGAGTCTGTTTAAATTGACCGAGACCGATCAGCGAATCACTATCGGTCTGAATCTCCCGTCTGGCGAGATGGGGCGTAAAGACTTAATCAAAATCGAAAACACCTTTCTCACCGAAGAGCAGGTTAACCAACTTGCTCTGTACGCGCCGCAGGCCACCGTTAACCGCATCGACAACTACGACGTAGTCGGGAAATCACGCCCCAGCCTGCCAGAGCGTATTAATAATGTGCTGGTTTGCCCGAACAGCAACTGCATCAGCCACGCGGAACCGGTATCCTCCAGCTTTGCAGTGAAAAAACGCGCCAATGATATCGCCCTCAAATGCAAATACTGTGAAAAAGAGTTTTCGCATTATGTGGTGCTGGCTAACTAATTTGGGTTGGTTATGAGATCCCGGCTCCCTATAATGAGCGGGGACATTCTATTACCGCTGTAATTCAGGAGAAATCATGAGCAAAACTATTGCGACGGAAAATGCACCAGCAGCAATCGGCCCATACGTACAGGGCGTTGACCTGGGTAGCATGGTAATCACTTCCGGTCAGATTCCGGTCGATCCGAAAACCGGTGCCGTAGCGGAAGACGTATCCGCTCAGGCACGTCAGTCGCTGGAAAACGTTAAAGCTATCGTGGAAGCCGCTGGCCTGAAAGTAGGCGACATTGTGAAAACGACCGTATTCGTGAAAGACCTGAACGATTTCGCGACCGTCAACGCCACCTACGAAGCCTTCTTCACCGAGCACAACGCCACCTTCCCGGCGCGTTCCTGCGTGGAAGTTGCCCGTCTGCCGAAAGACGTGAAAATTGAGATTGAAGCGATCGCTGTTCGTCGCTAAGCGCCGGACGTCATCCCCGCCGGGCGGCGCAAGTTTGCCCGGTTCGGGGCACCAACAGCCATGGAGAGGCGGCAATGGTAAGAGCGCGTTTTACCGAGGAGCAAATCGCCGATTTTCTGCAACAGTCTAAAAACGGCGTACCGAATAAGGCGTTATGCGAAGAATATGGATTTAGCAACAGCACGCTCCGTCGCTGGCAGGAGAAACATGCTGAAAGCATACGCCAGGAATTAAAACAGATAGAATCTACCGCGAAGATAGTCTTTTTATGCTTCATTGTCGCAGCCATATTGCTTACCCTTATGTTTCCTAAACCCACTGGCGCCTTAGCGATTCCTCCTTACTTAGTTTATTGCATTAGCTATATTCGCCGCTTTCGTCGCATATCCGCAAAACATATCCGGTGGTGGGACATCTCCTCCTCTCGTTCCGGATTGGGGGCAGAGAACACATTTTACAAACTTAGCTGGACATTCCTCTTTTTTATGCCTGCATATAGCATTCTACAGTTGCTTGAATAAGCCCTGAAATTTAAAGATAAAGCCGATCGCGTTAAACTTGTCGAGCTTTACGGGCATCTGGCCTGGTTAGCGATATCGGGGATTAAGCACGCTGGCGAATCCCCGACGAAAGCGTTTACTGCCAGCCATAACGTCGGCTGTAAAACCCTTTCACCAACTGGGTTAACGTCATATAGCCCGCCAGAATGGCAATCAGCCACGGGAAATAGCTTAACGGCAGCGCCTGCAACTGCAGGTAAGACGCCAGCGGCGAAAACGGCAACGAAACTCCCACGACCATCACCAACAACGTCATCGCCATCAGCGGCCAGGCGGCGCGACTTTGAATAAACGGCAGACGACGGGTACGGATCATATGCACAATCAGCGTTTGCGATAGTAATCCCACCACAAACCAGCCGGACTGGAACAAGGTTTGCGTTTCTGGCGTATTCGCATGAAATACCCACCACATCAGACAAAAGGTCAAAATGTCGAAAATCGAGCTGATCGGACCGAAAAAGACCATAAAGCGCCCCAAATCCGCCGGATTCCAGCGCTGCGGCTTTTGAATTTGTTCTTCATCGACATTATCAAACGGAATCGCCACCTGGGATACATCGTACAGCAGGTTTTGAATCAGCAAGTGCAGCGGCAGCATTGGCAGGAACGGCAAAAAGGCGCTCGCTACCAGCACGCTAAACACGTTACCGAAATTTGAGCTGGCCGTCATCTTGATATATTTCAACATATTAGAAAAAGTACGACGACCTTCAATGACGCCTTCTTCCAGCACCATCAGGCTCTTTTCCAGCAGGATAATATCGGCGGCTTCACGGGCGATGTCCACCGCGCCATCTACCGAGATACCAATATCCGCCGCCCGCAGCGCCGGGGCATCGTTAATCCCGTCGCCCATAAAACCGACCACATGCCCCTCGCGTTTGAGCAAAGTGACGATGCGCTCTTTATGCATCGGTGTCAGACGCGCAAACAACGTCGTACGGGCGGCCAGCGCCGCCAGCGCGTCGTCGCTTAACCCTTCAATATCACTGCCAATAACGACATCGCCCGCATCCAGCCCAACCTCATGGCAAACTTTCGCCGCTACCAGCTCGCTGTCGCCGGTGAGAATTTTCACCGTAATTCCGCTCGCCTTCAGCGCTTTCAACGCCGGCGCGGTGGTCTCTTTCGGCGGATCGAGAAAAGCGATATACCCTTCCAGAATGAGGTCAGACTCATCGATACGTTGGTAATCGCCCTCACGCGCAGGCAGGTATTTGGTCGCGACGGCGACCACGCGTAGCCCCTGACGGTTCAGCGTGTCGGTAACGCGTTTCACCCGGCGCAGCATATTGTCGTCCAGCGGCACAATATCGCCGTTGTGGCGCACCTGAGTACACACGTTCAGGATCTCCTGTAACGCGCCTTTGCAGACCAGTTGATGCACGCTCGAATCTTCGGCCACCACCACCGACATCCGGCGACGCTCAAAATCAAACGGAATCTCATCGATTTTCTGCCAGCGTCCGGAGAGCTGACGCGCGGCGGTTTCGTCTACTCCCTCCAGGACTGCCGTATCCAGTAAATTTTTTAGACCGGTCTGATAATGGCTGTTCAGCCAGGCGCAATGCAGTACATGCTCGCTGGGCTTACCAGAGATATCCGTATGATTCTCCAGCACAATTTTGTCCTGCGTCAGTGTGCCGGTTTTATCGGTGCACAGAATATCCATCGCGCCGAAGTTCTGAATTGCATCAAGGTGCTTCACGATAACTTTCTGTTTCGAGAGCTTCACCGCCCCACGCGCGAGGGTAGAGGTGACAATCATCGGCAACATTTCCGGGGTGAGCCCTACCGCGACCGAGAGCGTAAATAGCGCCGCTTCCCACCAGTCACCTTTCGTGTAACCATTAATAATCAGTACTACCGGCGCCATGACCAGCATAAAGCGGATCAGCAACATGCTGACGCGGCTAATTCCTTTCTGGAAAGCGTTCTGCTCGTTATCTTGTTCCGACACGCGCCCCGCCAATTGACCAAACCAGGTGTCGGCGCCGGTCGCCATCACCACGGCCTGCGCCGTTCCGCTCACGACGTTCGTCCCCATAAAGCACAGCGTGTCGCACTCAAGCGGGTTATTTTGCCGGGGCTCACGCGTCGCGGCGACTTTCTCAACCGGCAGAGATTCGCCGGTCAGCGACGCCTGGGCGACAAACAGATCGCGCGCCTGGATAATCCGTAAATCCGCCGGGATCATATCCCCCGCCGCCAGCTTAATAATATCGCCGGGCACCAGTTGATCGATGGGTAACTCCAGCCAGGCGTTTTCGCCATTTTCATTAATAACCCGCAGTACGGTAGCGGTATTGCTCACCATCGCTTTTAGCGCGTCCGCCGCTTTCGTCGAGCGCGCTTCCTGCACAAAATTCAGCAGCGTTGAGATACCGACCATCAGGGCGATAACGCCTGCGGCAAACAGATCCTCCGTGGCATAAGAAATGCCGCCAAGAATCGTGAGTAAGATGTTGAAAGGATTGCGATAACATACCCACAGATGCACCCACCACGGCGAGGGTTTCTGTGCCGGAAGACGGTTTTCGCCATGCTTTTCACGCGCGCGCGTCACTTCGGCGGCGTTTAATCCCTCCGGGTGCGTATCAAAGACGCGCCAGAGAGTCTCCTGCTCCATTGCCGCGACTTTCAGACAGCGCTCGCTCAGCGAAGGCGGGATAGTCGCATTTACCGCGGTCTGCGCGCCGGGCAGCGGATCGCGGTGAACCAGACGATAAGGCAAATGACGATTAAGCCGGGCAAAAAGCTGGCGGGTAATGGTTTTTAGCACAGGTAATCCCTCCGCGCCGAAGTCAGGCGCAGAAAATTCTTCAGGCGCGGCAAAGCCTTGCCCGATGAGCAATGTTTAAATAAAAACAGGGACGTTATTGTGTCACTGTCTTACACACCGGTAAGACAGCAGAGGCAGGCTTACCGGAAAAGGAAAATTCTCCATCGCGGGAGAGGGGTGGGTTCAGGGTCCATGTCGCCTCCGGTAAGTAAATAATTTGCGCCGCGGATTATACGCATAAATCCATAAGTTTTGTGGCAATTATGGCGGTATCATACCGTTACGTAATTAAACCAACGATAAACCAGACTTTGCCCATTGCCCTTCGCTTGAGTAAAGTTACTCTTTTTATCACCATCAGCGTCACGCCACGGGAAAACAGGATGCAAAACCGGCTCACTATCAAAGACATCGCCCGCCTGAGCGGCGTAGGGAAATCAACCGTTTCCCGCGTGCTTAACAATGAAAGCGGCGTAAGCGAACGTACCCGCGAGCGTGTCGAAGCGGTGATGAATCAACACGGTTTCTCCCCGTCCCGCTCCGCCCGTGCGATGCGGGGACAAAGCGATAAAGTGGTCGCTATTATCGTCACTCGCCTTGATTCGTTGTCTGAAAACCTCGCGGTTCAGACCATGCTGCCTGCGTTTTACGAACAGGGCTACGACCCTATTATGATGGAAAGTCAGTTCTCGCCGACGCTGGTAATGGAACATCTGGGCATGCTCAGACGACGTAACATTGATGGCGTGGTGCTGTTTGGCTTTACCGGCATCACAGAAGAGCTGATCGCCCCCTGGAAAGCCTCGCTGGTGCTGCTGGCAAGAGATGCGCAAGGTTTTGCCTCCGTCTGTTACGACGACGAGGGCGCGATTCATATCCTTATGCAGCGGCTGTATGAGCAGGGACACCGCAACATTAGCTTTCTGGGCGTTCCCCATAGCGATATTACCACCGGCAAACGTCGGCATGACGCATACCTGGCGTTTTGCAAAAAACATAAACTTCATCCCGTCGCCGCCCTGCCCGGTCTTGCCATGAAGCAGGGTTATGAGCATACGGCAAGCGTCATCATGCCGGATACCACCGCGTTAGTCTGCGCCACCGATACGCTGGCGTTGGGCGCCAGTAAGTATTTACAGGAGCAACGTATTGAGACGCTGCAACTGGCAAGCGTCGGGAACACGCCGCTGATAAAATTCCTGCACCCGGAGATCGTCACTGTCGATCCTGGCTATGCTGAAGCCGGACGACAGGCGGCTTCGCAGCTGATCGAACAGATCAATGGCCGCTGCGATCCGCGCCGGATCGTCATTCCTTCTACCCTCGCCTGAGTGACTGATTAAACGGAATACCACGAGTAATTTGTGATCGTCGCTGCGTTTCGGGAACGTTCCCATTTTTAAACCAACGTTGAAGAGATACTCTTGCGCCAACCCATAACATACCTCCTCTGCCATGAGGCTTTACGATGAGCAAAGTAAAACAAGCCGATATCGACCGGCTGGTTGACCTGGTCGGCGGGCGCGACAACATCGCCACGGTGAGCCACTGCATTACTCGCCTGCGCTTTGTGCTCCACCAGCCCGCGAACGCCAGGCCAAAAGAGATCGAACAATTACCGATGGTTAAAGGCTGTTTCACCAACGCCGGGCAGTTTCAGGTGGTGATCGGCACCGAAGTCGGCGATTACTATAACGCGCTGCTGGAGACCACCGGCAAAGCGTATGCCGATAAAGAGCAGGCCAAAAAAGCCGCTCGCCAGAACATGAAGTGGCATGAGCAGTTAATTTCCCACTTTGCGGAGATCTTCTTTCCGCTACTACCGGCGTTGATCAGCGGCGGTTTGATCTTAGGCTTTCGTAACGTGATCGGCGATGTGCCGATGAGCAACGGCCAAACGCTGGCGCAGATGCATCCAGCGCTAAAAACGCTTTATGATTTTTTATGGTTGATCGGCGAAGCGATCTTTTTCTATCTGCCGGTGGGGATCTGCTGGTCGGCGGTGAAAAAAATGGGCGGCACGCCGATTCTTGGTATCGTGCTCGGCGTGACGCTGGTGTCGCCGCAGTTGATGAATGCGTATCTGCTGGGCCAGCAAACGCCGGACGTCTGGAACTTCGGCTTATTTAGCATTGAGAAAGTGGGCTACCAGGCGCAGGTTATCCCGGCGTTACTGGCAGGGCTGGCGCTTGGGTTTATTGAAACGCGGTTGAAACGCATCGTGCCGGATTATCTCTACCTGGTCGTCGTCCCGGTGTGTTCGTTGATACTGGCCGTCTTTCTCGCCCACACCTTTATCGGCCCCTTTGGTCGTATGATCGGCGACGGCGTGGCCTTTGCGGTACGTTATCTGATGACCGGCAGTTTCGCCCCGATAGGCGCGGCGCTGTTCGGCTTCCTGTATGCCCCGTTGGTCATTACCGGCGTCCACCAGACAACGCTCGCTATCGATATGCAGATGATCCAGAGCATGGGCGGTACGCCAGTCTGGCCGCTGATTGCGCTGTCGAATATCGCGCAGGCCTCCGCCGTGGTGGGCATCATCATCTCCAGCCGTAAACACAATGAACGCGAGATCTCCGTTCCTGCCGCCATTTCCGCTTACCTTGGGGTAACCGAACCGGCGATGTACGGTATCAACCTGAAGTATCGTTTTCCGATGCTGTGCGCGATGATCGGATCTGGTCTGGCGGGACTGCTCTGCGGTCTGAACGGCGTCATCGCCAACGGTATCGGCGTGGGCGGCCTGCCGGGCATCCTGTCTATACCGCCGCGCTACTGGCAGGTGTACGGCATGGCGATGGTTATCGCGATCGTTATCCCGGTGATTCTGACCACCTTTATCTATCAGCGTAAGCATCGTCAGGGCACATTACAAATTGTCTAATTCTTCTTCGGGGCGCAGTTGCGTCCCAACGCACTTGCAGGAAACAACAATGACTATTCCCCTCTGGTGGCAAAACGGCGTTATCTATCAGATCTACCCGAAAAGTTTTCAGGACACGACCGGCAGCGGCACCGGCGATTTACGCGGCGTCACGCAGCACCTTGACTATCTACAGCGACTCGGCGTAGATGCCATCTGGCTCACGCCGTTTTATATCTCGCCACAGGTGGATAACGGTTATGACGTCGCAAATTATACGGCTATCGACCCGACCTACGGCACGCTGGATGATTTTGACGAGCTGGTCGCGCAGGCGAAAGCACGCGGTATTCGCATCATCCTGGATATGGTGTTTAACCATACTTCTACCCAGCACGCCTGGTTTCGCGAAGCGCTAAACAAAGAGAGCCCATACCGTCAGTTTTATATCTGGCGCGATGGCACGCCGGATGTCTGCCCGAATAACTGGCAATCCAAATTTGGCGGCAGCGCCTGGCGCTGGCATAGCCAGAGCGAACAATATTATTTACACCTTTTCGCGCCTGAACAGGCCGACCTGAACTGGGAAAACCCCGCCGTGCGCGCCGAGCTGAAAAAGGTCTGCGAATTCTGGGCCGATCGCGGCGTGGATGGCCTGCGTCTGGACGTGGTGAACCTGATCGCCAAAGATCAGGATTTTCCTGACGATCCGACGGGCGACGGACGCCGCTTTTATACCGACGGACCTCGCGCGCATACGTTTTTACGCGAAATGAACCGTGACGTTTTTACGCCGCGTAATCTGATGACGGTAGGCGAAATGTCCTCTACCACGCTGGAAAACTGCCAGCAATATGCCGCGCTTAGCGGCGACGAACTCTCAATGACCTTCAATTTTCATCATCTGAAGGTGGATTACCCCAATGGCGAAAAGTGGACGCTGGCAAAACCTGATTATGTGGCGCTGAAAGCGCTGTTCCGCCACTGGCAACAGGGGATGCATAACGTCGCCTGGAACGCGTTATTCTGGTGTAATCACGATCAGCCGCGCATCGTTTCCCGCTTTGGCGACGAGGGTGAATACCGGGTTCCAGCCGCGAAAATGCTGGCGATGGCGCTGCACGGTATGCAAGGGACGCCTTATATCTATCAGGGCGAAGAAATCGGCATGACCAACCCACACTTTACCCGCATCACCGATTATCGCGACGTGGAAAGTCATAATATGTTTGCCGCGCTACGCGCCGCCGGGCGCGACCCCGACGAACTGCTGGCTATTCTGGCCAGTAAATCCCGCGACAACAGCCGCACGCCGATGCAGTGGGACAACGGTAAAAACGCCGGTTTCACCCAGGGCGAGCCGTGGATAAGCCTGTGCGATAACTATACGGAGGTTAACGTCGCGGCAGCATTACGCGATGAAAACTCGGTGTTTTACACCTATCAAAAGCTGATTGCGCTACGTAAAACCCAGCCTGTACTGATCTGGGGCGATTATCAGGATCTCCTCCCGGATAGCCCATCAGTATGGTGTTATCGCCGCCAGTGGCAGGGGCAAGCCCTGCTGGTTGTCGCCAATCTGAGCGACCAGTGCCAGGAGTGGCATCCGCCGCATATCAAAGGACAGTGGCAGGCGCTACTGCATAATTATGGCGAGGTCGCCAGCCAGCCAGCGGCGATGACGCTCCGCCCATTTGAAGCCATCTGGTGGTTACAACGCTAACGCGACGTCCTTATACGGATAAACGCCACAAACCTATTGACACGGGCTGTGGCGTTGCTCCAGGTTACTGACTGTTTTTGTTGAATAATTAATCAGATTTTTCTTGCTATCTTTTACAAACGCTACAGCGCCCGCCATCTGTACGCTCTGATTTTTACCTTGTTCTACATCAATAAAATTGCAAACATCCTTGATGCAAATCACTACATATAGACTTTAAAATGCACGCCGACCCAATATGTTGTATTAATTGACTACAATTGCTACAACACCTGTTCACTCGACACAAGGTGAATTGTGGATAACCTGGGTCAGGATTGCGGGAAGTCGTTGGAAAAGAGATGAATAAACCTGTTATGGCTTCCCCGGCCTCTGTGGATAACCTGTTCTTACAAATATGGAGTGATCATGACACCGCATGTGATGAAACGAGATGGCTGTAAAGTGCCATTCAAATCAGAGCGCATTAAGGAAGCCATTCTACGTGCAGCTAAAGCAGCGGGAGTCGATGACGCAGATTACTGTGCCACCGTCGCAGAAGTCGTTAGCAGCCAAATGAACGCACGCAGTCAGGTGGATATTAACGAGATCCAAACTGCGGTTGAAAACCAACTGATGTCCGGCCCGTACAAACAGCTTGCCCGCGCCTACATCGAATACCGTCACGATCGCGACATTCAGCGTGAAAAGCGTGGTCGTCTGAACCAGGAAATTCGCGGCCTGGTAGAGCAAACTAACTCCGCGTTGCTCAATGAAAACGCCAACAAAGACAGTAAAGTCATTCCCACCCAGCGCGATTTGCTGGCCGGGATTGTCGCCAAACACTATGCCCGCCAGCACCTGTTGCCGCGTGACGTAGTACAAGCGCATGAGCGCGGCGATATCCACTATCACGATCTCGACTATTCGCCGTTCTTCCCGATGTTCAACTGTATGCTGATCGACCTGAAAGGCATGTTGACCCAGGGCTTTAAGATGGGTAACGCCGAGATCGAACCGCCAAAATCTATCTCTACCGCCACTGCCGTTACCGCGCAGATTATCGCGCAGGTCGCCAGCCATATTTATGGCGGCACCACCATTAACCGTATCGACGAAGTGCTGGCGCCGTTTGTCACCGAAAGCTATAACAAGCACCGCAAAACCGCCGATGAGTGGCAGATCCCGGATGCCGAAGGGTATGCGCGTTCTCGCACCGAAAAAGAGTGCTACGACGCCTTCCAGTCGCTGGAGTACGAAGTTAACACGCTGCACACCGCTAACGGCCAGACGCCTTTCGTGACCTTTGGTTTTGGCCTCGGCACCAGTTGGGAGTCGCGTCTGATTCAGGCGTCTATTTTGCGTAACCGTATCGCCGGTCTGGGTAAAAATCGCAAAACCGCCGTGTTCCCGAAACTGGTCTTCGCTATCCGCGATGGTTTGAACCACAAGTTTGGCGATCCGAACTACGACATTAAACAACTGGCGCTGGAGTGCGCGAGCAAGCGCATGTATCCGGACATCCTCAACTACGATCAGGTGGTCAAAGTCACCGGTTCGTTCAAAACGCCAATGGGCTGCCGCAGCTTCCTCGGCGTGTGGGAGAACGAAAACGGCGAGCAGATCCACGACGGGCGTAACAACCTGGGCGTGATTAGCCTTAACCTGCCGCGCATCGCGCTGGAAGCAAAAGGCGACGAAACCGCATTCTGGAAACTGCTGGATGAACGTCTGGCGCTGGCGCGGAAGGCGCTGATGACCCGTATCGCCCGCCTTGAAGGCGTGAAAGCCCGCGTCGCGCCTATCCTGTATATGGAAGGCGCCTGCGGCGTGCGGCTGAAAGCGGACGACGACGTGTCTGAAATCTTTAAAAATGGTCGTGCGTCCATCTCTCTGGGCTACATTGGTATCCATGAAACCATTAACGCGCTGTTCGGCGGCGAACACCTGTACGACAGCGAGCAGCTTCGCGCTAAAGGCATTGCAATTGTGGAGCGTCTGCGCCAGGCCGTGGATCAGTGGAAAGACGAGACCGGCTACGGCTTTAGCCTGTACAGCACGCCAAGTGAAAACCTCTGTGACCGCTTCTGCCGTCTGGATACCGCCGAGTTCGGCGTGGTGCCGGGCGTAACCGATAAAGGTTACTACACCAACAGCTTCCACCTCGACGTGGAGAAGAAGGTTAACCCGTACGACAAAATCGATTTCGAAGCGCCGTATCCGCCGCTGGCGAACGGGGGTTTCATTTGCTACGGCGAATACCCGAACATTCAGCACAACCTGAAAGCGCTGGAAGATGTCTGGGATTACAGCTATCAGCATGTACCGTATTACGGCACCAACACGCCGATCGATGAATGCTACGAGTGCGGCTTTACCGGCGAGTTCGAATGTACCAGTAAAGGTTTCACCTGCCCGAAATGCGGCAACCACGATGCCGCGCGCGTCTCGGTTACCCGTCGCGTGTGCGGTTATTTAGGCAGCCCGGACGCGCGTCCGTTTAACGCCGGCAAGCAGGAAGAAGTGAAGCGCCGCGTGAAGCATTTAGGCAACGGGCAGATAGGTTAATCCTCCGTTTGCAAAGACCGTAGGCCTGATAAGACGCAATCGCGTCGTCATCAGGCATCACAATGTTGCCGGATGCGGTGCAAGCACCTTATCCGGCCTACATGCTTTCTGGACACCCGCTATGCGCTACCACCAATACTACCCCGTAGACATCGTGAACGGCCCCGGTACCCGCTGCACCCTGTTTGTGTCAGGGTGCGTGCATGAATGCCCTGGCTGCTACAACAAAAGCACCTGGCGGCTCAATTCCGGCCAGCCGTTTACCAAAGAGATGGAAGATAAGATCATTGCCGATCTGAACGACACGCGCATTCACCGTCAGGGGATCTCGCTGTCGGGCGGCGATCCGCTGCATCCGCAAAACGTACCGGATATCCTGGCACTGGTACAACGCATCCGCTCAGAGTGCCCGGGGAAAGATATCTGGGTGTGGACCGGCTACAAGCTCGATGAACTCAACGCCGCGCAAATGCAGGTAGTCGATCTCATCAACGTGCTGGTCGATGGCAAATTTGTGCAGGATCTGAAAGACCCGGCGCTTATCTGGCGCGGTAGCAGCAACCAGGTAGTGCATCATTTGCGTTGATCGCTAAAGCCGTTTGTTTGCATCGTGATAGACGGCTGAATGTTCTCGCTTGCCGACCGCAACAACAAACACAATCACAACTTCATCCCGAACCTGGTACACCAGGCGATAACCGGACGATTTAAGCTTAATTTTATAGCAGTCAGGAAGACCGTTTAAACGGGCAGAGTCGATTCTGGGGTTCAATAGCACATCAGCCAACTTTTTCTTAAGCTGAGCCTTCACCGTATCGCCCAGCTTATGCCACTCTTTTAAGGCCCTCGGGTCGAATTCCAGTTCATAAGTCATCCAGACTAACCTTGATTCCCTTTTGCGGACTAGACAGCCTCTCCCGAACTGTCTGAATCAATGCATCTTCACTGTCGCTAAGAGTGACGGTTTTCACTGGCATGCGCCCCGTTTCCGCGACGTACTGGAACAGTAATCGCACGGCTTCCGTTGGAGTAATGTTCAGTTTTTCCAGCACGGCATAAGCCTCATTTTTGAGTTTGTCATCCAGACGGACGTTCAGCGTGGCCATTATGCCTCCAGTAAAATCGAATGTGTAATGCAGTTTAGCATTACATTCGCATTACATCGAATTCTGGATAACGCCTCTCAAAAACGACTTACGCACTCCATCGCGACCGTTTTAAATTGCGTAAAATTCTGACATGCGCAGAGGCGCGTCATGGCGCGTTCGCGCAGGAAAGTGACGAAAATATCGTAGATGGCCATCGCCTCTTCATATTCACTTTTGCTGATGGCGAGTAAAAAAATAACGTGCGCCGTTTCGTCACCCCAGGCAATCCCCTGCGGCGCGAGCACCGTATAAACCACCGTTTTCTTCGCCAGCAGCCCCAGCGCGTGTGGCAAGGCAATCCCGTCGCCTAATAACGTACTGACGATAGCTTCACGTTCAATAACCGAATCGAGAAACGCCGCATCAACAAAGCCTTCCTCGTGCAACTGATCGCACAGCGTTTTAAACAGCGTCTGTTGATCTATTTCCCCTTCCACAATGCGAAAATGCGAGGCATCGAAATATTTATCCAGCATCCACGGACGGGTTCTGTCCACCAGCACCAGCTTACCGATCTGCTCCAATTGATAGTCGGTAGGAAAGGGCGCGATCATGATGACCGGCTTATCTTTTTCGCCGATCCGCGCTGTGGAAATCACAAAATCCTCCACAATACTGTCCCGCGCCTCATAGTCGCGTAGCGTCAGAGTGCGGGCAATCTCAATCTGCGGGTATTTCCGCGCCAGTACCGCTTCAATCATCCGCACCATCGCATTACCAGCATCGCACACCAGCAGTACCTGCGGCTGCCGCTGGTAGCCAATGTTGTAACTACGTTCCAGCCCAACGCCAATATGCAGCACCAGAAAACCGATTTCGTTTTCGCTAATGGTATACGGCGTGTATTTTCCCCAACTCGATATCGCCGCCAACGTCATATCCCATGCCATCGGATAGTGCTGCTTAATATTTTCCAGTAGTGGGTTGGGGATCATGATCTGGTAGCGCACGCGGGTGATCATCGTTTTGATGTGGGTCAGCAAGTCCGCGTGAAGCTGTTTATCATTCAACAGGTTATAGTTGTACTGGGTATTAATAAAATCGAGGATATAGCGCACCAGCGCCTCTTCATCATCGGCATTAATGGCGCTGGGGGCAATCTCCTGTACCTGGCGGGCGGCAATATGCACCTTCAGCCAGCTTACTTCCGGCTCCGACAGCGGCTTGTCGGCCAGCTGTTGTAGTAGCTCCGCAATCTCATGCGCCGCATGGCGCACTTTTTCATCGACCTCCTCTGCCACGCATTCCGATAACGGATACCCCTCGCGAATACGCCGTACCGCCACCGCGCAGTACAAACGCAGAAACAGCTCGCCCTCATCGGTCAGGCGGATTTGACAATGAGAGAAAATATCCGGCAAAAGAGACTGCAGCCGTTGAGACACCTCGGTGTTCAGCGTGGTACTAACAATTAACGGATGGGAGGGCTCCTGCTGCGCCAGCGTCCATAAAAGGTCGGTCAGACAGGCGCGAATCGCCATCTCTCCGCCAAACAATTTCATGCCATGACGCGGACGCGTTTCCAGCGTCAGATGATAACGCTGCAAATGCTCGCGCACGTCCGCCATATCGTTCTGCAACGTCGCACGGCTGACAAACCATTCATCTGCTAAATCCTCCAGCTTCAGCGAGAAGGCGGAGGTTAAAAAACGCGCCAGCAAATAGTGTATCCGCTCCTGGCTGGTGCGCGGACCGCGCGCCAGGGCGGGAGATTGCTGCGTTTGCAGGGATTGATAACGTGCCGGATCATCAATTTTGAGCTGATACCCGTTGCCGCGGCTGAGAGTAAATTGCGCGCCATGCGGCGTCAGCAACATGTTCAGCGCGGCGATATCCGCCCGAACGGTACGCGTGGAGACCGACAACCGCTGCGCCAGCTCGTCCTGCGGCAGCGTCTCGTTTTGCAGCATCGCAAATAGCTGCGCTAAACGTTGGTTGGGGAATCGCACGTCTCTCTCCTCATGATTAGCCGACACGCGACCGGACGATAGCGAGTAACTGACGCACATCGTCCGCACGGGTGTTGCCACTCACCTTATCAATAATCGAACTATAAATGTGAGGAATGATTTTGCTTACACCTGCATCAAGGGCGATGTGCAGAATCTCGGCGAAGTTTTCCAGATCGATACCGCCCGTCGGTTCCAGCCAGAAATCATGGCGGGCGCAGGCCTCAGCTACCGCTTTATACTCGTCGCGACAGGTGAGCCCTCCCATCGGAAAGTATTTAACGGAGCTGCCGCCCATGTCTTTGAGTAGCGCAATCGCCGTTTCTATGGATACGATGCCGTCCGGCGCGCGGCTGCTTAGCGGGCCGGTGGAAATTTTCACCAGTCCCGGCGTGCCGGTCGGCGAGACAAGACCGTTCACCACCGTCTCATTTTGCCCCAGCAGCGCCCGGCTGGCCCCTACGCCGGTAAACACCTGGTTGACATGCTGCGGCTGTACCTGACGCGAGATTTCGCTCACCATCGCCGACTGGTTAGGATCGCCTGCCCCCAGTCCGACGGAGAGCGCATTGTCGATAAGCGCCGCATATTCACGCATATCCGCGACTGCGCTTGCCACATCCGGATAGTTTTTGGAGAGCACGCCAACCAGCACATGACCTTCCGCCGCCGCGTAGATTTCGCGGGCGTTATCTTTCGAACCGGCCAGTACGTTCAGGCAAACGCGATCGCGGTAAAAGTTAGGGGTCAGTTTCATGCTTTTTTCTCCTGATTAATCACCTCGCCAATACGACGCGCCACAATCGCTAACTGCGCGCGATCGACGCTGCGGACATCCGCTTCAATAATCCCTTCGTTGGCTTTGTATTCGCGAAAGTAAATCGCGTATTCCCCTTGCTTCAGCGCGTCGACCAGGTCGCCTGTGGCGATGCCGGTAACGGCTTCATCAAACTTAATTTCCGTGCGCGCGATGTCGCGTCCGGCGCTGTCCCACACCGCACGGGCGCTGACGCCGTTAAACGTGTTCAACGTGTCGATAAAGGGCGCCATTTTTTCTACCATCTCCGCGCCGCTCTCTTTTTGCGCCCGCAGGTACAATTCAATGGCGCAGGTCAGGCCAACAATTCCCTCTTTGCCGACCTTCATCGCCCGGCCAATGCCCGCTGACTGACGTTTTACCCACTCAACATACTGCGTTTTGCCAATCACCAGCCCGCTGGTCGGCCCTTCAATCGCTTTCGCGCCGCTATAGATAACGAGATCTGCGCCCACGCGGTAGTAGCACTGCAAATCTTCTTCCGCCGCCGCGTCCACAATCAGCGGGAGATTATGCGTGCGCGCCACCACCGCAGCCTGCTCCACGCTGAGCATACTTTTCTGCACGCAGTGGTGAGATTTGATATAGAGAATAGCCGCCGTGCGCGGCGTAATGGCCGCCGCCAACTGCGCGGCGGAACATTCGTTGGCGTAACCGGCTTCCACCAGTTTGCCGCCGCCCAGCGCCACCATCGTTCCCACCGGCGCGCCAAAGTTGACGTTGTGGCCCTTTGGCAGGACGATTTCGTTATTTTCAATCGGTGTAACGTGCAGGTTTTCCAGCAGCCAGTCGCTGTCCTGAACCAGTACCGCGGCAACCGACTGGGCAAGGCCCGCACTGGCGCAGGAGACTACCGTCGCCCCTTCCACCTCCAGCAATTTCGCAATGTACTCGCCGGTTTTATTCACCAGATCTTTCATCTCGAAATACTGATTCATTCCGGCCATCGCCGCGTCTACCACTTCCGGGCGCGGCGTAGAAACGCCGAGCGCCGTCATACGTCCGGAGGCGTTAATCACCTGTTTTAATTGATACTTCTCAAAAATCGAAGGCATGTTCCGCGCTCCCTTGTTCGGTCATATAGCCCTTGCCTGCGCGTATCGCGGCAAGCGGCGTCAGCAATTCTTCAGCCTGTAAGCTGTCGTTTTCCGCGTCTACCAACACGGTGGGCTGGCGTTTAAGCGTAAAGAGGGTCAGGTCAGCATCCAGACCAGGCTGAAGACGACCTTTGGTTTTCAGATTCAGGCTATCGGCGGCATTGGCCGTCACGCACGCAATGACCTGCGGCAGCGACATGCCGATGGCGAGGAATTTCGACATCACATTAGCCAGCGAATGCACCGGGCCATTGATGCGGTTACGGCAGTAGATATCGGAACTGATGGTATGCGGTAAAATCCCCAGGCTAATAGCGCGTTTCGCCACCGCAAAGCTCAGGCTGGCGGTACCATGTCCGACGTCCAGACGCACGCCGCGCGCCAGCGCTCGTGTCACCGAGGCGCGCAGCTCGCCTTCCGGCGTCAGAATACGGTTCGGCTTACCGTTGTAACAGTGGGTAATGATATCGCCCGCCGTCAGACGCTCCGCGATTTCGTCCAGATCCGGCGGGTTATTGCCAATATGCACCATCAGCGGCAGGTTGCCGTTTTCTTGCTGCATGGCTTTAGCGTGTTCCAGCGGCGTGATGCCGTTAACGCCTACCACGCTGCTGCTCATCCGCGCCTTGAGGCCGACAATAAAATCCGGGTGGCGTTTTACCGCCTGCCGGACCGCATCGGCGTCAATATTGGCCATGTTAGCCAGCTCGTTTTGGGCAATAAGCCCAACGCGTGAAATATTTAATAGCGCATAAACGTCGGTGGCCGCATCACGGGTCAGGGTGTAAAAATCATCAATATCATCTGCGCCAGTGCTGCCTGCATCCACCACTGTGGTAACACCAGTGGCAATACCCACGCTGTCCGGTTCGTCGTGGTAAATCGGCGATTTTGGGTAGCAGTGAACGTGAGAATCAATCCAACCCGCACTAACGTAACACTCGCCGCGCAGGTCAATGGTTTTCACCGCCGGACCATCAACGTCACCCAACGCCGCGATTTTGCCATCTTGCAGGGCAATATTAGTCAGCGTGTCATCGACCAGACGCGCATGGCGCAGGAGTAAATCAAACATCGCTCTCTCCTTTGCCGGATGGCGGCGCAACCGCCTTATCCGGCCTACAAATCAACAGTTAGCTAATCGCAACCGGGAAGATGGAACCGAGGATCATCGCGCCTAAAATCGCGCCGCCGGTAATCGGCTTCTGCCAGATATAAAACAGCAGCGCGCCCACCAGAGAGCCCAGACCAATGGGAATCGATGCCGTCATGGCGCTGAGGATAATCAACGGCCCCAGAAAACGGCCTGAAGTGTTACCGGCCCCCATCATGACGTCCGCCCCGTACGTGGAGTCGCTCTGATTGATGGTGAACTTACGCGCCAGAATAATGATGTAGCCAATCGCCAGGCCAATCACCAGACCGGTTATCAGCGAAGCGATAAAGTTCGCCACCGGGAAGACAAAGCCGGCTCCCAGCAGTAACGCCGGAACCCCTAAGCCCACGCCGGTCTGAATTGCCCCGCCGATATCCAGAATTCCGACCAGCGAACCTTCGATAATGCGGGCAAATAAAAAGCTGGCGCCGAAAGCGGCGACCGCGCCGTAGACGCCGGTATCCATCCCCGCTTTCAACATCGCCACAAAAGCGACTTCGTTAAATGCGCCGATACCGTACAGATAGTACATATGCGTCCCGGCGAAAACGCCGGAGGAGAGCAGGCCAACAAAGATCGGGAACGACCAGTCGGCATACCAAAAACCTTTATTCTCTTCCATTGTGGCCTCCGTTATTTGCCGCTGAGCGAGTTGTGGATCAGTTCAAGCCAGTTCGGTACCGTCATGTTGAAAGACTCGATCATTTTCATGTCGAAGCCGCGGAAGAAGCCGCTCAACACAAACAGCAAAACGATGGCGACCATCATCACTTTGGTGACATGGTTCCAGCCGCTCTCTTCTACGCCTTTACCGATCAAAATACCCAGTACCAGCCCCGGTACGGCGTTCCCCATGATGAGCTGCGCCGCGCCGCCGAAAACGGTGGCCCAGAAGCCCGATTTTTTACCAGCGTCGATCGCCGCTAACCAGAAGATCACAGGCATGACGATATTGACCAGCAGGTTTGCCGCCGGTACCAGCACCTTAACCGCCGTCACCTGTAGCGCTTCTGGCACGGATGAGGCGGTCAGGTTAAGGAACGTTACGACAATCATGCCGATGACGGCGCAGGCGATCGCCATTTTTTTCGGGTCGTGCAGCGTCTCGCCGACGTTACGGTTTTTGATCATTAGCGCCGCCGCGCCCCAGTTAGGGATGATGCGGTGATCGACATCCTGGGTGAACGATCCGGCCGCCACAGACGACGCCCAGGCGTTAAAGAAGAAACCCAGCCCAAAGGAGAAGTGAGATGCCGGGTCGCCTTCACAAGAGTTGAGTTCGCCCAACGTACGGAACGCGCCCATCCCCTGCGTGGTTGGCGCGTGAAACATGCGTGCAGCCCCAGCGCCCACCCCTACGCCGACCAGCGCGCCGATAATGAGCGATTTAATTAGTATTATCAGGAACATAACTATGCCTTTTTAATAAAAATCAGCGTTTCGCGACGAAATCCACCCTGTCGAGATTGATGGCGGTCACGTTGACGGTCACATCCAGCTCCACGCTGTAAGTGCGTCGTTCCCGGCGCAAAAAGAAAAACAGAAAGGCCTCTTTACGCACCGACTCATGCGCCTGAACAATCCGCACATCCTGTGGCTCAATACGCAGTAAGATATACGGCGACTCTCTCATCACCGCCGACTGAACATGGTTCAGCGCATCGGCAAAGGCGCGTGCTTTGGCGTCGCCCTTGCCTTTTACTCTCACCGTGGTGGTGAATTGCTCTTTCATCATCAGGCGCCGTATTTCTTTTGCCACGCCTGCACCAGGCGCTCGCCGAGCTCTTCTTTATCCATAAAGCCGAAACCCAACACGTTGCAGCCTTCATTGATAGCGGTGACGCCTTCATCCACTGACCGCATTCCATATTTGGCTTTGTAGCCATGCTTGTTTTGCGCGGTGATAGCGCCCGCGCCGCCGCTGCCGCAAAATGAAATGCCGAAGGTGGCGTTTTCCGCTTTCATCACATCGCCCAGCTTCATGTCTGCCGCGACGCCCGGTACGACGACCGCGCGACCGCCCGCTTTTTCCACGCCTGCCGCCACTTTCTGGCCTTTACCCAGGCGATCGCCAATCACGACGGTAATCTGTTCCATTTTTTGCTCCTTAGAGGTTGTCTTTCGCGACTTCAAAATGTACCGATAATAGCCAGGCTTCTTCGTCAGGAAGGTTGCCAAACGCCGCCACGATTTCGCGGGCGAGCGCCATTGATTCGGCTGAGATTTCATCAAACAAGCTGGCATCGACTTCCGGTAAAGGCTCGCCGGTAATTGACCGGTGCGCCATCGCGCGAACGTGCGAGGTCAGCATTTGCGTCTGTACCGCATTGGGGACAATGTGATGCCGCCCCAGCAGGCCATCCACCTGCGTTAACACCTGTTCAGCCAGTTCGTTAATTCGCTCACCGGCATCGTGTTTTACTGCTCCGTTATCCACGCGTCTCACCCCGTTAATGGCAATGAGATAAAACTAGCGGTAAGGGTTAAAAGTTTGTAGCGAGTTATTTTCCACCTCGAAGTGGAAACGCGAGTGGGATAGGTGATCTGCGCCACAGAAAAGGCGGCATTAATGAATTATCGCCGGGAAAGTGTGAGATCTATCGCAGCATAAAGAGGAAATGGCGAAACAATAACGTTGTCGTCTAAAGTGAGAAAGTGTGATGGGTATTACAGTTTGCCGGATGGCGACCTACGGATAAAGCGAAGCCGCCATCCCACAAAAATTAACGATACTTCTTATGATACGTATTGCGGGTGGTTTTTAGCGCTTCCGCCGCCGCTTTCGCTTCTTTAACGTTACCTTCGTTCGCCAGCTTCAGCGCGCCATCAATTTGGCCGACCAGAATGTCAAAACCGTGACGAAAATCCTTCATTTCCGGGCTATCCGGCGCTTTATCTTCCAGCTTTGGCGGCATAGCTTTTTGAGCATCCAGCGCGGCCGCGCGCATTTTGGTTAATGCCGCTTTCAGCTCAGGGGCACTATCCGTTTTCTCAACAACTTTCAGGTTATCATTGAGAATATCCATATTATCTTCAAGATCGGCAGCAAAAACAGCCGAACCGAATACCAGCGATGACACAGCAAGAATAGCTAACAGGCTTTTACGCATTGCTCACTTCCTTTTTTATTATTAACGATAAATGTAATACCCTGAATAATTCGAGTTGCAGGCAGCCAACGCGCCTGCAGCCTGAAGTATGACGGGTATTATTGTCCGGCGATTTTCATCTCCGGTAACAATACCGAACCACACTGTATATTACTGCGCGTTTCAATATCATCACCTACGGTGACAATATTACGCCACATCTCTTTTAAATTACCGGCAATGGTAATTTCACTTACCGGGTACTGGATTTCACCATTTTCAACCCAGAATCCCGCAGCGCCGCGGGAGTAGTCGCCGGTAATACCGCTGACGCCCTGGCCCATCAGTTCCGTCACTACCAGGCCGGTGCCCATCTCTTTTAGCAATTGCTCAAAGTTCAGCCCCTGCCCGGCGATACGCCAGTTATGAATGCCGCCGGCATGACCGGTACTTTTCAGCCCCAGTTTGCGGGCGGAATAGTTGGTCAGCAACCATTGCGTCAGTACGCCATCCTTCACAATGTCCCGGCGCTCTGTACGCACGCCTTCGCTGTCGAACGGTGAAGACGCCAGCCCTTTTCGCAGATGCGGGTGTTCTTCGATGGTTAACCATTCTGGCAGAATTTGTTTGCCCAGCGAGTCGAGCAGAAAAGTGGATTTACGGTATACCGCGCCGCCGGCAATCGCCCCGACCAGATGACCAAATAGCCCTGTCGCCACTTCATTGGCGAAAATGACCGGCGCTTTCATGGTGGAGAGCTTGCGCGGCGACAGGCGGGATAAGGTGCGGCGCGCGCACTCGGCCCCGACCCATTCCGGCGCTTGCAGATCCGCCATTGCCCGACCGATGGTGTAAGCGTAATCACGCTCCATATCACCGTTCTCTTCAGCGATAACGCAGCTTGAGAGCGAATGGCGCGTGGAGCAATATCCCTGCAACATGCCGTGGCTGTTGCCGAACACTTTAATGCCGTAATGGCTGTTAAAACTACCGCCTTCGGTATTGGTGATGCGTTTATCCGCCTTTAGAGAAGCCTGCTCCGCACGCGCGGCCAGTTCAATGGCTTCGTCTGGCGTAACCTCTGCCGGGTGGAACAAGTCCAGATCCGGCGCGTCAAACGCCAGCAGTTCTTTGTCCGCCACGCCTGCGCACGGGTCCGGCGACGTGTAACGCGCGATATCCAGCGCGGCCTGCACGGTACGGGCAATCGCCTGCGGACTTAAATCCGTCGAAGAGGCGCTGCCTTTGCGGTTCTGGTGATACACCGTAATGCCCAGCGCGCCGTCGCTATTAAATTCGACATTCTCTACTTCACCATAACGGGTGCTGACGCTAATGCCGGTGGTCTTGCTGACGGCGACCTCCGCCCCATCCGATTTGCCTGAGGCTAACTCCAGCGCTGTCGAAACTGCTTCTTCCAGAATCTTACGCTGCGCTTCAACTTGTGAGATTACTTTCATTGCAAATGCCATAATGTAGAGAGAGTTTCTCTGAAGTCTAACAGAGAACCGTTTTTCAGTGCGCATCTTAACTGGTAACATTAGCCTCTTTTTTTAAGGAGCCTGACATGACAAAGCAGCCCGAAGACTGGCTCGACGACGTTCCCGGTGATGACATCGAAGACGAAGACGATGAAATTATCTGGGTCAGTAAAAGTGAAATTAAACGCGATGCCGAGGAATTAAAACGCCTGGGCGCGGAACTGGTGGATCTGGGGAAAAACGCGCTGGATAAGATCCCGCTGGACGCCGATCTGCGCGACGCCATTGAACTGGCCCAGCGAATCAAAATGGAAGGACGCCGCCGCCAGTTGCAGCTTATCGGAAAAATGCTGCGCCAACGCGACGTTGAACCTATTCGCCAGGCGCTGGACAAGCTGAAGAACCGCCATAATCAGCAGGTGGTGCTGTTTCACAAGCTTGAGCATCTGCGCGATCGTCTGATCGTCGAAGGCGATGACGCGGTAGCCGAAGTACTGACCCTGTGGCCGCACGCCGATCGTCAACAGCTTCGTTCATTGATCCGCAATGCGAAGAAAGAGAAAGAAGGCAACAAACCGCCGAAATCAGCGCGTCAGATCTTCCAGTATCTGCGCGAGCTGGCGGAAAACGAAGGGTAATTGCCGCAAATGACCGCGCCAGCCTGTGGCGCGGTACAGGCAAATCCACCCGTTTTTAACGTCCGAGTAGCTCCCGCTCGATCCGCTCGCGCGTTTCCACCGCCTGAACACTCATTTTTTCAGGATAACCAAACAGCGACGTGGTGATAATTGCCTCACCGCCCACCTTAAACGTGCGGTTTGCAAAATCCATTTCACGCAGCGCCTGGAATAGCGCGTCAAAATCGACCTCACCTTCTCCCAGCCCGATGTGCTGATGAATCGTCGCATTCACGCCAGGCGGGTTCATGATGTAGCGGCAGGGAAGCGTGTGGTTGTGCGTATCGGCCAGCAGAACATGCGAAAGATCGGCCCCGGCATAGTTCAGCATCCTTGCGACGTCGCCCTGCCCTTTATCGTAAAAGAAGCCATGCGGTGCGCTGTACAGATAGGTCACGTTATCACTACGCAAAGACTGCACCATGTCGACCGTCTCATCGTTCAGTTCGCAGAAATCCCAGGGGTGAGACTGAATTTCGATTCGAATTCCCTCTCGTTCCACGATCGGCAGCAGTTCCTCCATGGAGCGATACCACATCTCTTCACAAATCTCCGGCTCATCCGGCGTCCCGGAAAGCTCGGTATTAATCACCTGTACGCCCATATCAACGGCAATCTCAATCATCCGCTTCCAGTTGGTTACCGCGGCGCGCCGACGCTCTTCATCGGGGCCGGACCAACGATAAACCACAATAAATGACGAGATTTCCACACCGTAGTTCTGCAAGGCGCGTTTATATTCCTGCATGGTATCGCGACCAGCTTTAGGGTGTTTATAAAACGGATTAATACGCGGGTGCGGCGACTGCTCAATATATTTATACCCCCACTCGGAAACCTGCCGTACCATTTGGGTAATGGGTAAATGTTTAATAACATCGACATCAAAAGCAATTTTCATTGTAAATACCACGCTGCGGAAACTGAAAACGGTCACCTGGAAATTAGCTGCATCATTGCAACAGCAATGACACGCTGCGATTAATTTGTTCCTCTATTTCCGCCTCACTCCAGGAAGCCAACTGGGAAGAAAAAGGTTCAAAAGCGTAAATACCGCGATATCCCATATTTTCCAGACGCTGCACCTGCTGGTAATTCTGCATTACATCCTTTTCACTCAGCATAATACGCTGCTCATCAGCCAATGCTTCCGTTGGTCGGGTGTCTTCCACACCGGACAAATGCACCA
Source organism: Salmonella sp. SAL03688 (assembly GCF_046551895.1). Taxonomy (NCBI): domain Bacteria; kingdom Pseudomonadati; phylum Pseudomonadota; class Gammaproteobacteria; order Enterobacterales; family Enterobacteriaceae; genus Salmonella; species Salmonella sp. SAL03688. The sequence goes on from NZ_JBGDVI010000014.1 coordinate 63,137, forward strand.
ACCCGATAGCAGAAATATCAATGCGCGACGCAAACTCCTTTTCGGCCTCTTCGTACAGATGATGATGGAAGGTATCCAGCAAAACCTTAAAGGGGGAACCTGCTTCCCGGATCAGTTGCTGAGCCCAGACGGCAGAACGCAGCGAACTTATGCGGAATCCCAAAGGTTCAACCAGCCCCTGAATATCATACCGGGCAAAGAGATCGCTCAGTCGTTTTATTGCCTCAACCGTAACCTCCGGCGGCACAATCGTTCCGTCATTCAGCGGACAAAGAACTAATGCCCGCGCGCCGACTCCCTGCGCGTCTCGTAATAATCCTTCCGTTTTTTTTACGACCTCCTCGGTCAGTTGGTTGAAGGGATAGACCGCATTAATTGTGACAATTTCAAGTCCATACTTTTCTGCCAGGTTACGCACCTGATTATAATTCAAGTCATCAGTAACGCTGCCGCTTGGCATATCATTACGCAATTCCACTTTATTAAACTCAAGACGTTTAACCAGTCGAAAGAATGCTTCTATGCTTAGACCCGGTGCAATTTTCCGGTTAATACAAAACCGTGTTTTCTCGATATTCATTATTTTCTCCCTGAACGTATATGAGTGGTTAAATAACCGTAATCCGTTAGTACAATTTAACGTAGGGTGAAAAAACCGGCTTTATCAATCTTGATAAAAACCGGTTTAATTTAGTGATGAACATCACAGGCTATAAGGGATTTTTGAAGAATATTTGAAGCTATTTTTCGCCAGGCACTTTAAGAAACTGCACCAGGATGCCGCTGAATAAATAGAGCCCCGCCATAGTATACATCACCACGCCGGTGCCGAACCCTGCCAGAACAGAGACCAGCGCTGGTCCAACGAAATTCCCCAGGCCGGAGCCAAAGTTCACGGCCGAGTTCGCCGCCCCCTTCTTATCCGGCGCCATCATCGGCACCAGCGGCGTCATTGGCACAAAGCCAGCCAGCCCGGCTCCCCACAAACACATCGCCAGCATAAAGGCGACATAGTTATGCCCCCATATCATCGGCACCCAGTAAACAATCAGCGTAGCGACACCGGTCAGGATGCTGCCAAAAATCTGGATAGTTCGGCGAAAACCAATTTTATCGCCCATCCAGCCAAAGATAATGTTGAAGACCTGGTTAGAGATAAAGGTAATCCCCCAAATACTCGCCCATTCCTCAAGCGTAAAGTGCTTATCCAGCAGAAACAGAGGTAATACGACAACAAAACCATAGGTGCCAAGACCGTTAATAGTTTTGACAATCACCGCCAGACCGATCCGTGGCCGTTCATACATAATGGAGATACCCGCAGATAACTCTTTGAAGACCGGCGTCGTTCGCGGTTTCAGAATGAATTCATTGCGTTCCAGCACCAGCATGAAGAGAACCCCCAGCAGCGCAACGCCCATCCCGGCCCACATCACGTTGATATGCCCCAACGCAGGAATTAACGACGCCGCCACTACCGGCCCAATGATGGTAAAACCAAGGTTATAGACCACCCAAAATAGCGAGGTGCCGATCCCTTGCTGGTGATTATCCAACTGGATGGTCAGGCGTACCAGGAAGGAGTAACAGACCAGCGGATACCCCACGCCACGCAGCATATAGGTCACGAGAATGGCGCCAAAATCATGGCTGGGTAGCGCAAAGTTCAGAAACGCGACGGAAGCCAGAAGATAGACGATAAAACCGGTAACCATCACCTTTTTAGGACCAAAAACGTCCACACAGACGCCGGATAGCCAGGAGGTAATCGCGACCACAATCCCATATCCGGCAAAAATCTGCCCGATATGCGCTTGATCAAATCCCTGCGTATTTAACCAGGCAGATAACCAGCTGTTCTCAATACAGCCGCCCAACATAAATAAAAATGTTCCCAGGTAGCTCCAGATAAACTTACCTGGTTTTATATAAAATGTCTGGGGCAGCGTTGCCTGCATTTCTTTCATTTTATTACCCTCGGTATAGAAAAGCTCTCACACTTTTCAGTGCGAGAGTTTATTCATTATTAACAGATGCAGTTAAAGATAAATATCGCTTGTTATTTTCACCGGCAGCCCGCTTTTTAATGATTGCTGCGCGGCAATAGCGATACGCTGGGCCAATAATGCGTCTTCGCCGGTACAGACAACCGGCGTATGATGCAGGACTGAATCAATAAAGTGTAATATTTCCGTTCGGTAAGCTTCGCGATAACGAACCGTGAAATCAGGAAGGGGATTTTTCATTATGCAGTGCTGGCTGTTGAAAACTTTCACCGTCGATTCACTAACGTTATCCGCATACGCCATCCCTTCTGAGCCAAAAACCTCCACCCGTTGGTCATAGCCATATACCGCCCGACGGCTGTTATCAATGAGCGCGTAGCCGCCGTTTCTGAAAGTCAGCATCACCGCAAGCGTATCAACATCATCAATATTTTTCAGGCTGGGATCAATCAGCGTATTGCCCTTAACATAGACTTCGCTGACTTCATCCTGCATCATAAAACGAGCCATATCAAAGTCATGCATGGTGAAGTCAAAAATCAGACCGCCAATACGTTTGATCAGATCATGGGGTAGCAGGTCCGGATCGCGGGAGGTGATTTTTATCATCTGGGGCCGACCAATCTTGCCGCTGCGCACCAGCTCAAAGACCTCGTGAAACTGAGGATCAAAACGGCGGTTAAAGGCAACCTGCAACGTCACCCCCTTCTCTTTCACTTTTCTCAGCACCGCCATTGAGGCCTGCTCATCTTCATTCATGCTGAGCGGTTTTTCACAAAAAATGTGCTTCCCCGCCTGCGCTGCCGCCGTGACGATCTCTTCGTGCATATCCGTTGAGGTGAAAATAAAAACTGCCTCTATATCATCACGCTGTAAAAGTTCCTGATAATTTTTATACCCTGAAGTTATATTTACCGAATAAAGCCAATCGCTCATCTCCTCAATAAAATAATCGGCGGCGCAGATAATATCTAATTGAGGCAGTAAATACATATTCTCAACATGCATTTTACCTACCCGACCGAGGCCAATAACACCACATCGAAGCTTTTTCATTCGTACCTCTTAATCTCATGAATAGTAAATTTAAAACCGCAAAAGAAAAGCACCCGTAATTCTGCGAAAAACGGATCGTTTTATTTTGCCGTTCTGAAAAGCAAACAATGCGTTGACGCTGTATCGTTCAGGTTGCAGAACAATAACCACACTTCTGCAACCTGAACGACGGCAAATTAATCAGTACTGCCGGGCCTGTCCGATATGTTCCTCAAGCATACGCGCTACCGCCTGGATACGTTCGCTACGGGATACCTGCGCCCCGCCAACGCGCCACCAGCTCAGGTACTTATGCACCATCGTTTTGGGAAGCACTTTTATGTCTATCAGCGTGCTCACGGTCTGTTTACGAGCATCTTCCAACGCTTCATGCAGTTGTTCAATGGTGGTGACGCGATAGCTTTTACAGCCATATCCTTCAGCGATGCGAGCGAAATCGACCGGGATAAACCCGCCTTCCTGACGACCGCTCTCCTGCTGATGGAAACGAAACTCGGTGAAGTAACTGTCCATACCGTGTTCCATTTGCAGATTATTGATACAGCCGTTGGTCATGTTATCGAGCAAAATGACGGTAATCTTTTTCCCCATCTGGACGGAAGTGACCAACTCAGAGTGCAGCATCATGAACGAACCGTCGCCCACGAAGCTGTACACCTCGCGCTCCGGCTGCGCCAGTTTGGCCCCCAATGCGGCATTGACTTCGTAGCCCATACAGGAGTAGCCGTACTCGACGTGGTAATCATTCTCGCCGCGGCTTTGCCAGACACGCTGGAGGTCGCCCGGCAGGCTGCCCGCCGCCGCCACCACCAGCGCGTTTTCCGGCAACATCCGGTTAAGCACGCCCAACACGCGCGTCTGGGTCAGCCACGACCGCGTAATCTCATTAAACTCTTCAAACACCTTTTGAGTATCCATATGATCCTCAATTTCAGGTTTGAAGTCCTCTCCGCTATATTCCACAGCATAGACGCGCTCAACTTCCGCCATATATTGCGAGCGGACGCGGTGAATAGTCTCCCCCCATTGCGAAGCATAATGCTCCTGGGCCAGCCGTTCGCTAAGCTGCGTCAGGGCGACGCGAGCGTCACCCTGCATCTGTACGCCATCCAGCTTGAAGACATCAAAGCGGCTAACGTTGATATTTAAGTAGCGCACGTCGGGATTCTGGAAGATCCACTTTGAGGAGGTGGTGAAATCGGTATAGCGCGTCCCTACACCGATAATCAGATCGGCCTCCTGCGCCAGCAGATTCGCCGCCAGTGAACCGGTTTCGCCAATCCCGCCGACGTTCAGCGGGTGTGCAGAACTGAGCGCTCCCTTGCCAGCCTGGGTTTCAGCAATCGGCAGATGACAGCGTTCGGCAAATCTCAGCAGCGCCTCTTCAGCCTGCGAATACTTCACGCCCCCACCGCAAACGATCAGCGGCCGCTGGTGGCGGCGAATCAGCGCAACCGCCTCGTTCAGCATCGGCTCCGTCGGCGCGTGACGCTCAAGACGATAGACCCGGCGAGCGAAAAAATAATCCGGATAATCCCAGGCTTCACCCTGCACATCCTGTGGCAGGCAAAGCGTCACGGCCCCCGTATCCGCCGGATCGGTTAACACCCGCATCGCGCTGATACAGGCGCTCATTAGCTGTTCCGGACGCGTAATGCGATCCCAGTAGCGGCTAACTGCACGGAAAGCGTCATTGGTGCTCAGCGTCAGATCGTGTTCTTGTTCAACCTGTTGCAAAACCGGGTCGGGTTGACGAGATGCGTACACATCGCCCGGCAGCAAAAGCAGTGGAATACGGTTAGCCGTCGCGGTCGCCGCTGCGGTGATCATATTGGCGGCCCCTGGCCCCACTGAGGAGGTGCAGGCATAAATCTGATGGCGACGCATCTGGCGGGCAAATCCCGTCGCGATATGCGCCATTCCCTGTTCGTTACGCCCTTGATGAACGCTAAGTTGGCCACAGTCCTCTTCCAGCGCTTGCCCCAATCCGACGACGTTCCCGTGGCCAAAAATGGCGAAAATCCCTTTTACAAATTTGATTTCGCTGCCGTCTACGTCGATGTACTGATTATCAAGAAAGCGCACCAAAGCCTGCGCCATGGTCAACCTGATTGTTTTCATGTACCCCACCTGCTTTTATCAACCGTTCGGCTGTCGTTGCCTGCTTATGCATCGCTTCAGCCCCAAAAACACAGAGACTTATCATAGGATCAAAATTTCCGTTCTCACAATTATATGGAATTTATATTTCATTTATGGGAAGGAGATCAAAAAACGGTTAAAAAATTTCGCCATTTAGGCGTATTTTTCATGAAAATGAAATTTATCTTCCATGTGCTTTTAAAAGAAATAACACACTAATAATCAATCAATTAAAACAAAAAACACAACAAAAAACGATCATACGCGTTGCCCGGAAATGCCATTTCTGTGATCTTGTTCAAACAATAAATGAAAACATTATTTCCATTTTTATTGAAAATGAAATCACCAAACCTTAGTATGGGCAAAAATAACACCGTCTTCTGTTAGGGGATATGTCAATGAATAAAGCAGTCAGTAGTGAGCAAAAGCCGCTGGACGTTATCTGTCTGGGACGAGTCGCCGTTGATTTGTATGGTCAACAAATCGGGTCGCGGCTGGAGGATATGACGACTTTCGCTAAATATTTAGGGGGATCGTCAGGCAATGTTGCCTACGGCACGGCCATTCAGGGATTACGTTCCGCTATGCTGGCCCGCGTCGGCGATGAGCATATGGGACGTTTCGTTCGTGAAGAATTAAACCGCGTTGGTGTGGATACGCAGTGCCTGCTGTCGGATCGCGATCGTCTGACCGCGCTGGTGATCCTCGGCATTAAAGATCAGGACACCTTTCCTCTGATCTTCTACCGCGATAACTGCGCGGACATGGCGCTAACACCCGAGGATATCCGCGAAGATTACATCGCTTCTTCACGCGCATTAGCCGTCACCGGTACCCATCTTTCTCACCCCAATACGCGCGCCGCCGTTCTTAAAGCGCTGGAGTATGCGCAAAAACACGGGCTGCGGCGGGCGCTGGATATCGACTACCGCCCCGTACTGTGGGGCCTGACGTCGCTAGGAGACGGTGAAACACGTTTCATCGCCTCATCACAGGTTACCGAACAGCTCCAGCAGGTATTGCGCCATTTCGATCTGATCGTTGGGACCGAAGAAGAATTCCATATCGCCGGCGGCAGTACCGACACGCTGACCGCCCTGCGGCGCGTCCGTCAGTTGACCCAGGCCGTACTGGTGTGCAAACGCGGCGCGCTGGGCTGCTCAGTCTTTGAAGGCAACATCGCCGATGACTGGTCGCAGGTGAAGATACATAGCGGCGTTCGCGTAGACGTTCTGAACGTTCTGGGCGCGGGCGATGCCTTTATGTCAGGACTGCTGCGGGGATACCTGAACGATGAAAGCTGGGAGCAAGCCTGCCGTTATGCAAACGCCTGCGGCGCGTTAGTGGTATCGCGCCACGGTTGTGCCCCCGCCATGCCAACCAAAAAAGAGCTGGACGACTACCTCGCGCGTGAACAATCCATCACCCGGCCAGACAAAGACCCGCGGCTGAATCACCTTCATCGGGTCACAACCCGTAAACAGCACTGGCCGGAGCTGTGCGTATTCGCCTTTGACCATCGCAAGCAACTGGTGGATATCGCAAATGAAGTCGGCGCCAGTGAATCCGCGATCCCCCCCCTGAAGATGCTACTGCTGGAAGGGGCACGTCAGGCGGCGCTTGAGGCCGGTTTACAGAATAATAGCGGCATCCTTGCCGATACCACCTTTGGTCAGCAGGCGCTTAACGACGTGACCGGCCAGGGATGGTGGATTGGCCGACCGGTTGAGATGCCCGGTTCGTATCCGCTGAAGCTGGAACATGGCGATATTGGCTCTCAGCTTGTCAGCTGGCCGCAAGAGCACGTCGTGAAATGTCTGGTCTTCTATCATCCACTCGATGCAGAGTCGGTACGTCTTGAACAAGAGGCGCTCATTGACGAGGTTTACCGCGCCTGCTGCCAGTCTGGTCACGATCTGCTGCTGGAAGTCATCTTGCCGCGCGATGCGGCAGACCAAAATGAGCAATACTATCCTCAGATTGTGGAACGTTTTTATCAACTGGGGATCCTGCCGGACTGGTGGAAACTGCCGCCGTTAAGCCCAGATCGTTGGCGAGAAATCAGCCAGCATATTGAGCATTATGACCCTGAATGTCGCGGTATATTGATACTTGGCCTGGACGCACCGGAAAGCGAGTTGAAGTCAGGATTCGCCGCAGCAGCGGATATGCCCTGGGTGAAAGGTTTCGCCGTCGGCCGGACCATCTTTGGCGAACCGTCACGCCAGTGGTTAGGCGGCCAGCTTAACGATGAACAGCTCATCGCAACGGTGAAACAAAAATACCGCATGCTTATCGACTACTGGCGCGAATACCGCCCGGCACGTTAATGCCTGCCTCATCACGCCCCGTGTCTGCATCGGACAAGGGGCGTGTTCAAGGACGATTCCATGCCAGCTCTCACACAACATTCCACATCGATCACGCTGTTTCGCATCAGCGCCGCGATGTTTCTCAACTATCTGACTATTGGCATCCCGTTAGTCATGCTGCCGCTGTACGTTCAGCAGCAGTTGCATCTGAGCGATCTGTTGATCGGTATCGCGGTAGGCAGCCAATTTATCGCCACCTTGCTTACCCGGGGCGCCGCGGGTCGAAAAGCCGACACGTCAGGCGGACGTCGGACGGTTATCACCGGTCAGTTCTACTGCGCCGCATCAGGTCTGCTGATGCTGGTCAGTCTAATCGCTCACCCGGTTCCGCTGCTCGCATGGGCCATAATGATTGTTGGTCGTGTGCTGCTGGGCATCGGTGAAAGTTTCATTTTGACCGGTAATTTAACCTGGGGGATGTGGCTGGCGGGCTCGACCCACGCGGGTCAGGTTATTTCCTGGAACGGCATGGCGACCTACGGTGCGCTGGCTATCGGCGCGCCGCTGGGGCTGTCGCTTTACGCCAGGGCCGGCCTGGCGCTTCCGGCGCTCCTCGTCGTGCTGTTGCCGATCATCGCCAGTGGAGTCATCTATGGCATTCCGGGGAATATCCCAACAGCCCGTCCCCGCGTGCCAGTGCTACGGGTAGTCGGCCTGGTGTGGCGGCCCGGAACAGGGCTTGTGCTCCAGGGCATTGGTTTTGCCACCCTAAGCGCGTTTACCGCCCTCTGGTTCAACGAGCGTCACTGGGATAACACCGGTTTTGCGATGACGCTGTTTGGCATTGCGTTTATCGCTGTCCGCTTTTTCTGCGCCAAATTTCCCGACCGTTACGGCGGCGCCACGGTCGCAACCTTTTCACTACTGGTAGAGGGGACCGGACTGGCGGTAATGTGGGCCGCTCCGTCAGCAGGCGCTGCGCTGATTGGCGCGGCGATTACCGGCTGCGGCTGTTCGCTGATGTTCCCATCGCTGGGCGTAGAGGTTGTGCGCAGAGTGCCACCGGAGATTCGTGGTACGGCCCTCGGCGTCTGGTCAGCGTTTCAGGATCTGGCCTACGGATTTACCGGACCAATAGCGGGCCTGCTGACGCCGTTTATCGGCTATCAGCAGGTCTTTCTTCTGGCCGCGGCCTGCGCGCTGCTGGGCGCGGCGGTTGTCCATCTCCTGCTGCGGCAACATTAAGCTGTTAAGAAGGGGCGAGTCTTTTCCGCCCCTATCGCAAAGACTTCGCTGGCAGCCATCTGCCAGTAGCCAGGGTTAAACAGTTCCAGCGAACAGATCCCCTCATAGCCCTTCTGCACTAGCTCATGCGTGATCTCATGCAGTGGGATCACGCCGTTGCCAGGAAACAGACGATGGCAATGCTCCAGCGTTGCCAGCGGCAGATTATCGGCGTCATCAATATGGTAAACGAAGATCTTTTCCACAGGGATCTGGCGAAGCGTGGTCAGATCCCGCCATTGATCGTGCAGGTAAAGGTTAAAGGCGTCGACGACCAGCCCGACATTACTGCGATCGACCGCATCTACGATCTCCATCGCCATGGCAAGACTGCGCACACAGCATCCTGCGGAACCGATCGGCTCAAAGGCCAGCCGCATCTGGCTTTCTTCCGCCACTGCCGCCATCTCGCGCAGACGCTTCACTGAATCTTTCACCGTTTCCCCTGGCGGAAAATTTCCCCCCTGACGAATGGTGGGCACCACTACCAGACAATCACCCCCCACCACTGAGCCAGCATGGCAGGCGAAAGCCAACTGCCGCCGTTTCTCCGCCCAGCTTTCGCTATCACAAAACGTAATGTCTTCCAGCGAATTGTAGCCCCAGGGCTTAAGGTGGCCGACGGCAAAAATGTCTGCCAGCTCGCTTAACGTATGTTTCTGCAACCACTCCTGCAACATATCCAGACGGATTTCGATGTAGTCATAGCCAAAACGTTCCGCCAACACAACATCCTGTGCCAGCGTGGAGTTTCGCATACAGGTCGCTTCATTAAATCCCAGCTTCATCATTCAGATCGACTCCTGCCGCCATAGCAACGTACTGGCGCCTGACGGCGGCAGCGTTAACGCGATCTCTTTATCGCCATCCAGCACCCGGCAACGCCTTTCCTGTACATCGCGGTTATACACCACCAGCACACGCTCGCCGTCGGGATTCACAAATCCCACCTCTTCCAGAAGATTATCGTAACTTGAAGAAAGCATGACCCTCGCCCCCGGACGCACATAGCGGCAGAAGTGGCCAATACCATACCAGGAGTGGTTACGCCGCAGCACATCGTTTTGCGCATCGTATTGAATGGGCGCTTCACACAGATTACCCTGATGATTCGGCCCACCCTCACTGTTCAACAGCAGATTCCAGTCGATAAACCCGCTACAACCCGATTTGAAATTACCAATCATGTCATGGAGATAGGTATGCCAGTGGCGAATCTGGCTACCGGCATCGCTCTCCATTGGCACACAGCCTTCGGAAAACAGGAGTTTTTTATCCGGCAGGCACTGGGCCAGATACTGTATTTGCGAAAAATGATCGCCGGTATACCAGTGGAATGCCAGCCCGTTAATTCCCTTATAATTAGCTTCGTCAGCAAAGGCGAGTTCAGCCCAGTCTACCAGGCCATCTTTATCGTGATCCCAGATATAGATCTCCATCTCATCCATACCCTGCCGGGCGAGGCGCGGACGCAGATACTGCACGGCAAAGGCTGTCTCCTCTTCCACGCTATACAGACAGGAGTCCCAGGTTTTTACCGCCACCGGCTCATTCTGCACGGAGAGCGCCTGCACATTAATGCCGTGGCGGCGGTATTCCAGCAGGTAGTTGATAATGATATCGGCCCAATCGGCGTAGCATTCGCGCCGCAGCTTGCCGCCACCGTTCATATCGTTATTAGTTTTCATAAACGCCGGCGGACTCCACGGCGAAGCCATCAGCTTCATGTGTGGATTTAACCGCAATGCCCCGGAAATCAGCGGTATTAAATGCGCTTCATCGCGGGAAAAGGAGAGCCGTCCCTGCTGCAGGTCAGCGCTGGAATCGACATACGCGTAATTGCCCAGGGAAAAATCACAGCTCTGAATTGGCATCCGCGCCAGAGTGTAATTATGTTCCTGAGCAGAAAAATAAAGGGAAAGAAATTGCGCCTTCGTCTTTTCGCTCATGCTGTTGAATACCACGCCCGCACCTTCGGTAAAGCTGCCGCCGAATCCGTCAATCTGCTGTAACGTGTGGCGCGGTAAGACGCTGATTAATTCACTGCAATCACGCTGACGATGCGAAAAAGAGACCGCACGCTCAACAAGGAATTGCTGACGATACGGATCGGAAGAGATGAGTCTGCCTTTCATAGGGAAGTTCCGGATAAAAGAAGATAATAAATTGTGATATGCCGGATAGGACGCTTAAGCATCGCTATCCGGCAGAAGGTTTTAATACGCGGAAGGTTTATTTGTAGAAATCAGGTTTTGAGGGTAATTCAACAATCTCGGTATTCCCTGTTTCCTGAGACTTCACGCAGGCATCAGCGGTAACCGCAGCCAGATAACCATCCCATGACGTTGGGCCTGCCGGCGGCAATCCTGCGTTCAGGCGATCGAAGAAATCCTGGAACTCAATGTCGTAGGCATCAATAAAGCGCTGTTTCCAGTCAACCAGGATATCGGTGCTATACTTCGCCGCTTTCCGTACCGCGGCGCTGGCGACGGTTGGCAGCTCCGCCATTCCTTTCTCGCCGGTAACATCGCAGTGAATGTCATAGCCATACTGGCAGTTCACAAACACTTCAACCACAATATTGATGCCGGAGGTGGTTTCCATTACAACCAGCTGCGGATCACGCAGAGTGGTCACCAGGCTGGACTGACGCGGGAAGTAAACCTTAACGGTTTTATAATCTTCGTTAAGCAGCCAGTGCATAACGTCAATTTCATGAATCAATGTTTCATAGATAGCCTGTGGCGTTTTGTATTCTGGCACCGTGCTGGCATTGTAATGACGTCCATGAACCATTAATGGCTGACCGATTTCGCCGCTGTCGATAATATTTTTCAGCTGAACGTAACCTTTGTCGTAGCGGCGCATAAAACCAATCTGCACCATGCGCTTACCATTTTTCTGCTCTGCTTCAATCACACGCTGACAATCCGCAGCCGTCACCGCTAACGGTTTTTCGCAGAAAACATATTTGTTAGCATTTAGCGCGGCAACGGCCACATCGGCATGCGCCTCATTTGATGCGGTAATGATGACCACTTCAACGTCTTTATCATTAATCAGATCGTGATAGTCATTATAATCTTTGGCTTCGATCGCATACTTATCCAGCGCCGCCTGCGCCCTACCCGCGACGATATCACATACGGCAACAACCTCTACACCCGACACGGTGTTGGCCAGACGTCTTAAGTGATCGGAGCCGATCATGCCGATACCTACAATACCTGCTTTTAAAGTCATTTTCTGTTTCCTTTTCAATTAAAGATAATTTTTCAGTAACTCATCAATATGCTTTTTACCTTTTTGCGCATATTCCAATGGGTTATATTTCTTAGGATCCTGCTCGGCCTCAACAACAATCCAGCCAGAATATTGATGCCCGACCAGATAAGCTAATACGGATTTAAAATCAATATTTCCATCGCCGGGGACGGTAAACACACCATCAAGGAAAGAATTGAGGAATGATTTCTTCGCGAGGCGACATGCTTTGAGTTTTTCATTACGCACATCTTTAAAATGAACGTGTTTAATACGATCAAAATGTTTACTCAGTAGCGGCATGACATCGCCGTCAGAAACATATATATGCCCGGTATCAAACAGCAGATGTACAAATTGCGGATCGGTATTCTCCATGAGTCGATCCACTTCTGGCAGAGTCTGCACACCGGTGCCCATATGATGATGGAAAGCGAGCTTCAGCCCGTGCGCATTGGCAATCTTCCCAAGCGCATTAAGTCCTTCGCATAAAAGCTGCCATTCGCTGTCGCTGAAGTTAGGCTTCTCTGTATAAACGCACTTATCGATAATACCTTGAATACTATAAGTTTGTTCAGAAACAACGGCGACATATGCATGTATTGCCTGCAAATAAGCACAATGCTGTTCAAAAGCATTCATCGCAGATGCAATACCATCGCGAATAATAAAGGAAGAAAACCACTGGCCTGGTATTTCCAGTCCGCGAAGCATTAACTCTTTATTTAACTCAGCAGGATCCTGCGGATAACAACCGCCAACTTCCGTCCCGGAAAAACCGGTGAGCGCGGCATCACTAAGTATTTGTTTATATGTATTTTCTTTACCAATCTCAGGAATATCATCATTGCGCCAACCGATAGGCGCAATCCCCAACTTAATGCTCTTTTTTACATTGTACATGTTGCTGGCTCCCACTTAATGAAACGCTTTTACTGCATACCGCGATGCAAATTAACCTTTGATGGACAACATATTACTTTTTGTAGCCTGAAAAACTTTATCTATCCTGGTTGAAGAAGTGGGATAAATGCGTCAGGTATCACAAAAAAATCATCACTCTTTAATGATATTGCCAGACTTTTCGCGCTATAGATAAACGCATAAAATATACCGACAAATAAAAATGGCCGCAGTATTGCGACCATTCTCATGACGATTAAATTTTAGCAAGAATTAATATTCAAATAATAAATAATTAGCTTTACGATAGTCCTTGCGATATTGACCGGGCGTTTTCCCCACTTTATTTTTGAAGTAATTCTGAAAATGACTAAGGTTGCTAAAGCCAACACGATAGGCAATAGAGGTGATCTTTTCGCGCCCGCCTTCATCCGTGGTTAGTAACGATTGCGCCTCCCCCAGCCTACGTTTTATCAGGTAATCCATCGGTGAATAACCATAGCGGCGTTTAAATTCATGGGAAACATAATAAGGACTGACATTAAATTTCGTCGCCAGTGTATCCAGCCGAATTGGCTCATAGAAATTGCGATCAATATAGGATTTTATTGAATCAAGTAAATTTTCATGGCGCTGTATGGCATCGTTACCTGTGCGTAATAAGACATTTCCCTCAATGTATTTGAGTACTACCTGGGTCAATAGCTGCGCCATTGCTGGCCCTTCTACCGCATGCTGATTAATAACGGTAAACACGGAGCTCATCAGTTTTTCCACCGTCGCATAATGGTGATACAGTGGAATAACCGGCACAATATCATCCGGTATTAGCGCATTCTCACGTAGACCCGGACACGAAATATTGTTAATCCCACAACAAATAGTGCCAATTGGTCGCCCGCTTTCCAGATACTCATCATGCACCACCTGGCTGTTATAAATGACCAGGTCGCCTTTACGAACCGGGTAGATGCGATCGCCAATGAAATACTCCCCGTCTCCTTCGGTGATAAGAATCAGTTCAACGGTCTGTGGGTGCATATGCATGAACCGGACAAACGGACCATTGCTCTCACTGACCTGACTCACATACGCCAACTGGGGCTGAGCCTTATTCTCTCGTTCTGAAGGACAGAAGCACAAGCGCATGATTTACCCTCCAATATCCGAAACTGTGGTGCCGAAACACCCCTGAAATTTGAATTTTTATACCACACCAAATGAAACAAAAATGCTATATAGATCATAATTTTTTCCAAATCTTTCCTCATCACAACAGACAACCATTGATACCACACCAAATAAAAACAATAAAAATCAATAATTTAATTAGAATTTTGGTTTTTTGCTGCACATAACCTCGTATAAAAATCAGTCGTCAAATTTTCAAAATAAAATTTCATAAAAATAAATTTGAAATTTTTAATCCTAAAATTTACATTGAATACGGTATGCGTTTTAGGCTGAAGATAACCAGGCTTTCCTGTGACCGCTCAGTCAGAACGTCGTCAACATCGGTTTAAGAGGATAAAAAAGAGATGGAAACAGTCGGCAATTTTATTCATGGTAAAACGACACTGAGCAGCAGCGGCGAGACGCTACCGGTGACTAATCCGGCCACCGGTAAAGTAATTCGTCAGGTCACCCAGAGCACCCGAGAGGAGATGCTGGCGGCAATTCAAAGCGCACATGAGGCTTTTCCGGCATGGAGTAAAATGACTCCGCTACGCCGGGCACGTATCCTTTTTGAATTCAAAGTATTACTGGAAAAGCATCGGGACGAACTGGCGGCGCTGATCGTCAGCGAGCATGGCAAGGTCTGGTCAGATGCGCTTGGCGAACTGACGCGCGGCATAGAGGTTGTCGAATTTGCCTGCGGGATCCCGCACCTCAGCAAAGGAGAGTACTCCTTTAACGTCGGCTCAGGCGTTGACAGCTTTTCATTAATGCAGCCGCTTGGGGTTGTGGCAGGCATCACACCGTTTAACTTCCCGGCAATGGTGCCTATGTGGATGTTCCCGGTTGCTCTGGCTTGCGGCAATACCTTCGTCCTGAAGCCGCCCGCACTGGTGCCGTCCGCATCGTTACGTATGGCGCAGCTTCTGCAGGAGGCTGGCCTGCCGGACGGCGTGTTTAACGTTGTTCACTGTGGCAATGAGGCGGCTAGCCTGTTGACCAGCGACCCTCGCGTACAGGCCGTCAGCTTTGTCGGTTCCTCCGCCGTCGCGGAACATATCTATACCACCGCCAGCGCCCATGGCAAACGCGTACAGGCCTTCGGGGCCGCCAAAAATCACGCAATCGTCATGCCGGATGCAGACCTGGACGCCACCGTCAACGCCATTATGGGCGGAGCATTTGGTTCCGCGGGCGAACGCTGTATGGCGCTGCCGGTAGTGGTCGCGGTGGGCGATGAAACGGCGGACCGTCTGATCGAACGCCTGAAACCGCTGATTGCGGCGCTACGTATCGGCCCGGGAGAGCTGCGCGGCAAAGATGAAAATGAAATGGGCCCGGTTGTTTCACGTGCTCATCAACAGAAAGTGTTGGGTTACATCGACAAAGGAGTTAGCGAGGGAGCAACTCTGGTCATGGATGGCCGCAACTATAGCGTGGCGGGATATCCTGAAGGCTTTTATGTCGGCGGCACTCTGTTTGATAACGTCACGCCTGAGATGACCATCTGGCGTGAAGAAATTTTTGGCCCGGTTCTCGGAATTGTGCGCGTCCCGGATTATGCCACCGCCATTAGCACGGTAAACTCCCATGAATTCGGCAACGGCAGCGTGATTTTCACCACCAACGGTCACTATGCGCGCGAATTCGCCCAGTCGGTTGAAGCTGGGATGGTCGGTATTAATATTCCAGTTCCGGTTCCGATGGCATTTCACTCTTTTGGCGGCTGGAAGCGCTCGGTGTTTGGCGCCCTGAACGTCCATGGGCCGGATGGCGTGCGCTTCTATACCCGGATGAAAACCGTTACCTCGCGTTGGCCGAACGGACAGCAGATCGTATCGGAGTTCAGTATGCCGACTCTCGGTTAATACGCTTTCAGGAAGGAGAAGATTATGGCCAACTTGCTGAGTACCTGTACCTCTGAGTCGGGAAATATCCAACACATTTCCCCTCAAAATGCAGGCTGGGAGTATGTCGGTTTTGATGTCTGGCAGTTAAAGGCTGGAGAGTCGATAACCCTGCCGTCCGATGAGCGTGAACGCTGTCTGGTGCTGGTTGCCGGGCTGGTCAGCGTTAAGGCCGCCGACAGTTTTTTCTATCGGATTGGTCAGCGCATGAGTCCGTTTGAACGCATTCCGGCTTATTCGGTTTACCTCCCCCATCATACGGAGGCGAAAGTGACAGCCGAAACCGACCTTGAGCTGGCCGTATGCAGCGCGCCGGGATTCGGAGAGCTTCCGGTACGTCTGATCTCGCCACAAGAGGTCGGGGTAGAGCATCGGGGAAAAGGGCGCAATCAGCGCCTGGTGCATAACATCCTTCCTGATAGCCAGCTCGCCGACAGCCTGCTAGTCGTTGAAGTGTACACTAATGAAGGCGATACCAGCTCCTGGCCCGCGCACAAGCACGATACGGCAGTTGAAGGCCAGGAGACCTATCCGGAAGAGACGTACTATCACCGTTTCAATCCACCTCAGGGATTCTGCTTACAGCGCGTCTACACCGACGATCGCAGCCTGGATGAATGTATGGCGGTCTATAACCGGGATGTAGTGAAAGTACCTAAAGGCTACCACCCGGTTGCCACCATCGCGGGTTACGATAACTACTATCTGAACGTGATGGCCGGCCCGCTACGAAAATGGAGTTTCACCTGGGAAGAGAACCACGCGTGGATTAACTCACCAGACTACCCGCGATAACACTTCGTTGAGTGGTACTTTGCCAGCCGTCCTCTGCGGCTGGCTTTTTTATTCAACTCAGCGCCACACACGCTCATAAGATCGCTATCCGCCTTCTCTTAAATTATTTCCCTGTTTTGTATATAGCGTATTTACGGCACGGCCCCCACCAGGAATACGCAATAAAATAATGATGCAGAAGAAGACTTACCCTATTTGCCGATATTATTATGGATCAAGTAGTTACGTAGAGGTGGTAAACACTGGGGAGGTTTCAACAGGGTATATCCTGTGCGCACTCGCTGGAGGGAGTAAAGGTTGTGTAACCAGCGGAGAATATCCCTGGATATTCTCCGCTAATATTGGAGAGGTATCAGGCTATTACATCGCGACGTTTCCCCTGAATTTCACGCAGCTTGTTCTCGGCCAGCCGTTCAATTTCTGTTAGCGGCACCCCTTTTGTTTCCGGCACATAACGAGAAATAAAGACATAGCAGACCAAATTAAAGACGACAAAAATCCACATCGAGAAAGCGCCGCCGAAGGTCTCCTGCAGCCAGGTGTTATCATTTATGACCGGGAACAACAGTGAGATGAGGAAGTTGGCTATCCACATCAGACTCACCGCCAGCCCCATCCCAAAACCTTTTATCTTTTCAGGGAAAACCTCAGAAATCAGTACCCATGCGCCAACGCTCCAGCTGACGGCAAACAGCAGCATAAAAAACAGGATGCCAAAGATGGTAATGTAGCCTGTATCGTGGGTGTACAAACCGTATGACGCGATCAACAGGCCGACAATTGAGCCGATGGTACCAATTTTCATAATCGGTATACGGCCATAGCGGTCGAACAGGATCATGCCGATAAAACTGCCCACCACATTACATACCGCGATAAAAATGGTCTGGAACATAACCACTTCGGTACTGCTGTTCTGCAACACCAGCGGCGCATAATAGTTCATTACGTTAACGCCTGTGAACTGTTGCAAAACGGCGATACAGCATCCAACCAACAGAATATAGCGGAGCACCGGCGAGCTTTTCAGGTTGGTGCGTTCTCCCCCGGCGACGTTGTCCTGTGGACGTACGGTTTCTTTCATGCTGTCAAAAATAGCGGCCACATCTGTGGCCGTTAATCCACTGTAGATCCGGGTAAGCACCTTTATCGAACGAGCTTCGCTGCGGTTGTTACGGGCGCACCATGCCGGTGATTCGGGTAGGAAAAGCGTAATCGCTAACATCGCAATGGAGGGTACCACTTGGGCAAAAAGCATAGTCTTCCAGCCCTGGGAAACCAACACATCAGCAGGCATTCCTTTTGCTATCAGATAGTTGACTATAAACACGATAACCTGGCCAGATACCACGGAGATATTGTAAATGCCCAGCGCTTTGCCGCGAATTTCAGCAGGCGCCAGTTCAGACATATACATGGTGGATGCCGTTCCGGCCATCCCAACCGCAAAACCACACACAATGCGGGAAAGGGAGAAGATCATGAACGATTCACTCATCGCCGCCCCTAAGGAAGAAGCGATAAAAATGATCGCAATGATCAGAAGCGCAGGTTTACGCCCCAGTTTATCGGCAATTTTTCCACCGACCAGCGCGCCGATGATACAACCAATCACGATACTGGAAACGGCCCATCCGGTCTCGGTTGGCGTCAGTTGGTAATACTGCTGTAAAGGCAATACCACCCCGGTAATCACCGCCGTTGAATAACCAAACATCAATCCAGCCAGCGCCGCAATACAACACAGGACGTACACATAGGCCGAATTGTACTTACTTCTCTGAGACATAATCCCTCCCTTGCCTGTTGAGGAAACAACACACCAATGAAATTTTTCATTTTATTTTTGCATTCATTAGAAGAAAAATTCCATGCAAAAGATCACGAAATGGAGATATTCCAGGAAAGAACAAAAAGTACGGCCCCTGACAAATTGAATTCAGGCACTGTCACGAAAGCAATAAAATCAAGTAAATTCAACAAGATAGATGATGGCACTGCGCAAAACGCAGCATCTTAACGATAAAAAACGCCAAGATTATGAAATTCGAAATGTGATACCCATAACAAAACATAAGTTTCATTATTGATGGTTTTGAAATTAAAACATAGGTTGTGAAACGAGAGTTCTCAATAGCTATAAGATCGTCGGCAGAGCTACGGCAATGACCGACATAAGATGAATTTGTCTATTTGTTCACTAAATTCAAACAGATAGATGAAGTTTATTCTGGAGATAATCTACCTATGTCCACATCAGATAGTTGTTATAATACGGGTTACATATTACGCATCTGCGCGATTGCCGCACTGGGCGGAATATTATTTGGCTACGATACTGCTGTTATTTCAGGTGCGATTGGTTCACTGACCAGCTACTTTCATCTATCTCCTGCTGAGACCGGCTGGGCGGTTTCCTGCGTTGTGGTGGGGTGCGTTATTGGTTCGTTTAGCGCCGGATATTTATCCAAACGTTTTGGACGCAAGAAATCATTGATGGTTTCAGCGCTGTTATTCACTATTTCCGCAGTGGGCACTTCCCTCTCCTACACGTTCACCCATTTTGTGATTTATCGCATTATCGGTGGACTGGCAGTCGGCCTGGCGGCAACAGTATCACCGATGTATATGTCTGAAGTCTCACCGAAAAACATGCGCGGCAGAGCATTAAGTATGCAGCAGTTCGCTATCGTTTTCGGTCAGATTCTGATCTTCTACGTTAACTACAAAATAGCATCGATTGCAGCGGATACCTGGCTCATTGAACTTGGCTGGCGCTATATGTTTGCTGCGGGTATTATTCCCTGCATTTTGTTCTGTATTTTAGTCTTTTTAATCCCGGAATCTCCCCGCTGGATGATGATGATTGGTCGCGAGGAGGAGACGCTAAAAATACTGACCAAAATATCCAACGAAGAACATGCCAGACATCTTCTTGCCGATATAAAAACCTCACTGCAAAATGACCAACTAAACGCCCATCAAAAACTCAATTACCGCGACGGGAACGTGCGTTTCATCCTGATTCTGGGCTGCATGATCGCTATGCTGCAACAGGTAACAGGGGTTAACGTCATGATGTATTACGCGCCAATCGTCCTTAAGGATGTGACCGGTAGCGCCCAGGAGGCCCTGTTCCAGACAATCTGGATCGGCGTGATTCAGCTTATCGGTTCCATTATTGGCGCAATGATTATGGATAAGATGGGGCGTTTGTCGCTGATGCGTAAAGGCACTATTGGCAGCATCATCGGCTTGTTGCTCACTTCATGGGCGCTGTACAGCCAGGCAACCGGTTATTTCGCGCTATTCGGTATGCTGTTCTTTATGATTTTCTACGCGCTTTCCTGGGGCGTGGGCGCATGGGTGCTTATTTCTGAAATATTCCCTAACCGGATGAGGTCGCAGGGAATGAGTATTTCGGTCGGATTTATGTGGATGGCAAACTTTTTAGTTTCGCAATTCTTCCCGATGATTAATGAAAACCCGTATTTACTTTCGCATTTCCACGGCGCATTTCCAATGTGGATATTTGCCATCTGCTGCATCTTCAGTTACTTCTTTATCTGCCGTTACCTGCCGGAAACAAAAGGCATTTCGCTGGAGAAAATGGAGAGCGTAGTGTTAGCAAAACGCAGAAAAAAACTGCAGCCAATTCAAACCGAACGTTATTCTGATTAAGTTTCACCACAATGCCGATGATCGCTAAATACGATCATCGGCTTGTTTTTTTACTCCGTCGCCAGCGCCAGTGAAACCGCTAACGTTTGCGCCAGACACATGGACGCGACCTGAGAACGGAAACCATCGACCTGCGCTTCACGTACCACAAAACAGACTTCACTGAACGCTGCCAGCGGGCTGACCTGGCTATCGGTTATCGCAATATGGTGCGCACCGCGTTTCGCGCCAAGCTCGACTAATTCCACCACTTCCTGCGCGTAAGGCGAGTAGCTGATGGCAATAACGACATCGTCGGGGCTGACCATACTTAGCTGTTCAGAGAACATTCCGCCAATACCGTCAATTAAAAATGCCCGTCTCTCCAGATGACGCAATGCGTAGGTTAAATAACTGGCCACGCTAAACGAACGACGTAATCCAATCACATAAATATTGTCGGCTTTCGCTAACAGATTTACCGCCGCATCCAACTGCTCATTTTTAATCTGCACCGGTAATTGTTGTAATACCTGTGCATTCACCATTGAAAATAGCTTCAGAATTTCACCCGGCTTTTCCGGGGTAGGTTCCCCTTCATCCGCATTTTTCTGTCTGAACAAACGCGCCCGCTCGGTATAGCTTACAGTTTCCTCCATCAGGTGCTGGCGAAATACCTGTTTCATTTCATTAAATCCGCTAAAACCAAACGCATTAGCAAAACGAATCAGTGTCGAAGGGGGAACATCGGCATGTTGCGCGATGGAAGCTACCGTGTCAAAAGCAACGCTATTACTGTTATCCAGAATATACTGAGCAACTTGTTTAAGACGTTTGCTAAGGCTGTCATAGCGACTGCGGATATCATCCTGCAGTAAGGAAAGTTGAGTTTGATGTTTAGACATGCATGATACTCTAATAGAACGAAAATTTCGTAAATAACCATATTAGCACAAATGAACTGAACATGCAGTTAACAACATTCAAATTGCGCTGTGGTTACCTTCAGTACAGAATTTGCTGGCGGGCTGGGTTCTGAGCAATCTGAATCTGACCGCATAAATGCGACAGGATCAGCATTGTTATGACTGGACGATGCCCGCAGCCAGGCGGCATCGCAAACGTTGAAAGGCAGAAGATGACGTTTATAAATCACGAAACCTTCATCTTTTATTGCGAACTGGCTCTTTTCGTCCCGCATACGGCAACCGGCGGAACACTCTTAGTGTATTACACTGATTACTTTAAGGATATGCGTCTACTCTTTTTCAATACTGAGCGGCAAATGATTTTTCAGTATTGCTTTAACGTCTCCCGGCGAGCGGAATGCGCTTTCGATGGCAAGATGCCCCATATAAAACAGCCAGCCACAAGGCTGGCTGACCGCATAGTCATTTAATACGCTGTTACGTTCTGAGCTTTTTTCGCCAGCCCATCCAGCAATTTCTGATGGATGCCGCCGAAACCGCCGTTGCTCATCACCAGGATGTGATCGCCAGGCTGTGCGGTTTTCACCACCATTTCCGCCAGCGTATCGACATCTCCACTCCAGTGAGCAGGCTGTACGCAGGCTTCGGCGACTTCCGCCACTTGCCACGGAATATGCGGCGGCTGCAGCAGGAACACTTCATCCGCACGCCCTAACGACGGCGCCAGGTCATCCTTGCATAACCCCATCTTCATCGTGTTAGAGCGCGGCTCCAGCACTGCGATAATGCGCGCGGTGCCGCCCACTTTACCGCGCAGCGCCGCCAGCGTGGCCAGAATTGCCGTCGGATGGTGAGCAAAATCGTCATACACCGTCACGCCGTTCGCTTCACCGCGTAGCTCCAGACGGCGGCGGGCGTTAATAAATGACCCCAGCGCACTGGCCGCTTCTGCGGGCGCGACGCCCACGTGGCGCGCGGCGGCAATCGCCATCAGCCCGTTGTGCATGTTATGTTCGCCGACCAGGCCCCATTTCACATCGCCGACTTTTTCGCCGTCCAGCCACACTTCCCACTCGGAAGCATCCGTAGTCAGCTTCTTCGCCTGCCAGTGTCCCTGCTCGCCCACCAGCTCCTGCTCGCTCCAGCAGCCCAGCGCCATGGTCTGTTTCAGGTTGATGTCGTTTTCCGGCCAGATGATGCGCCCCAGCCCCGGCACGATGCGCACCAGATGGTGGAACTGCTTCTGGATCGCTTTCAGATCGTCGAAGATGTCGGCATGATCAAACTCAAGGTTGTTGAGGATCAGCGTACGCGGGCAGTAATGCACAAATTTAGAACGTTTATCAAAGAACGCGCAGTCGTACTCATCCGCTTCGATAACAAAGAACGGGCTCTCGCCCAGGCGCGCGGAAACCTCAAAGTTGCCCGGTACGCCGCCGATCACGAAGCCCGGTTTGTACCCGCACGCTTCCAGTATCCAGGTCGCCATGCCTGCGGTCGTGGTTTTGCCGTGGGTACCGGCGACCGCCAGTACCCAGCGATCGCGCAACACAAAGTCATGCAGCCACTGTGGACCAGACATAAAGGGAATGTTTTTTTCCAGCACCGCTTCCACGCACGGATTCCCGCGCGTCATCGCATTGCCGATAATCACCAGATCCGGCTGCGGATCGAGCTGGCTGGCGTCATAACCCTGGATCAGATCAATGCCTTGCTTCTCAAGTAAGGTACTCATCGGCGGATACACATTGGCGTCCGAACCCGTTACTTCATGACCAAGCGAGCGAGCCAGCATCGCCAGCCCCCCCATGAAAGTGCCACAAATTCCCAAAATATGAATGCGCATACGTCACTATCCTTTTTTTATCTGCGAGCCATTTTACGCACATGTCTGGCAAGTGAGAAACGCATTTCAGGTAAATCTGTACTTTGCTGGCGCGATTCACCTGAGCGCATCATCTGAAATGTTTGTTAAGATTGTTACGGTCGCTTTACTCCAATCAATTGCAGGGAAAGTGTTATGAAAACGTTAGGTGAATTTATTGTCGAAAAGCAGCACGAGTTCTCTCAGGCTACCGGTGAGCTCACTGCTTTGCTGTCGGCAATAAAATTGGGCGCCAAGATCATCCACCGCGATATCAACAAGGCCGGTCTGGTCGATATCCTGGGTGCCAGCGGTGCTGAGAACGTACAGGGCGAGGTTCAGCAGAAACTCGATCTGTTCGCGAACGAGAAACTGAAAGCTGCACTAAAAGCGCGCGATATTGTAGCGGGCATCGCATCGGAAGAAGAGGACGAAATCGTCGTCTTTGAAGGCTGTGAACACGCGAAATATGTGGTGCTGATGGACCCTCTGGATGGCTCTTCTAACATCGACGTTAACGTCTCTGTCGGTACGATTTTCTCGATTTATCGCCGCGTGACGCCCGTCGGCACGCCGGTCACCGAAGAAGATTTCCTGCAACCCGGCAACAAACAGGTCGCAGCGGGATATGTCGTGTATGGCTCGTCCACCATGCTGGTTTACACCACCGGCTGCGGCGTACACGCTTTCACCTACGATCCGTCGTTAGGCGTGTTCTGTCTGTGCCAGGAACGTATGCGTTTCCCGGAAAAGGGTAAAACCTACTCCATTAACGAAGGCAACTACATTAAGTTCCCGAATGGAGTGAAGAAGTACATCAAATTCTGCCAGGAAGAGGATAGTTCAACAAGTCGCCCTTATACCTCACGTTACATTGGCTCTCTGGTGGCCGATTTCCACCGCAACCTGCTGAAAGGCGGCATCTATCTCTACCCCAGCACCGCCAGCCATCCGCAGGGAAAACTGCGTCTGCTGTATGAGTGCAACCCGATGGCGTTTCTCGCGGAACAGGCCGGCGGCAAAGCAAGCGATGGTAAAGAACGTATTCTGGATATCATTCCGGAAAGCCTGCACCAGCGCCGCTCGTTCTTCGTCGGCAACCGCCATATGGTTGACGATGTGGAACGCTTTATCCGCGAATACCCGGACGCGTAATCTTTACCACCATGCGGAATAACGCATGAAGCCGCCATTGGGCAATAACATGTCCGATGGCGGCGTTGCCTTATCAGACACGTGATTTTTCCGGTTCTTAACCTTTGGCGTTCATGCTCCGCAACGACGCGCCAGATGAGGCGGAAACGAAAACAAGCGAAGACTTTCGGCGTGAGTTGGCTATAATACTCGCCACTTGTTTGTCATAAATTCAAAGGAAACAGACATGAGCTTACTCAACGTCCCGGCGGGTAAAGAACTGCCGGAAGATATCTACGTCGTTATCGAGATCCCGGCTAACGCAGATCCGATCAAATACGAAGTTGACAAAGAGAGCGGCGCGCTGTTCGTTGACCGCTTCATGTCCACCGCGATGTTCTATCCGTGCAACTACGGTTACATCAACCATACCCTGTCTCTGGACGGCGACCCGGTAGACGTTCTGGTCCCGACGCCGTACCCGCTGCAGCCAGGCGCCGTCATCCGTTGCCGTCCGGTTGGCGTACTGAAAATGACCGACGAATCCGGTGAAGATGCGAAACTGGTTG
The DNA here is from genome assembly GCF_046551895.1 of Salmonella sp. SAL03688. Lineage (NCBI taxonomy): Bacteria > Pseudomonadati > Pseudomonadota > Gammaproteobacteria > Enterobacterales > Enterobacteriaceae > Salmonella > Salmonella sp. SAL03688. The sequence goes on from NZ_JBGDVI010000014.1 coordinate 88,141, forward strand.
CCGTACCGCACACCAAACTGAGCAAAGAGTACGATCACATTAAAGATGTGAACGATCTGCCGGAACTGCTGAAAGCGCAGATCACTCATTTCTTCGAGCATTATAAAGATCTCGAAAAAGGCAAATGGGTGAAAGTTGACGGTTGGGACAACGCCGAAGCGGCTAAAGCGGAAATCGTTGCCTCCTTCGAGCGCGCAGCGAAGAAATAAGTTCGCTTTTACATAAGTGTCAAGATAAAGGCTCTCATAGTAATGAGGGCCTTTTTATTGGCTAATGAATAGAACACAATTTTTATCATTATTAGTTTAACATTCACGGAATGAATAAGACTTTACCTTATTTTTTATTAAAAAGGGTTGAATACGCTCACATTTTCTCTAAAAAGCTTAAGATAATAATTGTTTTGTGAATGCCCGCAGACTCCTCTGGACTTACGCCCTAAATATTAGCAAGCGCTAAATTCTTATTTAGTGCATAGGCCCGATTACCTTTTTAATAAGGTATCCTAAGCTCTCCCTACCAATAACCGTATTTTTAATCCAACATAATATCCGCTCAAAACACACTTTTTAATATATTTTTAATGGCTGCCATAATTATTTACTATTTTAAGAGATTATGATGAAAAATGATATATTAATTACCGGTGGACATATCATCGATCCCGCTCGTAATATTAATGAGATTAACAAGTTACGCATCATTAACGATATTATCGTTGATGCCGATAAATATCCTGTAACTTCGGAGACCCGGATTATCCATGCCGACGGTATGATCGTCACTCCCGGTCTTATCGATTATCACGCGCATGTTTTTTATGACGCGACGGAAGGCGGCGTCAGGCCTGATATGTACATGCCGCCGAATGGCGTCACCACCGTCGTGGATGCAGGTTCTGCCGGTACGGCAAACTTTGATGCCTTCTACCGAACGGTGATTTGCGCCAGCAAAGTTCGAATCAAAGCGTTTCTGACCGTGTCGCCGCCGGGCCAAACCTGGTCACAAGAAAATTATGATCCTGACAATATTGATGAAAATAAGATCCACGCGCTGTTTCGCCAGTATCGCATCGTTCTTCAGGGATTAAAACTCAAGGTTCAGACTGAGGACATTGCTGAATATGGCTTAAAACCGCTGACTGAATCCCTTCGTATTGCCAACGATTTAAGGTGCCCCGTGGCAATACACTCGACTCATCCCGTCGTTCCCATGAAAGAACTTGTCTCCTTGCTACGCCGCGGCGATATTATCGCTCATGCGTTTCACGGCAAAGGTAGCACCATTCTTACTGATGAAGGCGCTGTCTTAGCCGAAGTCCGTCAGGCAAGGGAAAGAGGCGTTATATTTGATGCCGCCAATGGTCGCAGCCATTTTTCAATGAACACGGCACGCCGAGCCATCGCCAATGGCTTTCTTCCGGATATCATCAGTAGCGATCTCTCAACCATCACTAAACTCGCCTGGCCTGTTTACGCCTTACCATGGATTTTATCGAAATATTTAGCACTCGGCGTCGCGCTTACCGATGTCATTAACGCCTGTACCCATACCCCAGCAGTTTTATTGGGCATGGCAGCAGAAATTGGTACGCTGGCCCCTGGGGCATTTGCCGATATCGCCATCTTTAAATTAAAAAACAGGCATGTTGAATTTGCCGATATTCATGGTGAAACGCTCACGGGGACGCATGTGCTGGTACCACAAATGACCATAAAATCCGGTGAGATATTATTTCGTCAAATTGATTTTGGCGCGCGGCCAAACGGAGTTGAAAAATGACCTCAATGCAAAAATGGCTACGGATCGGCGCGACATTAATGTTCGGCCTTTTTGTTGCTTATCTTGACCGTTCTAATCTTTCCGTTACGTTACCTACGATTACACACGACCTGAATATTGATGGCGCAACGGCCAGCATTGTATTAACCATATTTCTTATTGGCTATGCCTTTTCAAATATTTTTGGCGGCGTATTTACCCAGCGATACGATCCGAAAAAAATAGTCATTCTGATGGTGCTAATCTGGTCGATTGCGACCGTTTTTGTCGGATTTACCTCGTCAGTGTACGTTATTTTGATTTGTCGGCTGGTGCTTGGCATTACCGAAGGCATTTATTGGCCGCAGCAGTCCCGCTTCGCCAGCGACTGGTTTTCAGACAAAGAACGGACGCAGGCGAACAGCATTATCCAGTATTATGGACAGTTCCTGGCATTAGGCCTGGGATTTATGATTTTGTCCCCGCTGGATGCTGCCTTCGGTTGGCGAAATGTTTTTATTATCACTGGTGTGATCGGCATTGTTGTTGTAGTTCCACTTTATATAACAATGCTGAAAAAACAGGAAGAAGCGCCTTATTATCGTGCGCCGGCGCCAACAGAGAAAACTAAGCTTACCCTGGAATCGCTGGGCGGAACCCCCTTCCTACTCCTTATTTTTACCTACATCACTCAAGGGATGTTGTTCTGGGGAATTACGTTATGGATACCCATGGTTGTCAATTCTCTCGGCTATACCGGATTCAGTAAAGCATTGGTCAGTTCTCTGCCTTATCTGACTGCGGTTATACTGGCAATCCCTATCTCATGGATCAGTGATAAGACACAAAAGCGTGTACTTATTGCTTCACTGGGCCTACTAATCCCCGGCGTGATGTTATTTCTCCTGCCATTTGTCGATGCGCCGGGCTTTAAAATCACGCTCATTACCCTGGCGATGGGTTATTATGCCGCCAGCTTTACCCCCAACATCTGGTCGATTATCCAGTCGAACGTTAAACCCCATGCGATTGGCCCAGCCTCCGGTATTATTAATGGCATCGGCGCCGGCGGCGGCGGTACGCTGGCAGGCCTAATGGTCGGCTATTTTTACCGAACAACCGGCAGCTATATGCAGGGATTTATGGTTCTCGGATGCATTGTTATCCTGGGCGGCGCGTCATTATTGATCTACGGCAGAATAAGAGCTCACCATGCCCGGCGCTAGCGCCATCAGCCAGAATGTAAAAAACAACGCCACCCGAGGGTGGCGTGTTCAGTTCAGGGCTGGTTTCTGTCTAACCAGTCACCGCTTTCAATCAGAGTTAACCCATCAACAGGACGTTGATATACATACATCCATGCGCTGCCGTAAGGCGTCTGGATTAACTGGCGTGCGTATTCACCGCCCCTGGTGCGCAAAGCATCAAGTTCGGCCAGCGTGGCGTTATCAATTCGATAAACTTCACCGTATACCGCTCCGTTTCCCGGAACTGCGCCTGGATAGTGGCCCAGACTATACAACTGGTAGTTATCGATACGGTAATCGCCAAGCAATTGGGCATTGGTCATCCAGTGACTGTTGCCTTGTTTCTGTCGTAAACTGCCATAGACAAATATTCGCATTGCTAAAACTCAAACTGATAGAGCAAATCAAGTGCCTGATCTACGCCAGACACTGCTTCCAGATATAGCTTAGGCATCAGGCGATAACGTAACGTGAGCGTCGCCAGAGAGTCAAATATCCCTACACCATACTTCACCTGTAGACCCGGCAGTACATAGCCGCTGACCACAACCTGGGACGAATCGCCCACCCCTTGCGTGTCCAGCGCCAGATTACTTACACCGAATGTCTCTCCGATTTTACCCACAACCTGACCACTTTGCGCAACCCCCAGGCCAATAAGCATGGAAGTCATTGCTGCGCTATCACTCTGATTGCTGTCCAACCCCTGCCCACGCAGCAGATAAGAAAGCGCTTCAGCCTGCGGCATCGCCGGATCGGAGAAGATTTCCGCTTTGGGTTCATCAGCAGTGCCTGTGACGCGCACGCCCGCAATGACATCGTCTTCGGTGGCGTCAGGGTTACGGATCGCTTCGATATTGAGCAGCGGCTGATCCGGCGGGCCGGAGAACAGCAGCTCGCCTTTACGGACAAGCAGGTCCTGGCCGTAGGCGCGGAATCGGCCGTCAGGAATATTGATTTGACCATTCAGCCCCAGCCCCTGCTTATCCTGCGCGACTTTCAAATCGCCGGTCAAACGCGCTTTAAGCCCGAAGGCGTCGATGCGCACGTTGTTGCCGACGTGGACCGTCAGATTACTGTTGATGGGAATAGACGCTGTCTGCGGCGTTTCTGGTTGCAGGTCATTATTGAGCATAACCACATCGCTGGAGACGCCAACCGCACTCTCTGGTAGGTCGTGCACCACAATTCGCGCCCACGGAACGTCCACACGCCCATCCAACGTGAACAGCGAAGGCGTCGCGTCAAAGACCACATCCGGCGAGACATCCAGGCGCACCATCGGCGGAACGGTAATCCGCACCCGGCTGCCTTTCGCCGTCACCCGCGCGCGCCAGTTGTCAATCTGACTCCAGTCGGCGTTGCCGTTCAGGTTAATTTGCCCTTGTTGTGTTCGCACGATACCGGCGAGCGTCGAACGCGTCCCGCTAAAGTTCATGGTGAGCTGGCTCGGCTGCATCTCAAACGGCATAAAATTACCGTCAATATCCAGCGCGCTAAGCTGCAACTGACCAAACAACTGCGGGCTTTGTACATCGCCGCCCAGACGTAGCCTGGCGTTTAACATTCCCGCCGCTTTTTCTCCGCGCGAAAAGACAGGGTTGATCATCGCCAGATTGAGATTGCGCATGTTGACGTTACCGCCGAGATTGCGCCGCCCCTGAGGATCGGTTACCTGCACCTGGCCATCGAATTGACCATTATTCGTCAGGCGAATCAGCCATCCCAACTCGGCGCGATTATTGTGCAGATCGGCGCTGAGGTTCAGCGTCTCAAACGCGACCGGTAACGGCGCGTCATTGACGGTCTGCGTGACCTTCACATTACGACCGGAAAGCGTGACCTTCCCCTGCGGCAATCCCTCCTGGGTGGTGTCCCACGACACGTCCGCTTTCCCGCTAAAGATCCCGCTGGCCTGAGTGGTATCAGGCATAAATGGCTTCAGCATCGCCAGATCAAAGCGGTTGAGATTGACCACCGCCCGTCCTGCGGCGCCCGCATCAATGGTTTGCGGGATGCACAGCTCGGCGTTCGGGTTCAGCCAACAATGCGGCCCGATACTAATTTTCTGTTCTTTATTACGGTAGTCCAGCGCAATCGCGCGGGTCAACGACCATGGCCCCACTGGCGTCTGGAAACGGGTGTCGCTTAACGTCCCTTTCCAGCGCGCCGCCTCGCGATCAAAACTGCCTGTCAGGGAGAGTTGACCGGATACCGGTTCTCCCTGAACACGGAGCTGTAGCTGATGCTGCTTCTCGCTGCCTTTGGCGTCAAGCGTCACCAGATTGATGTTAACGTCGGGTTGCGAAATCCGCTCTACGCGAACGTTGAGATGGCCCGCTATCTGATCGGTGGATTTAATATCGCCCTCAATGCGCGCCTGGGCGACAGACAGATCCTGCCAGCGCAGACCGCGGGCGGTGATATCCGCCAACAGCTGCGGCGCTTCTACCGTACCGCGGACTTTAACGATTCCTTTTGCCATGCCGCCCAGTCCTGGCAGCGCATTATCCAGCCCTGGCGCATCGATGGCGGCGTCAAGATTCAGCTCCTTAACGCCAAGCTCGCCTTTTATATCGGCGCTGTTTGGGCCCAGCGCAAGGTGCAGCCCCGGGATCGTCCACTGCATGTAGCTGTTGCCCTTTAGCGTCCCGTTGACGTTAACGCTGTTCTGCTTCACATTGCCGGTCAGCTTGAGCTCCGGAACATCCATCTGCCAGGTGCCGCCGTAGAGGCTGCCTTTGGTTTTCATGACGCCGTTAAGCTTCGCGGGCCAATCCGGGATCTCTTTAGCGGTATTGATGCCATTCAGCGTCAGTTCGCCACGCCAGCTAATCGCCTGCTGCCAGTCCACCAGCGCTTTCAGTTCGGTTTTTCCCTCCAGAGCGGCGACGGTGAGTTTATCGAGATTAATCTGCCGCTCATTCCCTTTAGCATCCAGCGTAATGGTCGCCGGCGGAATATCTTGTCCTTTCACGGCGGTTCGCATCGACAACGTATAGTCGGTCATCTTACCGCTCAGTTTGAGCTTCAGATCGTCAGCCTGAAACTGGGTATCACCCGTCAATGGCCAGGCAATGCGTTGGCTGACGACTTCAAGATTGAGCGGTAAACCGGCCTCCGCCAGCCGCGTCTGGGCGCGAAGCGCGACATCCATCGGCCCGGAAAGGTTCACCCCGACCTCCAGTTGTTCGCGTAACGCGCCGCCGACCTTGAGTTTTATCTTTTCACCCTTTAGCGGATCGATATTCAGCGTACTGTTGAGCGTAATATCAACCGGCCAGTTATTGGCGAGCTGCGCCGTACCAGAGGCTTTCACCGTGCCCTGGTTGGCGTCGATATCCAGAGTATCCAGCTTCATATTACCGTCGATACTGCTGACTTTAAGCAGCATCGTGCGCACCGTCAGATCGGTATCGCCGGTGATGCGTAGCTGCTCGCCGCGAAATGACTCGATATTCAGATTGAGCGGCAGGTGAACATCGGTCATCTCCGGCATTACCGGTTTTGCAAACAGATCTTTTAGCGTTTCGCCAAGCGGCTTTTCATCCGGTTGAGGTTTCTCGATTTTGGGTTCAACCACCTCTTCCTGCGCCACGTCAGCGACCTTCGGCAGAGCGATCAGCAGTCCCTGAAGCCGCGTCGGTTTCAGGGTCAGGTTTTTCTCCTGCCATGCCAGCCCGGAGGTAAAATCCAGCACCGAAACGGTAGTGTCATCAATCTTGATATTGATGTTATTCAACGCCACGCGCGACAGCGTGATGGGCCAGGGGGTGGAGAGGTTCAGCGGTCCGCTTTCTTCCTCTTCTTGCGCCGGTTCGGAGGGTGGCATTTTTTTGCTGTCGATAGCGACATTAATGTCTTTTAGCGCCAGATCATTGACGCACAGGCTACTGCGCCACAGGCAATCAAACCCGACGGCCAGATGAATTTCGCCCGCATTCACCGCAACGCCCGGCTGCTCATAGCGGATATTTTTTAACGATAAGTCCCGCCAGCCGCCGGTGACCTGCCCAATCTCCAGCCCCGGCACCCAGCGGTTCGCCGCACTGAATACCAGATGCAGCCCCGTCGTCGTCCCGACCAGAAACGCAACGCTCGCCAGTAACACCACAATGAAAATCAACACGCCGAGGCTTATTTTCTTCCATAAACTCATAATTCAGGCCCCAGACCGATATAAAACTGTAAACCGTGTTCGTCTTTGTCGCCGACCGGTACGGCAAAATCGAGTTTGATAGGCCCAACCGGCGACGCCCAGCGCACGCCGACCCCGGTCCCGGTTTTGAAATCGCTACGGCGAATATCACTCACCGCCTCGCCGCTATCGACAAACACTGCCCCCCACCATTTGCCGGTGACGTTATACTGGTACTCCAGCGATCCGGTTGCCAGTTTTGAGGCGCCTTTAAGATTGCCGTCGCTATCTTTAGGCGAAATAGATTTGTATTTATAGCCGCGAATACTGCGGTCGCCCCCGGCGAAGAAACGTAAATCCGGCGGAACTTTGTCGAAATCACCGGTTTCTATCCAGCCCAAATTGGCGCGCATCACAAAACGGTGGCGATCGTACAAAGTCCGAATCCAGACGTTTTGCGCCTGCAGCACGGAGAAATCCACGTCGGAGCCCCAGGCCGTATTCGAATAGTCTACTGAATAGCGCTGCGAATCGCCCCAGGTTGGCATCAGTCCCCCTCGCGAGCGGGTTCGGCTGATCATCACGCCCGGGTAGAACAGCATGGTGGTATTGGTGACGTTCCCCTGGGTAAAGTGGTCGAAACTCCAGCGCAGGTTAATCGCCCGCTGCCAACCGCTGGAAAGGTCCCAGTAACGCGACACGGCAAGCGTGGTCGAGTCCTGCTCCGTATCATTCAAATCGGTACGTTTAAAACCGCCCTGGACCAGATAGTATTGCTCCAGCGGGTTTTTCAGCAGCGGCATTTTATAACTAAAATCCAGCACCTGTTCCGGCGCAGAAATACTGGTGCTGGTGGTCAGGCTATGACCGTAGGAGTTCATCCACGGTTTTTTCCACGACGCTTTCACGCGCGGCCCGACGTCGGTGGAGTACCCCACCCCGGTTTCAATCGTGTTTTCGGTTCGCGGCGATACCACGCCTTTTAACGGCAGAATTTTTGTTTTACGCGATTTCTCAAATTCCGGCGCCACTACGACAGAATTAAACCATCCGGTAGCGGAAAGCCGGCGGTTTAGTTCCGCCAAATCTTTCGACTCGTACTCATCGCCCTCTTTAAACGGCAACAGATTTTGTAAATATTCATCACGAATCTGCGAACCTTCGAAGGTGACAGGTCCGAAGCGATAGCGCTCACCGCTATCATAATCAATATCCCAAAACGCCTGATGACGGCCCAGAGCAATTCCCAACTGACTTTTAATGAATTCGCTGTCGAAATAGCCTTTACGTAGCGACACGCTGGTTAACGACTTTTTAAAATTGTCGTAGTCTCCCTGGTTGAGCACCGTGCCGATTGCCGGACGCGTTTTCAGTAAGGCCAGATAATCTTTGTCCGTGCGCGCGCCGCCGCGTAAAATGACTTCTGTACCGCCAATCAACACCGGCTGGCCGGGCGTAACCCTGGCGATTAATACCTGCCGTCCTTTCGCAGGCGGTGGAAGCAGGTCGAATTTGATAGTGGGTTCGTAATAGCCTAACGCTTTAAGCCCTTCGCGAATCGCATCATCAACTCGGGCGCGAAAGCGCCGATCCGGCGTCACCTCATCGCTCTGAATCGTAGAGAGCTGTGCGCGAACGTTTTTTTCCAGCTCTCCGGATAGCCCTTCGACTTTCAGACGAACATTTGCGGCTACCGCAGAACTGCTCAGGCACAGTAAGCTAACCCAACATAACTGACGGATATGTGGCACATTTTCTCCTGAATATCCCCTATTCCCACCCCTGGAAAAAATCACACTACCGCTCCGCGGCTTAACATAAAATCAACAATTTCGATTGAAAAGCAGACGACTGCCCAAATATTTCTTATGGTTAAATCCAGATACATTAATGTTGTTATTGTGTGCAAAGATGCGTCTCGTTACAACCTTAACGCCAATTAACGCTTTCGGGAGAATAGCTCATGAGTTTATTTGATAAAAAACATCTGGTTACTCAAGCAGATGCGTTACCAGGACGCAACACCCCGATGCCGATCGCCACTCTGCATGCGGTAAATGAACACTCTATGACCAATGTCCCTGCCGGGATGGAGATCGCCTACTTCGCTATGGGCTGTTTCTGGGGCGTAGAACGTTTATTCTGGCAATTGCCCGGCGTATATAGCACCGCGGCAGGGTATGCAGGCGGTTACACGCCTAATCCAACCTACCGGGAAGTCTGCTCCGGGCAGACCGGTCATGCCGAAGCGGTACGGATAGTGTACGATCCTGCCGTTATCAGTTATGAGCAGCTTTTACAGACCTTCTGGGAAAATCACGATCCGACGCAGGGGATGCAACAGGGTAACGATCACGGTACGCAATACCGTTCTGCGATTTATCCCTTAACGCCGGAACAGAATGCCGCCGCTCACGCCAGTCGCGAGCGCTTTCAGTCGGCAATGGCCGCCGCCGGAGACCATCGCCCTATTACCACGGAAATCGCCCATGCGACGCCGTTTTACTACGCCGAAGATGAACACCAACAGTATCTGCACAAAAATCCATACGGTTACTGCGGGATTGGCGGGATCGGCGTTTGCCTGCCGCCTGACGCGTGACGACGCTGGCGTAGGGGGAACTTGTCGGAGTTGAAAATGAACCCTCTGGCGACTTTACAGTAGCTTACGCTATACTAGCCCTGAACTTATCGGCTCACTGCTACGAGCCGGTTTTCATTAAACGTTACCACACGGATTTATAAACTTCCCTTCCGAGGATCTGGCGTTTCGCCGGATAAGATATGTTAAACAGTATATTCATTATATTCTGCCTGATCGCTGTAAGTGCGTTCTTCTCCATCTCCGAGATCTCGCTTGCCGCATCACGTAAGATTAAACTTAAGTTATTAGCTGATGAAGGCAGTATCAACGCACAACGCGTATTGAAAATGCAGGAAAATCCCGGCATGTTTTTCACCGTTGTGCAAATTGGCCTGAACGCCGTCGCTATTCTTGGCGGTATCGTCGGCGATGCGGCATTTTCGCCCGCCTTTTCCGCCCTTTTCTCGCACTATATGTCGCCAGAACTCTCCGAGCAGCTGAGCTTTATTCTCTCCTTCTCGCTGGTGACGGGGCTGTTTATCCTGTTCGCGGATTTAACCCCGAAACGCATCGGTATGATTGCGCCAGAAGCTGTGGCTTTGCGTATCATCAACCCGATGCGCTTCTGCCTGTTCGTTTTTCGCCCGCTGGTGTGGCTGTTTAACGGCATGGCAAACAACATCTTCCGCCTGTTCAAAATTCCAATGGTGCGGAAAGACGACATTACTTCTGATGATATTTACGCAGTGGTGGAAGCCGGCGCGCTGGCGGGCGTCTTGCGCAAGCAAGAGCACGAACTGATTGAAAATGTGTTTGAACTTGAATCCCGCACCGTACCGTCTTCTATGACGTCGCGCGAAAGTATCATCTGGTTTGATCTGCACGAAGACGAACAAAGCCTGAAGAAAAAGGTCGCCGAACATCCGCACTCAAAATTTTTGGTGTGTAATGAAGATATCGACCACATCATCGGCTATGTAGACTCCAAAGATCTGCTGAATCGCGTGCTGGCGAACCAAAGTATGGCGCTGAATAGCGGCGTGCAAATTCGCAATACCTTGATTGTGCCGGATACGCTGACCCTTTCTGAGGCGCTGGAAAGTTTCAAAACGGCGGGCGAAGATTTCGCGGTCATTATGAATGAATACGCGCTGGTCGTCGGTATCATTACGCTGAACGATGTGATGACCACGCTAATGGGTGACCTGGTCGGCCAGGGACTGGAAGAGCAAATTGTGGCGCGCGATGAAAATTCCTGGCTGGTTGACGGCGGCACGCCGATTGACGACGTCATGCGCGTGCTGGATATCGATGAGTTTCCGCAATCCGGCAACTATGAAACCATTGGCGGCTTTATGATGTTTATGCTGCGCAAGATCCCAAAACGTACTGATTCGGTGAAGTTTTCCGGCTACAAATTTGAAGTGGTGGATATCGACAACTACCGTATCGATCAGTTGCTGGTGACGCGTCTCGACAATAAAAGCAACGTACCGGCGCCGAAACTGCCCGATGCGCAAGGTAAAGAAGACAGCGCGGCCTGAAATCCGTTTGCCAGAAACATCAACGGCTCCTGATTCAGGAGCCGTTTTTTTTTACTTTTTTAACCTACTGCATAGCACTTTTGGTTACGCCATCTCAGTTTGCAGACGCATAACCTGACGGTTAACTTCAGACATCACAGACAAGTGCTGCTTGTCTCTCACTTTTGGGATAAGAATCTTACCCTTATCGAACTCAAAAGCGCCAACATCCTTGATATATAACCGTCCACGGAACAGGATCTTCACGTACTTCGCCACCTGTAGCGGGTTGTAGCGTTGGAAAATTTTCATTGTTGTCTCCTGCAGAGTATTACGCCCTTGCGGTGCCACAATCGGCCCAACAGTTTTAAGGCGCAAATTTTAATGCCATATGACTATAGACCATATCTACGTCGTTTCCAGTGTGCATAAGTATATTTACCTTTTGATTACAGTTATTCAGAATTATCTAAACATCAGCTCATTTTTCTCAGTATATGCCTTCATTTTTCACAGGAAGTGTGCGCCCGCCCGCAAACTGGCATCCCCTTTGCGGGAAAAAGCATCAATCGCACATATGATTAACTATCGGCCCAAAGTGGTCGGATCACCTGCAAAAAAATAAAGAAGGAATGACCATGACCCTACGTAAAATTCTGGCGATGTCGTGTCTGCTACTCCCCATAATGGCTTGTGCGCATAACCTTGAAGATAACCAACGGGTGCCGCCGGTAGGCATTGCCGATCGTGGCGAACTGACGTTGAATAAAGATGAGTTTAGTTATAAAAACTGGAATAGCGCGCAGCTGGCGGGAAAAGTGCGCGTCCTGCTGCACATTGCGGGTCGAACGTCAGCGAAGGAAAAAAACGCCACGCTGATTGAAGCGATTAAATCCGCCGGGCTTCCGCATGACAGATACCAGACGACCACAATTGTGAACACCGATGATGCGATCCCCGGCTCCGGTATGTTCGTGCGTAGCAGTATAGAAAGTAATAAAAAGCTCTACCCGTGGTCGCAATTTATTGTCGACAGCAATGGCGTGGCGCGTAACGCCTGGCAATTAAAAGAAGAGGGGTCCGCCGTCATCGTGCTTGACAAAGACGGCCGGGTTCAATGGGTGAAAGATGGCGCGTTAACCCAGCAAGAGGTACAGCAGGTGGTCGACCTGCTGCATAAGCTCCTCAGTAAATAGTCACCCGGAAGCCGGGGTTAAGGAACGATTCACGAGGGGTATAGTCCAGCGTTTTTCCCTGCCAGTCGTGAACGTGCGCCCCGGCTGCAACGGCAATGGCATGACCTGCGGCAGTGTCCCAGACGCTGGTCGGCCCAAATCTGGGGTAAAGCTGCGCCTGGCCTTCCGCCACAAGGCAGAATTTCAGCGAGGAACCAATAGAGGTGGTCTGATGTTCGCCAAGCTGTTGGAGATATTCGGTGAGTTCATCATCCGTATGCGAACGGCTAATCACCACCAGCGGCGGGCGGGCATCCCGGACCTGAATCTGCTTACGCACCCCGCACTCCTCTTTCCAGGCCTTACCTTCCGCCGCGTAGTACATCACTTTCAGCACCGGCGCATAGACCACGCCCAACACCGGTTTGCCCTGCTCAATCAGCGCGATATTGACCGTGAATTCGCCATTGCGCTTGATGAACTCTTTGGTGCCGTCGAGCGGATCGACCAGCCAGTAGCGCTGCCAGTGCTGGCGCACTTCCCAGGCAGGCGGATCTTCTTCTGAAAGCACCGGAATATCCGGCGTGAGCGTGCGTAACCCTTCGAGAATCACGGTATGTGCGGCGATATCCGCCGCAGTGACTGGAGAATCGTCCTGCTTGCGGGCGTACTCCATCGGTTTGGCTCCATCATAAACCTGCATAATGGCATCGCCCGCGTTCCGTGCAAGCTGGCATACTTGTTCTAACATTCTCCACCTCTTTATGACAGGGGCGTTAACTCGTTGTTTTACTTATACCCGATCGTTAAGGGTTCCGCCAACTGTGATACCGTCAGCGGTTTTGATAATAGCTTTCATGGCATGATTCACCTTTCTGTGAACACTCGCAAAAAATCGGCCGGATGGGGCGGTTTCGCCTTCTTCTGGCGACGGTCGGAACGATATCGGGTTTCACTGTTTATCATCGCTATTTTTCACTATCCGGCTTTTCTATTGCGTTCTTAAAAGGTGCCTCTGATGATTAAGTTTAGTGCAACGCTTCTGGCTACGCTGATCGCCGCCAGCGTGAATGCGGCCACCGTCGATCTCCGTATCATGGAAACTACTGATTTACATAGCAACATGATGGATTTCGATTATTACAAGGATACCGCAACCGAAAAATTCGGATTGGTACGTACCGCAAGTTTGATTCATGCCGCCCGAAATGAAGTCAAAAACAGCGTGCTGGTGGATAACGGCGACCTGATTCAGGGGAGCCCTCTGGGCGATTATATGGCGGCAAAAGGGCTCAAAAACGGTGATATTCACCCGGTCTATAAAGCGCTCAACACTCTGGATTACGCGGTTGGAAACCTCGGCAACCATGAGTTTAATTATGGTCTGGACTATCTGCATAACGCGCTGGCTGGCGCGAAATTCCCTTATGTTAACGCCAATATTATCGACGTTAAAACCCAAAAGCCGCTCTTTACGCCTTATCTGATTAAAGAGACGAACGTTATTGATAAAGACGGCAACCCGCAAACCCTGAAAATTGGCTATATCGGCTTTGTCCCGCCGCAAATCATGATTTGGGATAAAGCGAACCTGAGCGGCAAAGTTACCGTCAATGACATTACGGAAACCGCCCGGAAATATGTGCCCGAAATGCGCGAGAAAGGCGCAGATATCGTGGTAGTCATTGCTCATTCAGGCCTTTCTGCCGATCCGTACCACAGCATGGCGGAAAACTCGGTTTATTACCTCAGTGAAGTTCCCGGCGTCGACGCGATTATGTTTGGCCACGCCCATGCCGTCTTCCCCGGTAAAGATTTTGCCGACATCAAAGGCGCGGATATCGCCAAAGGTACGCTTAACGGCATTCCTGCGGTAATGCCTGGCATGTGGGGCGACCATCTGGGAGTGGTCGATCTGGTGCTCAATAACGACAGCGGCAAATGGCAGGTTACGCAGGCGAAAGCGGAAGCGCGGCCTATCTATGACGCCGCCGCTAAAAAGTCGCTGGCGGCGGAAGACAGTAAGCTGGTCGGTATTCTGAAAGCCGATCACGATGCCACCCGCGAGTTTGTCAGCAAGCCTATCGGTAAATCCGCCGATAATATGTACAGTTATCTTGCTCTGGTGCAGGACGATCCTACCGTACAGGTGGTGAATAACGCGCAAAAAGCGTATGTGGAACACTTTATTCAGGGCGATCCGGATCTGGCGAAACTGCCGGTGCTGTCCGCCGCCGCGCCGTTTAAAGTTGGCGGGCGTAAGAACGATCCTGCCAGTTTTGTCGAAGTGGAAAAAGGCCAGTTGACCTTCCGTAACGCCGCCGATCTTTATCTCTATCCGAATACGCTGGTGGTGGTGAAAGCCAGCGGCAAAGAGGTAAAAGAGTGGCTGGAATGTTCTGCCGGACAGTTTAATCAAATTGATATTCACAGCAACAAACCGCAATCGTTGATCAATTGGGATGACTTTCGCACCTATAATTTCGATGTCATTGACGGCGTGAATTATCAAATCGATGTGTCACAGCCCGCCCGCTATGATGGCGAATGCCAGATGGTGAATCCGCAGGCGGAACGTATTAAAAACCTGACCTTTAACGGTAAGCCTGTCGACCCGAACACTACGTTCCTGGTCGCCACGAATAACTATCGCGCTTACGGCGGCAAGTTTGCCGGCACGGGCGACAGCCATATCGCCTTTGCGTCTCCGGATGAAAATCGCGCCGTGCTGGCGGCATGGATTGGCGCAGAGTCAAAACGCGCGGGCGAAATCCATCCGGCGGCGGATAATAACTGGCGTCTGGCGCCAATCCACAGCGATACGGCGCTGGATATCCGCTTTGAAACATCGCCAGGCGATAAAGCCGCTGCCTTCATTAAAGCGAAAGGGCAGTATCCGATGAAGAAGGTTGCCGTCGATGATATCGGTTTTGCCATTTATCAGGTGGATTTAAGCAAGTAACGTGTGTCCCGTATGGCGCTGCGTTTATTCGGCCTGCCAGTCAGGCCGAATAAAGCGCTAGCCGCCATCTGATAAACGGTCCCGCTGCGCCAATACCTGCGGCAAATTCAGTTCTATCCAGTCCGCCAGCGCGGCGACTTTATCACTCACCTGCTCGCCAAGCGGCGTCAGGCTGTACTCCACATGCGGCGGAACAACTGGATATGACACCCGGTTGAGAAATCCGTCCTGTTCAAGCGCCTGTAACGACTGCGCCAGCATCTTTTCACTCACGCCTCCCATCTTGCGCCGCAGGTCGCTAAAACGGTGTGTACCGTCGCGTAACGCGACCAGAATCAGTACGCCCCAGCGACTGGTGACATGTTTTAACACCTCACGGGACGGGCACTGTTCAGCAAAGAGATTGCCTTCACGCAACTGCCGGGAAAGAGTATGAGCGCGCATTGATACTTACCTTTTTGTACGTACTTACTAAAAGTAAGTTTAGGTGGTAGCGTAATAAAACACAAGACCAACACTGAGGAGTTCACCATGATTGCTATCACTGGCGCAACGGGCCAACTGGGCCAACACGTTATTGAAAACCTGCTAAAAACGATGCCCGCCAGCCACCTCGTCGCGATCGTCCGTAACCCGAAAAAAGCCGCCCCGCTCAGTCAGCGCGGGATTGCCGTTCGCCAGGCGGATTACGCTAACGAAGCCGCGCTGACCACCGCCTTACAGGGCGTTGATAAACTGCTGCTTATATCATCCAGCGAAGTGGGACAACGCACCGCGCAGCACCGCAACGTTATTCAGGCCGCCATTGCCGCGAAGGTGAAATTCATCGCCTATACCAGCCTGCTACATGCGGATAAATCGCCGCTGGCGCTCGCCGATGAACATATTGAAACGGAAAAAATGCTGGCTGAGTCAGGTATTCCTCACACGCTATTACGTAACGGCTGGTATACGGAAAACTACCTGGCGAGCGTCCCTGCCGCGCTGAAACATGGCGTCTTTATTGGCGCGGCGGGAGAAGGGAAAATCGCCTCCGCAATGCGCGCTGACTATGCCGCCGCCGCCGCGCGCGTCATCCGTGAAGAGGGTCACGCCGGGAATGTCTACGAACTGGCGGGTGATGACGCCTGGACATTAAGCCAGTTGGCGGATGAACTTACTCATCAGATCGGAAAAAAAATCGTCTACCAGAACCTGAGCGAAGTCGATTTTGCCGCCGCGCTGAAAGGCGCAGGCCTGCCTGACGGACTGGCGGATATGTTGGCCAATTCTGACGCTGGCGCGGCGAAAGGCGGCCTGTTTGATGACAGCCATACGCTGCGTAAACTCATCGGTCGCCCGACGACGACGCTCACAGAAAGCCTTCGCTCCGTACTGTAAGTGTTAAAATTTAGTTAATTTATGTAGCATCCTCATAGACCTTCTCTGATAATGACGGAACGGTTTATGAGGAGAATCTGATGATTAGCGGCGTGCTATACGCCCTGCTGGCAGGGCTAATGTGGGGATTGATTTTCGTCGGCCCGTTAATCGTGCCGGATTACCCGGCCCTCTTACAGTCAATGGGACGCTATCTGGCGCTGGGGCTGATTGCCCTGCCAATTGCCTGGTTAGGCCGCACACGGTTACGCCAGTTGACGCGCAAAGACTGGTCCACCGCCCTGTCGCTGACTCTGATGGGCAATGTAATCTATTACGCCTGCCTCGCCAGCGCCATTCAGCGAACCGGCGCGCCGGTGTCGACGATGATCATCGGGACATTGCCAGTCGTCATTCCGCTTTTCGCTAACGTTCTCTATAGCCAACGAGACGGCAGATTATCCTGGCGGCGTTTAGCGCCCGCGCTGGCGCTTATCGGTTTTGGCCTGCTGTGCGTCAATATTGCTGAACTTAGCCAGGGATTGTCCGATGTTAGCGGCTGGCGCTATGGTTCAGGCATTGTGCTGGCGCTGATTTCCGTAGCGTGCTGGGCATGGTATGCGCTGCGCAACGCCCGCTGGCTGCGGGAAAATCCCGACAAACATCCCATGATGTGGGCAACGGCGCAGGCGCTGGTTACGCTGCCGGTCTCGTTAATCGGCTATGCGGCGGTCTGTCTGTGGCTGAGTATCCAGAAACCGTTGTTTACCCTGCCCTTTGGCCCGCATCCCGCGCTGTTTATCGGTCTGATGATCGCCATCGCGGTGCTGTGTTCCTGGGTGGGCGCGCTGTGCTGGAATATCGCCAGCCAAAAATTGCCAACCGTTATTTTAGGGCCGCTGATTGTTTTTGAGACGTTGGCGGGACTGCTCTATACCTTCATTCTGCGCCAGGAAATCCCGCCATTCCTGACGTTAAGCGGCATTGCGCTCCTGGTGGCGGGCGTGGTCATTGCCGTGAGAGCGAAACCGGAAAAAGCGACCGTCGTTCCGGTCACGGAACGCTAATTTCATACTCGCTTAAATTATACGCACCCCGAAAGAGTTATAGCCTCGCCTTAAAGATGCATTTAAAATACAACTTATATTATTGCAAATGAGGTAACGGCTATGGCTTATCGCGATCAACCTTTAGGCGAACTGGCGCTCTCTATTCCCCGCGCATCGGCGCTGTTTCGCCAGTACGATATGGATTACTGCTGCGGCGGAAAACAGACGCTGGCGCGCGCCGCCGCGCGTCACGACGTCGATATTGACATCATTGAAGCGCAACTGGCGCAGTTGGCTGAACAGCCCATCGAAAAAGACTGGCGCGCCGTTCCGCTGGCAGACATTATTGACCATATCGTTGTGCGCTATCATGACCGACACCGCGAGCAACTGCCGGAGCTTATCCTGCAGGCAACCAAAGTGGAACGCGTCCACGCGGATAAGCCAAACGTCCCACGCGGCCTGACAAAATATCTCACCGCGCTGCATGAAGAGCTTTCCAGCCATATGATGAAAGAAGAACAGATCCTGTTCCCAATGATCAAACAGGGTATGGGTCGCCAGGCAACGGGCCCGATAAGCGTAATGGAAAGCGAGCATGACGAGGCGGGAGAGCTGGTAGACGTCATCAAACACGTCACCCAAAATGTAACGCCGCCGCCAGAAGCGTGTACCACCTGGAAAGCGATGTATAACGGCATTAATGAGATGATTGATGATCTGATGGAGCACATCAGCCTGGAGAATAACGTGCTGTTCCCACGCGCGCTGGCCGGGGAATAATCGCCAGCCGGGCATTTTGCCGGATGGCGGCTGTAAACGGCGCCTTATCCGGCCTCCAAATCAACGCTACGCTGTAAGCCCGGTAAGCGCCAGCGCCACCGGGCAAAACAATTAACGCATTCCCGCCATCCGTTTCTTACCTATCAACAGCCAGCCCAGACCCAACGCGATAAACCACAGCGGCGTCACGATCAGCGCCTGGCGCGTATCGTCTTCCAGCGTCAGTAATACCAGCACGAACGCAAAGAACGCCATACAGACCCAGCACATCAGCTTACCGAGTGGCATCTTATAGATGGATTTTTCATGCAGGTGGGGACGCTTTTTGCGGTACACCAGGTATGAACACAGAATGATGGTCCAGACAAACATAAACAGGATAGCCGAAACCGTAGTGATCATGGTGAATGCGCCAATCACGCTCGGGTTGACCATCAGCATAACCACGCCGCCCAGCAGGCAGATACAGGAGAAGGTCAGGCCTTTCGCCGGTACCGCGCGTTTCGATAGCTTAGCGAACGCTTTTGGCGCCACGCCTTCTTGCGCCAGGCCAAACAGCATACGGCTGGTCGAGAAGACGCCGCTGTTGGCGGAAGACGCCGCCGAGGTCAGCACGACAAAGTTGATCACGCTCGCGGCGGCAGGCAGACCCACCAGTACAAACAGCTCAACAAACGGGCTCTTATCCGGCACCACGGAACTCCACGGCGTCACCGACATAATGACAATCAGCGCAAAGACGTAGAACATGATGATACGGATCGGTATTGAGTTAATCGCGCGCGGCAGCGATTTTTCCGGATCTTTAGTTTCTGCGGCGGTAGTACCGACCAGCTCAATGCCCACGAAGGCGAATACCGCAATCTGGAAACCGGCAAAGAACCCGCTAATACCTTTCGGGAACCAGCCGCCGTCATTCCACAGATGCGCGAAAGACGCTTCAACGCCGGTCGGCGATTTAAAGTGCATCGCAATCATCACCAGCCCGACCACAATCAACGCCACAATGGCGACGATTTTGACCATAGCAAACCAAAATTCCATTTCACCAAACATTTTAACGGTGGCGAGGTTGAGGCTTAACAGCAGGATCACTACCGCCAGCGAGGCGACCCAATCGGAAAGGCCGGGAAACCAGAACTGCGCGTAGGCGGTAATCGCCACCACGTCAGCCATACCGGTCACTACCCAGCAAAACCAGTACGTCCAGCCGGTGAAATATCCCGCCCAGGGGCCAAGCAGGTCGGAAGCAAAATCGCTAAACGATTTATATTCCAGATTCGAGAGCAGCAATTCCCCCATGGCGCGCATCACGAAAAAAAGCATAAAACCGATGATCATATACACAAAAATGATCGACGGTCCGGCGAGACTGATCGTTTTACCCGATCCCATAAACAGACCGGTACCAATAGCGCCGCCAATAGCGATAAGCTGTATATGACGGTTTGTAAGATTGCGCCGTAGCGACTGTTCAGCCGGAGCCTGTTCGTCGGCTGCGACTTTTACCTGATCTACCATGTTTTTCTTCCTGTACCTGTCTGTGTTGTGCGGGCTCTACGGCCTTTGGTCTATGATACGACGATCCTGTTGTCAGGACTCATCGATATTAGGTAAGAATCGGCGGGATGAATACTAAGATTCAAATACAATGTTAATTTTATGTTTAAAATGAGTGTTATATCACTTTGATAATGCGAATTAGCTCACAAAAATACACGTAACGACGCCATTTGCAAAATAAAATATTGGCATCTACTGAAGTCAGGGTTGCCGGATAAGACGTTTACGCCGTCATCCGGCAAACCCGGAGCGCTTACAGAATTTCCAGCAGTTCCACCTCAAACACCAGGGTGCTGAATGGCGGAATAGATGCCCCGGCCCCACGCTCACCATAGGCCAGCTCCTGTGGGATAGTCAGTTCCCATTTGGAACCTACCGGCATCAGAGTCAGCGCTTCAATCCAGCCGGCGATCACGCCATTTACCGGGAATTCAGCCGGTTCGCCGCGCGCGACGGAGCTGTCAAATACGGTGCCATCAATAAGCTTACCGGTGTAATGCACGCGTACGCGGTCGGTACGCGCCGGAATCGCGCCTTCGCCCTGCGTCAGAACGCGGAACTGTAAACCAGATTCAGTACTGTTCACACCGTCTTTTTCGCGGTTTTCTTCCAGGTATTTCACGCCTTCGGCCGCCATTGCTTTGAAACGCTCACGACGCACCGCGTCCGCACGCTCATGAATTTCACGCAGCGCACGATGCACCACATCAACAGGAACCGCCGGGTGTTTACCTTCCAGCGCATCAGCAATGCCTGCAACCAGCGCTTCAGGCAACAGCCCTTCAAGACCGGATTCGCTGAGCTGCTGCCCTACCTGCAAACCAATACCGTAGCTCGCTTGCGCTTCAATAGTGTCAAAAGTCGGGGTGGCCATTATTTTTCCTTCATTGGATATCAAAAAAGTAGCGGGCAGCATAACAGCCACGCTTCTTCTGGTAAAACTTTGTCTCAGGGAGGATGACAAATCGCAGGGAAAAAGAAACAATAGATTATCCGTATTGATGTCACGAAAGCGGATAGCACTACCAGTATCATAGCGTTAGCCATCTATACTCTATGATTAAGGAACGAGATGCGGAGCAGGAGGTAAACCATGCCCGGGCGCTTTGAATTAAAACCAACCCTGGCGAAAATCTGGCACGCGCCGGATAATTTTCGCATCATGGAGCCGCTGCCGCCTATGCATCGTCGTGGCATTATCATTGCCGCTATCGTGCTGGTGATCGGCTTCCTGCTGCCCGCCAGCGAGACCAGCGACTCGCCTGTCGTCACGCGGGAAGCGCAATTGGATCTGCAATCGCAATCACAGCCGCCGACGGAGGCCCAGCTTCAGGCGCAGCTGGTCGCGCCGCAAAACGATCCGGATCAGGTGGCGCCCGTTGCGCCGGAACCTATCCAGGAAGGCCAGCCGGAAGAACAAAACCAGCCGCAGACGCAGCCTTTCCAGCAGGATAGCGGCATCGGTCAACAATGGCGCTCGTACCGGGTAGAGCCTGGTAAAACTCTGGCGCAACTGTTCCGTGACCACGGACTGCCCCCGACAGACGTTTATGCAATGGCGCAGGTAGAAGGCGCTGGCAAGCCGCTGAGTAATCTCAAAAATGGTCAAATGATTAAAATTCGCCAGAATGCCAGCGGGGTGGTGACAGGTTTAACGATAGATGGCGATAACGGTCAACAGGTGCTGTTTACGCGTCAGCCTGACGGCAGTTTTATTCGCGCACAGTAACGCCGGCTGCGCCTTACCCCGCCTATACCCTATTCGTTCAGGTGAAGCATTACCGCTTCACCTTATTCACCCACCAAATCCCCGAACACACCAGCACCAGCGCAATCATGTATTTCCACTCCAATATATTCTCGCCGAGAAAAATAGCCGAAAGAGCCGCGCCAGAAACCGGGATCAGAAAGTTAAACGGCGCAATCATCCCCACGCGGTTATATTTGAGTAAAATGCTCCATAGCGCAAAAGCGACCGACGAGAGCAGCGTCAGGTAGACTAAAATCGCCACCGACGAGAAGCCATGTATCGTCAGCGTACCGCCAAAAACGTAACCGCCAATGACCAGTACCAGACCGCCAATCCCCAATTGATAGCCAGTCATGACCATCGGATCGACCGTCTGCGAGAGACGTTTGCCATACAATGTGGCCGCAGAAAGAATAAACACAGCCAGCACCACGGAGCCTTCTCCCGGCAGATTAAAGCTGAAATCCAGGCCGTTGCTGACGTTCACCACCATGACGCCCGCAAAGCCCAGAATACAGCCGAGCGTTTTGTTGTAGCTCAATCGGTCGTTCTGATAAATAAAGTGCGCCAGCAATACGCTGAAGAATGTGCCTGTCGCGTTCATGATTGAGCCTTTCACGCCGGAGGTGAACGCAAGGCCGATATAGAAAAAGAGATATTGCAGCGACGTCTGGGTCAGACCCAGTAACGTTAACTGAGCAAACTGGCGCGGACGAAACCGACCAATCGGTTTACGCTGAAGCAGCGCGAACAGTAGTAGCAACCCACCCGCAAACAAAAAACGATAACCAGCAAAAACAATTTTAGAAGGGATATCGTCGGTGGCTATCTGAAAGAGGTCATAACCGCTTTTTATGGCTGGATAAGCGCTGCCCCATAGCAGGCAACAAAATGCGGCACACACATAAACGACGTTTTTGCGGGCAAACGGGGAGGCCTGGCGTTGGGTATCCATTCTTTCACCAAGAAATTAAAATAATGTTTTATTTTTAATTATCGCGAAAAGAGGGGGAGATAGCCAGTCGAAAAGCGATGGGGTTAAAAAAGCAAAACGTCGGCGCTGGGCCGACGTTTCGTTGCTAGCAAAAACGAGAATGACTGATTACTCAGCAACCACGTTGATGATAACTTTTGCGAATACTTCGCTGTGAACCTGGAAGTTCACTTCGTGTTCGCCAGTGGTACGCAGAACGCCGTTCGGCAGACGAACTTCGCTCTTAGCCACGTCAACGCCAGCTGCAGTCACAGCGTCAGCGATGTCGCGAGTACCGATGGAACCGAACAGTTTACCTTCGTCGCCTGCTTTAGACGCGATAGTAACGGTTTCCAGGGCGTTGATTTTCTCTGCGCGTGCATTTGCAGCAGCCAGAACGTCAGCCAGTTTAGCTTCCAGTTCAGCGCGACGTGCTTCGAAGTATTCAACGTTTTTCTTGGTAGCCGGAACAGCTTTACCCTGTGGTACCAGGAAGTTACGAGCATAGCCCGCTTTAACGTTAACCTGATCACCCAGGCTACCCAGGTTTGCTACTTTATCAAGCAGAATAACTTGCATTACCTTATCCTCTCAAAGTCGTATTAATGGACCGTGACCGATTACTGATGGCGATCAGTGTACGGCAGCAGAGACAGGTAGCGAGCGCGTTTGATAGCGCGAGCCAGCTGACGCTGGTATTTTGCACGGGTACCGGTGATACGGCTTGGGACAATCTTACCGCTTTCGGTGATGTAGTTTTTCAGCGTAGCGATATCTTTATAGTCGATCTCTTGAACGCCTTCCGCGGTGAAACGGCAGAACTTGCGACGACGGAAATAACGTGCCATATGGCTAGTCTCCAGAATCTATCAATTCAATCTGCTCGGCATGCAGAACCATTTTGCTCAGACCGTTCTTTGCCTTGTGGCAAGAAATAAACCCCTGAACGGTTATGCGGCTGCCGACCGTTATACTGTGAGTAATGGCCTGGTTTTCGTGTCCGCTAACAATAACGGGCATTTGGCACCACGCCTGCCGGTGAAAGCCGGCTTCCTCTTGCACAGAACGATGCTCAAGCACGAACTGGCAATGCGGAATTCCTGATGGACTGACCTTTCGAAGGGGGGCCCTGCACACGGTGCCGGACAACGCCAGACGGTTGGTCATCAGAAATTACTCTTCAGAATCCCCAGCTTCAGCATCATCTGCGGTTTCGTTAGCGAAATCATCGCGACGCTCACGGCGCTCGTCTTTCGCTTTAACCATCGGAGAGGCTTCGGTAACAGCGTGCTTAGTACGCATAACCATGCTGCGGATAACGGCATCGTTGAAGCGGAAGGTAGTTTCCAGCTCATCGATCACTTCCTGCGGCGCTTCAACGTTCATCAGAACGTAGTGCGCTTTGTGCAGTTTGTTGATCGGGTAAGCCAGCTGACGGCGGCCCCAGTCTTCCAGACGATGGATCTTGCCTTCTGCGCCAGTGATGGCGGCAGAGTAACGCTCGATCATACCCGGAACCTGTTCGCTCTGGTCAGGATGGACCATAAAAACGATTTCGTAATGACGCATCGAATTGCTCCTTACGGATTATTCAGCCTCCTGTCTGGGTCAGCCGCGGCCCATGGAGGCAAGGAACGTGTTAAAGGTCGGCTGAAAAATGACGCGTTATAATACTGACACGCCCGGCGAAACTCAAGGCAATAGTTCGATTATTTATGTGCCTGCCGATCAGTTCTGAAATGTAAAAGATTAAGGATGAGATACCGACCTGTTAACCACCATAACAGCTAGCGAGTTGACGATTTATCAGGCATCAGCGGGAAATGCGGTAATTTTTTGAACAACTGCATCAGAAATGGTCGCTATCGCTCCTGCTGGTAGCGATTAAAATAACATCAGAGGTTCACAAAAAAGGAGGCAGGGCCAGGTCAGCAACCGCCGCCGAGGAGGTCACTATGTTCTTCCGTATTTTCCCCCTTCTGGCTGGATTTTTGCTCAGCGTAAATACAATGGCAGCCATTGAAATTGATAATCGTCAGGCCAGAAATATGGACGATATACAGAGCTTAGGCGTGATTTACATAAACCATAATTTCGCGACTGAAAGCGAGGCCCGCCAGGCGCTGAAAGAAGAAACTGATGCGCGAGGCGCAATGTACTACCACCCGATTTTGTTACGGGAGCCCGGTAGTAACGGCAACATGCATGCCAGCGCGGAAATTTATCGCTAGTATCAGGAAAATGCCATAGTTTTGCCCCCTGGTCAGGGGGCATTTTTTTTCGCTTATCGGGTTGTTAATGGCACTTCGGCATCCGGCTCATGCGTTATGCGGTTTCGCAGATCGCGGCGCATTAACTCAATCACCCAAAACCAAAATACATGTCCCAGAATTTCAGAAGCGTACTCGTCAAAAGGAAGTTGTGTAAGCGGAGGCGTTAAGTTCAGCGCCGGGCAGAATATGCCATGCACGACAACCGTAACAATCAGCCCCGCCAGTATCCCCTGCCATAATTTAACTTTCGGGAAAATTTCCGCGACGACGCAGTAATCTATTGCGAATACCAGCGAAAAGATAATATGAGTTACCATCACAGGGTTAATAACATGCTCAGAAAAGGTATAAACCGTTTGTGTTGGGTCAATGCCTAAATAATCCCGCAAAAAAATATACGGTGGATTAAACTCATCGCGCCCGCCGGAAAACGTTCGCGGCGGTAAAGGAACTTCCGCGCCCCATTTTACAAATGCTGAAATAATACCCGCTGCAAAACCAATTAACGCAGCTACTCCATACCGACGCCGCTGTGGGTCAGTTTTAACAAACAATCCGTTGATAGACACAGTAGTATGATTCTATAGAGTGTTATGAAAGAAGCTCCGGAATCTGACCAATTACATCCCTGAGGGATAGGATCCCGGAGCGTTGTTTTACTTCTGCCCGTAATACGCATTCGGGCCATGCTTACGCATGAAGTGTTTATTCATCAGATAATCGTCGATGGGATTCAGCGCCGGGTTAATACCGCGCGCAATCCACGCCATTCGCGCCACTTCCTCCATGACCACCGCGTTATGTACCGCATCGTGCGCATCTTTCCCCCAGGCGAATGGCCCGTGTTGATACACGACAATGCCTGGCGTATGCAGCGGTTCCACCTCGCCCAGCGTTTCGATAATCACCTTGCCGGTGTTCAGCTCGTACTCGCCCTGCACTTCTTCTTCGCTTAACGCCCTGGTACAAGGAATATCGCCAAAGAAATAGTCCGCGTGCGTGGTACCGAGCGCCGGAATAGCCATCCCCGCCTGCGCCCATGCCGTGGCGTGGGTGGAGTGGGTATGAACGACGCCGCCAAGCGACGGATAGCGTTGATACAGCGCCAGATGGGTAGCGGTATCGGAAGAAGGACGATAACCTCCCTCCACCACTTTGCCATCCATATCCACCACCACCATGTCATCTACCTTCATGGTTTCATAGGCGACACCGCTTGGCTTAATCACCACCAGCCCGCGTTCGCGATCGATAGCGCTGACGTTGCCCCAGGTAAACGTCACCAGTCCATAACGGGGCAAATCCATGTTAGCGTCAAATACCTGCTGCTTGAGCTTTTGCATTAGGCTGCCTCCACCAGACCGGCGCTGGCCATGCGCGCTTTCACCCAGTCACGCGCTTTCGCTACCTCTGCCGCCGGGTTCTCTGCTGTTTCACTCCACATCTCAATCAGATAGGGCCCGCAATAGCCACTCTGTTTGAGCGTTTCGAAGCAGCGTTCGAAATCGACAACGCCTTCGCCAAACGGCACATTTTTGAACACGCCGGGTTTAGTATCTTTGACGTGTACCGCGACGATATGCCCGATTCCCGCCTGTAGCTCCATCTGTACGTCGTTATCCCAGGCAGACAGATTGCCGATATCCGGATAGAGCTGGAACCACGGGTTATTGAGGTAGTGAGCATAGCCCAGCGCTTTACTGATGGAATTCATCAATGGGTAATCCATGATCTCCATCGCCAGCGTCACCTGGGCGCGGCTGGCCATATCAACGCTCTCTTTTAACCCATCGCGGAAGCGGCAACGCGTTTCGTCGTTGGCCTGCTGATAGTAAACGTCGTACCCCGCCAGTTGAATGACGCGAATCCCGACGTCCTGCGCAAACTGAATCGCTTTACGCATAATCTCCAGCCCCTGCGCCCGTACCGCGTCATCTTCGCTACCAAGCGGAAAACGACGATGCGCGCTCAGACACATGGACGGCACGCGCACGCCGGTTTCAGCAACCGCGCTCACCAGCGCCAGGCGCTGCTCGCGACTCCAGTCGAGCCGCGCCAGTCGGGCGTCGGTCTCGTCCACCGACATTTCAACGAAGTCAAAACCCAGCGTTTTCGCCAGCCGCAGGCGCTCCAGCCAGCACTCCCCGGCAGGGAGCGCTTTTTCATAGATGCCGAGCGGAATTTGTTTCGACAGCATAGCCGCTCCTTAGCCCCACAGTTGGGCAATGGAGCGTTTGAACTGCCGTGCGGCTTCTACCGGCGATTCGGCATCGCGAATGCTGCGCCCCGCGATAAAGACATGGATCGGAATGCCTTTGAACAGCGGCAGGTCTTCCAGCGCCAGCCCGCCGGTCACGGTCACTTTAAAGCCCATATCGGAGAGCCGTTTAATCGCGGTAATATCCGCCTCGCCCCACGCCACGCCTGCGGCCTGCGCGTCACGGCTGCGGTGATAAACCACTTGCTGAATGCCCGCATCGCGCCACTGCTGCGCCTGTTCCCAGGTCCAGTAACCGGTCAGTTCGATCTGCACATCGCCGTTAAACTCTTTCGCCACATCCAGCGCGCCTTTTGCGGTGTTGATATCCGCACAGCAAATGACCGTTACCCAGTCCGCGTTGGCTTCGAAACACATACGGGAGAGGATTTTACCGGCATCGGCAATTTTGGCGTCCGCCAGCACGATTTTGTGCGGATAGAGCGCTTTCAGGTCGCGAACGGCGCGCACGCCTTCGCCCACGCACAGAATGGTGCCCACTTCAATGATATCGACTTCTTCGGCAATCAGGCGGGTGGTTTCATAGGCGCTATCCATAGTCTGGTTGTCCAGCGCGACCTGCAACATTGGTAATGACATTTTCAATTCCTTCTTAAGCTGCCGCGTTGGTGCGGTCAATGAGATCCAGGACTTCCTGCGCGGTGCGGCAGGCGCGTAAACGGTCAAAATTAGCTTCGTCTTCAAACAGGTTGACGATCTGCATGATGCCCACTTCCTGGTGAGTGTTGGCATCAACCGCCGCCATGGTGATCAGAATATCGACCGGGTCGTTATCTTCGTGGTTGAACTCCAGCGGCTTTTTCAGGGTCACCAGCGAAAAACCGGTTTTCTTCACCCCTTCTTCCGGGCGGCCATGCGGCATCGCCAGGCCGGGGGCAATCACAAAATAGGGGCCAAACTGCTCAACGCCATCGAGAATGGCCTGGTAATAGCGTGGCTCCACCACGTCGGCAGCCACCAGTAAATCGACGCCGATCTTGACGGCTTCCTGCCAGGTATTCGCTTCAGCCTGCAGGCGGATAGAATTATTCTCCGCCAGTGAATCACGTAATTTCATGTTGCATCCTTACTTCACGTCTTGCGGGAAATGTTCTTTGATCACTTCCAGCAGTTTCGGGCCGAAGTCAGCAGGAGAGAGCATGTTACGCACGCCAACCACATATTTGTTGCCGGTCACGGTGATTTCGCCCGCAATATGGGTAGAAGCGATGATGATATCCGCGCCGCTCAACTCGCTTTTGTACTCGCCAACCGCGCAGCTGTTTACCGTGTGGTCAATGTTTGATTGGGTTAAAAACTGGTCCACTTTCATTTTCATGATCATGGAACTGCCTTGTCCGTTGCCACACACAGCCAGAATACGTACGGTCATAATCAAAACTCCTTATTAAGCAGACTGTTCTGCCAGTTGTTTTTCTGCATCTTCTTCTGCGCGCAGTGCGCGGCCAGCGAAGAACATATAAGCCAGTGCAATTACAATGATGACGGCCATAAAGGCGATACCGAGGGAGAAGAAGCCCTGCATCATCGGCGGTGCCAGAATCGACCAGTCCGCCATACCCATCCAGGCGCTCATACCGGTGAGTTTCACCGCCCAGACGCAACCAAAGATTTCGATCATCCCCATCACCAGACAAATTTTCAGCGCCGCACGCCAGCCGCCGAAGTGGTTAGCGAACACGCCGATAGTGGCGTTAGAGAAGAACATCGGGATAAAGCCAGGAATAATCAGGATCGAGGAGCCGCAGGCAACCAGGATGCCAACCGCAATCAGCTGACCGATGGTGCCCCACATAAAGCCCCAGACCACCGCGTTCGGCGCGAAGCTATAAATAGCGGCGCAGTCAATCGCCAGTACTGCGCCCGGAATCAGACGCTGGGAGATACCGTTAAACGCTTCAGAGAGCTCGGCGACAAACATACGCACGCCCTGAGTAATAATGAAAATCGCCACCGCAAAGGAGAAACCGGTTTGCAGGATGTAGACCGTCCAGTGCACTTTGCCCGCCATCGCCTGCACGGTGTCGATACCGAAGGAGAGCAGAATGGCACCAAAGAAGATGGTCATTACAATCGCCGTGGAGACGATGTTGTCATGGAAAATGTTCAGCCAGCCCGGCAGTTTGAGGTCTTCAACGCTTTCCTCTTTTTTGCCCAGGAACGGCGCGACTTTATAGGCAATCCAGGAAGCAAACTGCTGCTGGTGACCGATGGAGAAACCGCAGCCGTCCGTCACTTCCTGAGTCGGCTTGTACATCATGTTGGAGGTAATACCCCAGTACAGGGAAACCAGTATCGCCGTGCAGATAATGGTGGTCCACATGGAATAGCCGAAGATATAGAAAGAGACCGCAATCAGCCCCGCCTGCTGGAACATGATGTGCCCGGTCAACATGATGGTGCGAATACCGGTAATGCGTCGCAACAAGACGTAACAAATATTCAGCGCCAGCGCGAGCAACACCGCGTAGCCTACCCAACTATACGCATCACCCATCCGTTCGATCGTTGCCATCATCGAAGCATAGGTATCGGAAATCGCGCCGTTGATGCCGTAGACCTCAGACATTTTCGCCACCACCGGTTTAAAGGTGCTGGTCAGAATGCCGGACCCGGCCTGTAGCAGCATGAAACCAATGATGGTTTTGATCGTCCCTTTGATGATCACGCTGACGCTTTTACGCAGCAGGATATAGCCCAGGCAGGTCACAATACCCAGTAATAGCGGGGCATTGGTCATTACCTGATTAAAAAAAATGGTAAAGATGTTGTAGAGGATCTCCATAACGATCTCCGGTAGACAAGGTTGCTGAGTCACAGGCGCTCAGAATAATGTCCCTCCACTGTAATTTTCAAAAGTAATCACAACAAGATTGAATTTGATTAAATGTGACGTAGCGCGCAAATAATTAGCACACTTAATACATGGTTTAATTATAAATAACTCATTTCTTCATTAAAATAAGTAAAATCATAAAGATGAATACATCCCCATGACGCCAGAAAAGATTAAGTTTTCTTCTGGCTGCGTTCTCCCCTACCCAAAAGTCAAAAAATAGCCCATTGCCTTCTTGAGAAAATAGTGTCAGGATTAATCAAAACAAATCACGTTTTGAACTATTTTGAACAAACATGAAGGTAAATGCGATGAGTAAAGTACAAAGCATCACGCGTGAATCATGGATTCTGAGCACGTTTCCGGAGTGGGGAAGCTGGCTGAACGAAGAGATTGAGCAAGAGCAGGTCGCGCCGGGTACGTTCGCTATGTGGTGGCTGGGCTGTACCGGTATCTGGCTAAAATCTGAAGGCGGCACTAACGTATGCGTCGATTTCTGGTGCGGTACCGGTAAACAGAGCCACGGTAACCCGTTGATGAAAACCGGCCATCAGATGCAGCGTATGGCTGGCGTCAAAAAATTACAGCCTAACCTGCGCACCACGCCGTTTGTTCTCGATCCTTTCGCTATCCGTCAGATTGACGCCGTACTGGCGACCCACGACCATAACGATCACATTGACGTCAATGTCGCGGCTGCCGTAATGCAGAATTGCGCCGATGATGTTCCGTTTATCGGCCCGCAGACCTGCGTGGATTTATGGGTTGGCTGGGGCGTGCCGAAAGAACGCTGCATCGTGGTAAAACCGGGCGATGTCGTGAAAGTGAAAGATATTGAAATTCATGCGCTTGATGCCTTTGACCGCACCGCATTAATCACCCTGCCCGCCGATCAGAAAGCCGCTGGCGTACTGCCGGACGGCATGGATGTACGCGCGGTTAACTATCTGTTTAAAACGCCGGGCGGCAATCTCTATCACAGCGGCGATTCTCACTATTCCAACTACTACGCGAAACACGGCAACGAACATCAAATTGATGTCGCGCTCGGTTCTTACGGTGAAAACCCACGCGGTATTACGGACAAAATGACCAGCGCGGATATTTTACGCATGGCGGAATCGCTGAATACCAAAGTGGTGATCCCGTTCCATCACGATATCTGGTCGAACTTCCAGGCCGATCCGCAAGAGATCCGCGTGCTATGGGAAATGAAGAAAGATCGCCTGAAGTATGGTTTTAAACCGTTTATCTGGCAGGTTGGCGGCAAGTTTACCTGGCCGCTGGATAAAGACAACTTCGAATACCACTATCCGCGTGGGTTTGACGATTGCTTTACCATTGAACCCGATCTACCGTTCAAATCCTTCCTGTGAGTCGATATCATGCCGGGATTACCCGGCATTTTTTCCATTTACTTTAGTATTTCCAGGCTATTTCAAATATCATCTTTTCAAATCAATTTGTATCGGAATAGCTCATGACTGAAGCACAAAGACATCAAATACTGCTGGATATGCTGGCACAGTTGGGCTTTGTTACCGTCGAAAACGTGATTGAGCGTCTGGGGATCTCCCCGGCGACAGCGCGCCGCGACATCAACAAGCTCGACGAAAGCGGGAAACTTAAAAAAGTGCGCAACGGCGCAGAGGCCATTACCCAACAGCGGCCCCGCTGGACGCCGATGAATCTGCACCAGGCGCAAAACCACGATGAAAAAGTACGCATCGCGAAAGCGGCGTCGCAGCTGGTAAACCCGGGTGAAAGCGTAGTGATTAACTGCGGCTCCACCGCTTTCCTGCTGGGGCGCGAAATGTGCGGGAAGCCGGTACAAATCATTACCAACTATCTGCCGTTGGCGAATTATCTGATCGATCAAGAGCATGACAGCGTGATTATCATGGGGGGTCAGTACAACAAAAGCCAGTCGATTACCCTGAGCCCGCAGGGAAGCGAAAACAGTCTCTATGCGGGCCACTGGATGTTTACCAGCGGAAAGGGCTTAACCGCGGATGGCCTGTACAAAACCGATATGCTAACCGCCATGGCGGAACAAAAAATGCTCAGCGTCGTCGGGAAACTGGTCGCGCTGGTCGATAGCAGTAAAATTGGCGAGCGCGCGGGAATGCTGTTCAGCCGCGCCGATCAGATCGCTATGCTGATTACCGGCAAAAATGCCAATCCGCAGGTTTTGCAACAGCTTGAAGCCCAGGGTGTAAGCATACTCCGCGTTTAAAGATGCTGTCGGAAAAACGCTACCGTCGCCGACAACGCTTCTGGCGTAATGCGATGCCGCACGCCTGCGGCCCATAAACAGGTCACATGCTTATCCAGCTTCGCCCCGGCGAGTGCCTGCTGGAGCCGGAAGGTTTCGATAGCAGGCACCACGTCATCCTCCTGACCATGCCACAACAGAAGCGGCCTGTCGGCCAGTCGCTCTAACTGGTGTGTGACTTCCCATTCACGTAGCGGCGCGATGATATTGTCGAATTCCGCCTGCTGTGCCGGGTTCTGCGGGGATAACGGCGGGAAAAGCGTCCGGGCAAGCCCGGTAAAATAGCCCGACCCCATTAAACTGGCCCCGCATTTTACCTCTCGGTGACGCGTCATAATGCCCAGCGCCGTCATACCGCCCATGGATGCGCCGCCCACCGCCAACCGCCCGTCAAGTAGCCAGTTTTCCGCCTGAATCGCCGCACGTAACGTCGTAAATTCCTGCATGTTTTGGTGCAGAATCTGCCAGAATCGGTGTATTCGTCCCTGTGAGTCGCCGCCGAAGCGAGCGCCATGCTCCGGCGCATCCGGCATGACTACCCGGAATCCTGCCTGTGCCAGGGCAACGGCAAAATAACTATAAACCAGGCTGGAGGAGGTGAAGCCATGATAGAACACCACACAGGGAAGCGGCACGGCGCGTTTCCCTTCCGGGAAGGCATGTAGTACGACGCCTCCGGCTAATTGTCGTGTTTCAATCGCTATCATTATTCTCTCCTTTTTATCCGGTATGCCACGGAGAAATACTTAACGCAAGTTTATGGATAGCGCAATAATTCATAATGTTTGAGAACTGGGTTACGCTTTCGCAACGTTTTCATTCGAAAATCGCGTGACAGGTAACACTTCGGGAACATTCCCCCTAAAGGGAAATCAATAAGGCATTACACTATGATTATCAGGAAACGAGATAGAGTTATGCGTCGGTTTGCTTCATTGATAGCAGCGCTGTTATTAAGCGCGTGTAGCGTGCTGCAGGGTACGCCGCAACCTGCGCCGCCTGTCGCCGATCACCCGCAGGAAATCCGTCGCGATCAAACGCAAGGACTACAGCGGATGGGGACCGTAAGCGCGCTGGTTCGGGGCTCCCCGGATGATGCAATAGATGAAATCAGAGCGAAAGCCGTCGCTGCGAAAGCCGATTATTACGTTATCTTAATGGTTGATGAAACGGTTGTAACCGGCCAGTGGTATTCACAAGCCATTTTGTATCGTCAATAACAGTAGATTGATTTTTAGTCAGTTTTACATTGCTTTGCGTCCCTATGCGTTTACCTGTGCACAATAAACAAACAGGTTTACCGTGATGGAGCGTCCTGTTAAATGCGGGGTATGTAATAAGGAGCTGACGATGAAACAAGAACTTGCCTTATCCTCACTGCTGCTTTCTGCCGGACTGGTGAGTACGACGGCACAGTCTGCCGAATTCGCCAGTGCTGACTGCGTAACGGGTCTGAATGAAATCGGCCTGATCTCGGTCAGTAATGTTGCAGGAAACCCACAGGATGTGGAGCGGATTATCGCCCTGAAAGCCGATGAACAGGGTGCGTCCTGGTACAGAATTATTCAAATGTATGAAGAACAACAGTCGGATAACTGGCGCGTACAGGCGATACTCTATGCCTGATGCCGCGTGGCTCGCGCCGGATGGCATGTACCACAGGCCAAACGTTACCGCAGTCCCCCGGTCGCCCTTAACAGTAAATCATTTTGTACCTGGGCAGACAGCGGCATTTCGCCGCGTGTATCCAGCATCATCTGACACCACGCTTGCGCCAGCGGCGGCGAGGCATGACGCAGCATTTCCGCTCCGCATCCCAGCAAGAAAAGCTGCTGCGTAATCTCTCTGCCCATTGCTTCGTCCGGTTTGCGTAAACGTTGCTGTAGCTGACGTACCGCGCGGTCGTAATGGCGATCCTGACCTTTGACTTCCGCAAAAGCTTCATTCAATACGTCATAGACGCCGTGTTGTTTTGTCAGCACCCGAAGTACATCCAGACACATGATATTGCCGGAACCTTCCCAGATACTGTTCACCGGCATTTCACGGTACAGGCGCGGGAGTTCGCTCTCTTCGCAATACCCCATCCCGCCGAGAACCTCCATCGCCTCAGCCACAAAAGGGATTCCCTGCTTACAGATGGCGAATTTCGCCGCTGGCGTGAATAATCGCGCCCATAATGCCTCTTTCGCCTCGCGACGTTGCTCCCAGGCGCGCGCCAGCCGAAACAAAAGCGCCGTCTGCCCCTCCAGGCATAGCGCCATACGACTTAAGGTTTGTCGCATCAACGGTTGTTCGATCAGCGGCTTACCAAAAGCCTGACGCTGATGAGCATGGTAAATCGCGACTGAAAATGCGCGCCGCATTAAGCCATGACTCCCGAGCGCGCAATCAAGACGCGTCATACCGCCCATCTTTAAGATATGCCGAATCCCTTCGCCCTCTTCTCCCAGCCGCCAGCCGACGGCATCCTGAAACTCGACTTCGGCGCTGGCATTAGATCGATTACCGAGTTTATCTTTCAGGCGCTCAAGACGAACAGAGTTCCGTTGCCCGTCTGGCAGGAAACGCGGCACAAAGAAACAGGATAGTCCTCCTTTTGCCTGCGCCAGCACGAGGTGCGCATCACTTTGCGGCACAGAGAAAAACCATTTATGTCCCACCAGCCGATATGAATCATCCGCCAGCCGCTCCGCGTGGGTCGTATTACTGAGTACGTCAGATCCGCCCTGCTTTTCCGTCATTCCCATGCCGATAAGCAGGCCCCGTTTTTGCCCGCCCGGTAGCAAATGCGAATCGTAGCGATCGCTGCGCAGCGGCGCCAGCCAGTCATGGAAAGTGGCGGGAAGCATCTGCAATAGCAACGGTGTCGCGGCAAAGGTCATCGTGACAGGACAGAGTGTTCCCGCTTCTACCTGAGCATGTAATACAAAACGCGCCGCCCGGGCGACAAAACTTCCCGCCCTTGCCTCTTCCTCCCAGGCCAGGTTATGTACCCGATTAGCGCAAAGCCCCTGCATCAACAGGTGCCAGGCGGGATGAAAGCGAACGTCATCCAGGCGCTGTCCCTGGGGATCGTAACGCAGCAACTCAGGAGGATGCGCGTTCGCCAGACGCCCCAGTTCCAGTGATTCCGCCGTTCCCAGTTGTTGGCCAATGCTGGCGAGAAGATCGCTATCCCATCCCGCGCCTTCCCGGGAAACCGCTTCACACAGCGCGCCATCAGACAGGAATAAGTTACTGTTATTGAGCGGAGCTGGTTGATTAAAAACGGTATGTGTTTGCCAGGACATGGTGTCTCCCTCCTTCAATGGCGCTGAAGTCAAGTATGGTCATGACTGCGCCATTGACGCCGGAGCAAGATCACAAAAGTATGATTAACCGGCAATATAATGTGGGACGAAACGGGAAGTGTCTTTGGTAATTAGCGTATTGTCCTCGCGAATCCCCATTCCGGAGGCTTCATCGTCAATGATCCAACTGCCAATCAGCGTATAGCTATCGCCAAAGCGCGGCAAAGGCTGAAACGCCTGGTAAATCATCGGCTCGTCAGCGTAGTCGCCGTCGGCATGATCGATAACATTTTGCCGCTCGTCGAAAATCGTGACGTTGCCGCCTTCACGTGAATAAATCGGCTTCCGCACGCTGCTTTCACCTGGCGCTGCGAGCGATTTTTCGCCCTCAAACCAGGCCGGCAGCAGATTCGGATGGCCAGGGAAAAAGCGCCACAATAACGGCAACAGCCCTTTGTTACTCAGAATACTTTTCCACAATGGCTCAATCCATTGCTCACGACGTTTTCGCAACAGCGGGCCGTTGTCGTCGCGCATCATCCACTCCAGCGGGTAGAGCTTAAAGGCGCGGCGAATCACGTTATCGTCCAGATCGGTCAGCACACCGCCTACGCCAAGCCCCAGTTCTTCAATATAGATAAATCGCGTTTCCTGGCCCGCCTGCTGCGCGCAATCCTGAAGGTACAGCACCGTCGTGCGATCTTCGTCGGTATCTTCACAACAGCAAAAGTAGAGCGGTTCCCGACTGTACAGCTCGCTGAAGCGGGCGATCAGCCGCTCCTGTATCGCGTTGTATTGATCGGCATCACGCGGGATGGCGCCGCTACGACGGGCATCCTCCAGCCATAGCCATTGAAAGTAGGAGGACTCATAGAGCGACGTCGGCGTATCCGCATTGTATTCCAGCAATTTAACCGGATCTTTGCCGCACCAGACGAAATCCATCCGCCCGTAAAGCGAAGGATCGCGGCTGCGCCAACTTTCGGCGATGACATCCCAGTACAATGGCGGGATCGCCAGCTGCTGCATGATCTGCTCATCCCGGACGGCCCGCTCGACAATCTCCAGACACATCTGATGAAGCTCTGCGGTCGGTTTTTCGATCTGTTCTTCAATTTGCCGTAATGTAAAACGGTAGGCCCGGCTTTCATCCCAGTAAATTTCGTTATCGATAACATGAAAGTCAAAACCGTGATCGCAGGCGATCTTATCCAGATCCCGGCGTACCGGTACGTTATGTCGTAGCATGGTTAGCCTCCCCAGTGCCCGCGGGCGCTGGAAGAACGGCCATAGCCGCCGCGGGAGACGGTGGACGCTTTCCGTGTGATATAACCAGGGCTGGTCGCGGTATCGCTTTTCCCTGTGCCGCTGCGCCACGCATAATCGCCGGATGTGGTGCGCCAGACGGGACGGGAGACGTAGGATGAACCGCCGCTGCTATAGATGTATTGTTCATCACGGTTCTGACGAATCGCGCGGCTGAGTAAAAAGCCGCTTAATACCGGAACCCAGCTCCGCTCGGTGATATCAAAGTAGCAATCGCCAAACTGCGACTGACAGCGCTCCTGCGTCAATTGCTTAGGCACATTAGCGTAAAATTCTGTTTTCGCATTATTCCAGCCGTCAGCGCAAACGCTGGCGCTATTGCCATCGTCAATACAGTCGTTCACCGTGGCGTAAAACGTCCCATCGCCGTCGTTGTCACTATTGCTGCCGTCACCGTACCCTTTCAGGAGAAAAAAGGCCGCTCCACCCATAATCGCCAGCGTCAGGTATTTTGGCGTGTAGCGATTTCGTTGCCGCTCAAAGGGATTGACCGGTTCGGCTATCCGTCTTATTGCCGAATGGCCTACGCCGGATGTGCTTCTGGATTTTCGTTTTTTTGCCATGATCTTCCGTTACCATGTCATACAGGCAGCGTTAAAAATACCGCCAGCCAGCGCTGCGGTTCCCATAAATAGCCCCGCCGCCACGTTGTGATTAATAATTTTTTCGCTCAGCGTAGGCATGTATAACCTTACGCAACCATAAATCAGCAGCTGAATCACCAGCGCAATGCCGCCCCAGGCAAAATAGTCCGGGATGCTGACTGAGTTTATCGCCGCGCTGGATAAGGGGATGACATAGCCCAGCAACGTACCGCTAAAGGCCAGCGATGCCGCAGTATTGTTATTTTTTATCAACTGCCATTCATTATGCGGCGTTATCTTTGAGTAAATAAAAAGAAATACAATGACCATTGCCGCGCCAATAAAAAAATAGGCGCAGAAAGCCAGTAATGCGTCCAGTATATGCATAATTTCCCTGTATGTGCTTAACCAATAACCGTCAGTGAAGTGAGCGGGATATCCACGCCGAGGGCGCGTGAAAACACCCATTCAGGCTCACCGCGCTCGTTAAATGATTCTTCCCCGTTCAATAGAAGATACTCCCAGGCGTCATCCGTCACCTGGCGCTGGAAGCCCATCGTAAAATTGTGAACGTCCCATTTCTCTGCCTGCTGATTTTCAACCTTTTCCAGCATGTAGACAGGTTCAATATTGCCCGGCTCTTCATGGTTAAAAAAACGCTGCCAGCGCCGTTCTTGCCAGTTGAGCGTCATCGGCCCTATTGCCGCTGGCGCAATGGCTGAACGCCAGTGACGTTCCTCGTTAATACCGAAACTTTCCTCATATACAAAAAGTTTGATGTCATCAATGTCGTCAACATCCGTGCCGCCAGTGGTGTTAATTTGCAAAAACTCATCGCCAGAGGTGTAGTAGCGAAAAATCTGACTGCCGCCGCCTAAATCTATACGACTCGCTGCCGCGACAGTGTATTTTTCACCCGGTAGCTCCACCAGCAACGACGACTCCAGTAGCCGGAATGCCAGCGTATCCAGCGTGAAACCGGCGTTAAGATGTAATCCTAATGGTCCGCGAATCGGCGCTGGCGCGCTTGTTTTACCGAGCAAACGCTGAAAAAATTGCATCATAGGGGAACCTCTATCTCTTGCCATGCGACCTCTTCAGCCAGAATGCGATTGTCGTTGGGCATAATGCCATTTGAGATCGCGCATTCATGTGCCGTCTCGTATGAAAGCGACGGAGCCCAGCACGGTAGCGCGCTTTCGCGCTACCGATAACAAAGCAGATACTGCCCGATAAACAGGCCCAGCAAAGCGGGCCAGGTCAGTCTGGACAAATGACGCTGGCAGGTTTTGACCATCCACGTAAAGAGCATTATTCGCCTTGTTGACGCTGTAAACGCGCCAACACATCCTGAGCATTGCTTTTATTGGTTGCGCCAATGCCGGCCTGCGCCAGTTTTTCATCCAGGTCGCGTCCATCGGCGACTTTTTCCAGCTGCGCGGCGGCATCCAGCCGGGCCTGGCGTTCAGCCTGACGCGTTTGTAAACGTTTAAGCGACTCCGCCGCCGTAGACACATTCGACGCGGCTCCGACGGTCGAAGTCGTCACCGCCTGCTGCGCGCGCTGCATGGCTTCTGTCGCCTTAACCACTTCAAGTTGCTGCTCAAACTGCGCAATCCGCTGGCCTGTCGCCGTTACGGCCTTCTCCACCGCATCGCGAGAGGCTTCCAGATTAGTCAGCACCTGTTCTTCGGCAAGAATGGCATTTTCCAGACGGGCTATTTCTTCCGCCACTTCGTTGAGTAAAGCGGCGTCGACATTCTTACTCATTGCCGCCAACGCCCGCGTTTCAAGGCTGACTTTACGCTCACGTAAATCATTCAGCTTGTCATGGCTTAACTTCACCCGCGCCAATAAATCCACTCTGGATTTACTCGCTTTATCCAGCTCGGCTTTTGCGTCGCGAATATGCTGCTCCAGCATACGTACACCCTGTGCTTCATCAATGGCCTCTTCTGCCTGAGCAACGAATGATTTACCTAACGTGAACAAACTTTTTAAAATTCCCATGTAAGCCGCCTGTATTATTCCTGTGAATAGACTTGTGTTATTTCAGCGATATCCAACGCATTTTCTACAAGCGTGGTGATTTCCAGCGTCACGTCGGCAAGCGACGAATTTAACGACAGCGCGCCAAAAGCGACATAATATTCCTCCTGTTTTACCTGGGTAATACCGACCGAAGACAGCGGTAAAACCTTCTGATTTCTCAGTAAGAAAAGATTAAATTCCGCGGTATCTCTAATCGTATTTACCGGACAGATATAAGTCTCGATAACTATTTGTTGCGAGGTAAATAAAACCGCCAGTGGTAAATCGCCATAATCATTCATTTTTATTATTAATGAGGATTCATTATTTTCTATATCAATATCTAATTCGGCGATGTTGTTTAATGCATCCGCCAGCGTCCGTGGAGTCCATGCCATATTTTTATCTCTATCTCATTTTTATAAATAAAAGAAATTACA
This sequence comes from Salmonella sp. SAL03688, assembly GCF_046551895.1. Classification (NCBI taxonomy): domain Bacteria; kingdom Pseudomonadati; phylum Pseudomonadota; class Gammaproteobacteria; order Enterobacterales; family Enterobacteriaceae; genus Salmonella; species Salmonella sp. SAL03688. The sequence goes on from NZ_JBGDVI010000014.1 coordinate 128,344, forward strand.
GGGTAGGTTTTTCTTTTTATATTACCAGCCAGAGATAATAAATATCCTCCGGCATAGCCGGAGGTTTTTCTGATGCGCCTATAAGGCTCTCTTACCAGCCGCGCCCTAACAGGCGCATACGATCTGACATTTGCATCAAACTTCTTTACTTACGGCCCGTAAACGGGCTGCCCGGATAAGGGATCGATAATTGCTCACCCATTTTATCCTCTTCAAGCTGGTGCTTTATGTAATCCTGTATCTT
>NZ_JBGDVI010000015.1:0-108052 GCF_046551895.1 Salmonella sp. SAL03688
TTTGACATTGTCGCAGTTGGCGATTTATTTTGAAGGGCGGCTGAATAATGTGATGACGCTGTAGAATTTTTAACGTGACACAGAATTCTGAACGCTCTCGACACGCCGCCACGTTGATACCCTGGCTGCAATTTCAAGGTTGACAAGTTTCGCGTCTCACAGGCAGACTTCACTCTCTACATTATCCTTCCGATAATGCGTAAGCGTTTAACGTTATCCAACGCACCTTAATCCTGACGTTCAGGTAGAGGGGGGCGTGGCCTTTCCCCGCCTTACTCTGCATTCTGGAGTAAGGCATGACAGCAGTTAGCCAAAAAACAACGACCCCGTCTGCGAATTTTTCGCTGTTCCGCATCGCCTTTGCGGTTTTCCTGACCTATATGACGGTCGGCCTGCCGTTACCCGTCATCCCGCTTTTTGTCCATCACGAACTGGGCTATAGCAATACGATGGTTGGGATCGCCGTGGGCATTCAGTTTTTTGCGACGGTACTGACGCGCGGCTATGCCGGACGGCTGGCGGATCAATATGGCGCTAAACGATCGGCGTTACAGGGGATGTTTGCCTGCGGGCTGGCGGGCGCCGCCTGGCTCCTGGCCGCGCTGTTGCCGGTTTCCGCGCCGGTAAAATTCGCGCTGCTTATTGTCGGGCGTTTGATCCTCGGATTTGGCGAAAGTCAGCTGCTGACCGGAACCCTGACCTGGGGACTGGGGCTGGTTGGCCCAACGCGTTCCGGTAAGGTGATGTCGTGGAACGGAATGGCGATTTACGGCGCGCTGGCGGCCGGTGCGCCGTTGGGCTTGCTGATCCATAGCCACTTTGGCTTCGCGGCGCTGGCGGGGACGACGATGGTTTTACCGCTGCTGGCCTGGGCATTCAACGGCACCGTGCGTAAAGTGCCTGCGCATACGGGGGAGCGACCTTCACTGTGGAGCGTGGTCGGGCTTATCTGGAAACCGGGTCTGGGTCTGGCATTGCAGGGCGTGGGTTTTGCCGTCATCGGTACGTTTATTTCACTTTATTTTGTCAGCAATGGCTGGACGATGGCGGGATTCACCCTGACCGCGTTTGGCGGTGCGTTTGTACTGATGCGCATATTGTTCGGTTGGATGCCGGACCGCTTTGGCGGCGTGAAGGTCGCCGTTGTCTCATTGCTGGTTGAGACGGCAGGGCTGCTGCTCTTGTGGCTGGCGCCGACGGCCTGGATAGCGCTGGTAGGCGCGGCGCTCACCGGGGCTGGGTGTTCACTGATTTTCCCGGCGCTGGGCGTGGAGGTTGTGAAACGCGTACCTGCACAGGTACGCGGTACGGCGCTGGGCGGCTACGCCGCGTTTCAGGATATCTCCTACGGCGTTACCGGCCCGCTGGCGGGCATGCTGGCCACGTCATGCGGCTATCCTTCCGTATTTCTCGCGGGAGCGATCTCCGCGGTGGTTGGCATCCTGGTGACGATATTATCGTTCCGGCGTGGTTAAGAAACCAGCCAGAAAAGCGCCAGTACAATTATTAGCGCGATAAACAACAGGCCTGGTCGCGCAGACAGATTTTTCACGGTTTCAATCATCGGCGCGAACGGACGGTAGATGGGTTGAATAGAGAGCGGTTCCAGCTCATCCGCCTCCCGCTCTACGCGACGCAGGAAAATATGGTTAAGTAAGTCCTGCACCTGGGCGGTGGTCAACACCGTTTGCGGCTGAATTTGATAAGTGTGTTGGGCATACTCTTTGATCGCTGTGAGCTCGTCTGGCTCAAGCGGTTGTTTTAACGCAGCCTGCAGCGTATGTAGCGTAGGCGCGTGTTGTAGTGACAGCGTCTGCCGCGCCTGTAGCCATGTCGCCAGATGAGTAAACTGTTTTGCCGGAATGAGCTCGCCGCTTTTCACGCCGGAGAGTTCCAGCATTGATTGCCAGATAAGTTTGTTTGACTCGCCGGTCGCGGCCGCCAGCTTCGTCACCAACTGATTCAACGTATTATGTTCAGCAGGCAATAATGGCCGATCCGTTGCCGGACGTTGCTGCGGCTGCGGAATGGAAAGCTGCCCCTGTTGCAGGAGCGTCAGCACGTTTTTGAGTTGATCGGGCGTAAGCTGGCTAAGCGCGGTTTGACCGTATTGCTGACGGATAAAATCGCTGACGGCCTGACGATTATTCCCGACGCCAAGCAGCTCTGTTAGCTGTGAAAGCACCTGACGATTGGCGTGATTTTGCTGCGCTACGCCCAGACGCTGGGTAAGATTCTGTTCAGCGGCGGGGAAGTGGCGCGACAGTAGCGGCGCGTCATTTTTTATCCCCAGATCGTGTTTCATTCCGGCCCATACTTCCGCGCTTTGCTGCTGGGTCAGTGAAATCAGGCGCGTGATCAGCCTTTCCAGTACCGTACGCTGTTGCATGGAAAGCGGCTGCTCGCTCGCAGCGGAAAGAGGATTACGCCCTTCGCCTGGAGGCTGTGCAGGGGCGCCGGAGATGGGATGCATAATTAATTATCCTTTAACCATAAATCTGAGCAATATATGCCTGGCGGCCAGATTATGGCACACTTGTCCGGTTAACTCTCGTTCTCAAACAGGTACGACAGTCGTGAAAATTCTCGTTGATGAAAATATGCCTTACGCCCGCGAATTATTTAGCCGCCTGGGTGAGGTAAAGGCAGTGCCGGGTCGCCCGATCCCCGTTGAAGAATTGAACCATGCCGATGCGTTAATGGTGCGTTCGGTCACGAAAGTGAATGAATCGCTGCTGAGCGGCACGCCGATTAACTTCGTTGGTACTGCTACGGCAGGCACCGATCATGTGGATGAGGCATGGCTGAAGCAGGCGGGCATCGGTTTTTCAGCCGCGCCCGGCTGTAATGCTATCGCCGTGGTGGAGTATGTGTTTTCCGCGCTGTTGATGCTGGCCGAACGTGACGGCTTTTCGTTACGCGATCGCACTATAGGGATTGTCGGCGTGGGTAACGTCGGAAGCCGGCTACAGACCAGGCTTGAAGCGTTGGGTATCCGCACGTTGCTGTGCGATCCGCCACGCGCCGCACGCGGGGACGAGGGTGATTTTCGTACGCTGGATGAGCTGGTGCAGGAAGCGGATGTCCTGACTTTCCATACGCCGCTCTATAAAGACGGACCGTACAAAACGCTGCATCTGGCCGATGAGACGCTGATCCGTCGACTGAAACCCGGCGCCATTCTCATTAACGCCTGCCGCGGTCCGGTGGTGGATAACGCTGCGTTGCTGGCGCGACTTAATGCCGGGCAGCCGCTGAGCGTGGTGCTTGATGTGTGGGAGGGCGAACCGGATCTTAACGTCGCGCTACTGGAAGCCGTGGATATCGGCACGTCGCATATTGCCGGCTATACGCTGGAAGGCAAAGCGCGCGGCACCACCCAGGTCTTTGAGGCGTATAGCGCGTTTATCGGTCGCGAGCAGCGTGTCGCGCTGGAGACATTACTGCCTGCGCCTGAGTTTGGTCGTATTACGCTTCACGGCCCGCTGGATCAACCGACGCTGAAAAGACTGGCGCATTTGGTGTATGATGTGCGCCGCGACGATGCGCCGCTGCGTAAAGTCGCTGGAATTCCGGGTGAATTTGATAAATTGCGTAAAAATTATCTTGAGCGCCGTGAATGGTCGTCTTTATACGTGATGTGTGACGACGAAACGGCAGCCGCCTTGCTGTGTAAGCTAGGTTTTAACGCTGTTCATCACCCGGCACATTAATGTCTTCTTAATGCTCCCTGTCGAATAATGCGACAGGGACGCTTATGTATTTCTGGAGTAAATCACCATGTCTGAAGGCTGGAACATTGCCATTCTGGGCGCAACGGGCGCCGTAGGCGAAGCCCTGCTTGAAACACTGGCTGAACGCCAGTTCCCGGTCGGTGAAATTTATGCATTGGCGCGTCATGAAAGCGCGGGCGAGCACCTCCGTTTTGGTGGCAAGTCGGTCATTGTCCAGGATGCGGCGGACTTTGACTGGACGCAGGCGCAGTTGGCGTTTTTCGTTGCCGGCGCAGAGGCATCGGCTGCCTGGATAGACGACGCGACCAATGCAGGTTGCCTGGTGATAGATTCCAGCGGTCTGTTCGCGCTGGAGCCTGATGTGCTGCTGGTCGTGCCGGAAGTTAACCCGTATGTACTGGCGGATTACCGCAACCGTAACGTGATTGCGGTCGCCGATAGTCTGACCAGTCAACTGCTGGCGGCGCTCAAGCCGTTAATCGATCAGGGGGGACTGTCGCGCATCGCCGTCACCAGTATGTTATCAGCGTCCGCACAGGGGAAAAAAGCGGTCGATGCGCTGGCCGGACAGAGTGCGAAGCTGCTTAACGGCATACCGATTGATGAAGATGATTTCTTTGGCCGCCAGTTGGCGTTCAATATGCTGCCGCTGCTGCCGGATCGTGAAGGCAGCGTGCGCCAGGAACGTCGTATCGTCGATGAAGTGCGTAAAATTTTGCAGGACGATGGCGTGATGATCTCCGCCAGTGTCGTGCAGTCGCCGGTGTTCTATGGCCATGCGCAGATGGTGAGCTTTGAAGCGCTCCGTCCGCTGGCGGCGGAAGAGGCGCGCGAGGCGTTTTCCCGCGGTGAAGATATCGTACTGTCAGAAGAGACGGATTACCCGACGCAGGTGGGCGACGCTTCCGGCAATCCACAGCTCTCTATTGGCTGTGTGCATAATGATTACGGTATGCCGGAACAAATTCAGTTCTGGTCAGTGGCGGACAACGTGCGTTTCGGCGGTGCGCTGATGGCCGTTAAAATTGCGGAGAAGCTGGTGCAGGAGTATCTGTACTGATGTCCGGACAGCAATCATCGCCGGTCTATAAAATTGCGCTGGGTATTGAGTACGACGGCAGCAAGTATTATGGCTGGCAGCGTCAGAATGAAGTGCGCAGCGTGCAGGAAAAGCTGGAAAAAGCGCTCTCGCAGGTGGCAAATGAACCTATTAACGTGTTCTGCGCCGGGCGCACCGATGCCGGCGTTCACGGCACCGGGCAGGTTGTCCATTTCGAAACGACCGCATTGCGCAAAGATGCGGCATGGACGCTGGGGGTAAATGCGAATTTGCCTGGTGACATTGCCGTGCGTTGGGTGAAAACTGTACCGGATGATTTTCACGCGCGATTTAGCGCTACGGCTCGCCGTTATCGCTATATCATCTACAATCATCGACTGCGTCCTGCGGTATTAGCAAAAGGCGTGACGCATTACTATGAGCCGCTGGATGCAGAGCGGATGCATCGCGCGGCGCAGTGTCTGCTTGGCGAAAATGATTTTACCTCGTTTCGCGCGGTGCAGTGCCAGTCGCGCACGCCGTGGCGTAATGTGATGCACATCAACGTTACCCGCCACGGCCCTTATGTGGTGGTCGATATCAAAGCGAATGCCTTTGTTCATCATATGGTCAGGAATATTGTCGGCAGCCTGCTGGAAGTAGGCGCTCACAACCAGCCGGAGAGCTGGATCGCAGAGCTGTTAGCGGCCAGGGACAGAACGCTGGCGGCGGCAACGGCGAAGGCGGAAGGGCTATATTTGGTTGCGGTGGATTACCCTGACCGGTTTGACCTTCCAAAACCGCCAATGGGCCCGCTATTTCTGGCGGACTAATCCGAATCGCACACCCGAAACGTGTCGGGTAGAAAGGCAAAGACAAATATGGACCTGATCTACTTTATTATTGATTTTATTCTGCACATCGATGTGCATCTGGCGGAGCTGGTCGCGGAGTACGGCGTCTGGGTGTACGCTATTTTGTTTTTGATTCTGTTTTGTGAAACCGGCCTGGTCGTCACGCCGTTCCTGCCGGGCGACTCGCTGCTGTTTGTCGCCGGGGCGCTGGCTTCGCTGGAAACCAACGATCTCAATGTGCATGTCATGGTGGCGTTAATGCTGATCGCCGCAATTGTCGGCGATGCGGTAAATTACACGATTGGTCGACTGTTCGGCGAAAAACTGTTCAGTAATCCGAATTCGAAAATTTTCCGCCGCAGTTATCTGGATAAAACCCACCAGTTTTATGAAAAACACGGCGGTAAAACTATCATTCTCGCTCGCTTCGTGCCGATCGTCAGAACCTTTGCGCCGTTTGTGGCAGGGATGGGGCACATGTCCTATCGGCATTTTGCCGCCTATAACGTCATCGGCGCGCTGCTGTGGGTGCTGCTCTTTACCTACGCCGGTTATTTCTTCGGTACGATACCGTTGATTCAGGATAACCTTAAGCTGCTGATTGTGGGGATTATCGTAGTTTCGATATTACCTGGCGTCATTGAGATTGTCCGGCATAAGCGCGCTGCGTCGCGTGCCGCAAAATAGAAAGTAACTCAGCGGTTCGACCACTTTTTTATCCAAAGTTTCGGGCTGTTATGTTTTAATGTGCAACATTCATGGTCTGTTGGGGGCAAAAATGGCATTATGCGCCCCTTATAATAAAGCTGACTAAGGTTCAGGCAGAAAGGTCACCAATGAGCTGGATTGAACGAATTAAAAGCAACATTACTCCCACCCGCAAGGCAAGCATTCCTGAAGGGGTGTGGACCAAGTGTGATAGCTGCGGTCAGGTTTTATACCGCGCTGAGCTGGAACGTAATCTTGAGGTCTGTCCTAAGTGTGACCATCATATGCGCATGTCGGCGCGCAATCGCCTGCATAGCCTGTTAGATGAAGGTTCCCTTGTGGAGTTGGGTAGCGAGCTGGAGCCAAAAGACGTGCTCAAGTTCCGCGACTCCAAAAAATATAAAGACAGACTGGCGTCCGCGCAGAAAGAAACCGGCGAGAAAGACGCGCTGGTGGTCATGAAAGGGACGCTTCACGGTATGCCGGTTGTCGCCGCCGCGTTTGAATTCGCGTTCATGGGCGGCTCAATGGGGTCTGTCGTTGGCGCACGCTTCGTTCGCGCCGTTGAACAGGCGCTGGAAGATAACTGTCCGTTAGTGTGTTTCTCTGCTTCCGGCGGCGCGCGTATGCAAGAAGCGTTGATGTCGCTGATGCAGATGGCGAAAACCTCGGCGGCGCTGGCGAAAATGCAGGAACGTGGTCTGCCCTACATTTCGGTATTGACCGATCCGACAATGGGCGGCGTTTCCGCCAGTTTTGCGATGCTGGGCGATCTCAACATCGCCGAGCCAAAAGCCCTGATTGGCTTCGCCGGCCCGCGCGTTATCGAACAAACCGTTCGTGAGAAGCTCCCGCCAGGATTCCAGCGCAGTGAGTTCCTGATCGAAAAAGGCGCTATTGATATGATAGTCCGCCGCCCGGAAATGCGCCTGAAGCTGGCGAGCATTCTGGCGAAGCTGATGAATCTGCCCGCGCCGAACCCGGACGCCCCGCGTGAAGGCGTGGTGGTGCCTCCGGCGCCGGATCAGGAGTCTGAGGCCTGATAACTGAAAAGGGCAGGGCCGCAGGCTCTGCCTTTTTGCTTTTCACCGTAAAGAAGCAGCGGAATCAATGAAAAACAAATCTATACCTCAAGCTGCGTCGCCCCTGGCCTCGTGGCTTTCTTATCTGGAAAACCTGCACAGCAAGAGTATCGATTTAGGCCTTGAGCGCGTAAGCCAGGTGGCAGCGCGTCTGGACATCCTCAAGCCTGCGCCGTTCGTTTTTACCGTTGCGGGAACCAACGGCAAAGGTACGACCTGTCGCACGCTGGAGTCGGTGTTAATCGCGGCGGGATACCGTGTGGGCGTCTATAGTTCGCCTCATCTGGTACGTTACACCGAGCGCGTGCGCGTGCAGGGGAAAGAATTAGCGGAATCCGCGCATACCGCGTCCTTTGCGGAAATAGAAACGGCGCGCGGCGATATTTCATTGACCTATTTTGAATATGGTACTTTGTCGGCATTGTGGCTGTTTAAACAGGCTAACCTTGACGTGGTGATTCTGGAGGTCGGGTTGGGCGGGCGCCTGGACGCCACGAACATTGTGGATGCCGATGTAGCGGTAATTACCAGCATCGCGCTTGACCATACTGACTGGCTGGGGCCGGATCGCGAAAGTATCGGCCGCGAGAAGGCCGGGATTTTTCGTGCGGAAAAACCCGCTATCGTCGGCGAACCGGAAATGCCGGCAACCATCGCGGATGTCGCGCAGGAGACCGGCGCGCTGTTGCGGCGTCGCGGCGTTGACTGGCGTTATGAGGTGACAGCGACCCAGTGGGCGTTTACCGATGGCGACGGCACGCTTGCCGGACTGCCGTTGCCGCAGGTTCCCCAGCCGAATGCCGCCACCGCTCTGGCCGCGCTGCGCGCCAGCGGGTTGAACATTGACGAACAGGCGATTCGCGACGGTATTGCGCAGGCTACCTTGCCGGGACGTTTTCAAATCGTGAGTGAGTCGCCGCGCGTTATCTTTGATGTCGCCCATAATCCCCACGCGGCGGAATACCTGACGGGTCGTCTGAAAATGTTGCCGAAACGCGGGCGCGTGCTTGCGGTGATTGGTATGCTGCATGATAAAGATATCGCCGGCACGTTAGCCTGGTTGAAAAGCGTGGTTGACGACTGGTATTGTGCTCCGTTAGAGGGGCCGCGCGGCGCGACGGCGGAACAACTTCTGGAACATCTGGGGAAAGGGAATGTCTATGATAGCGTCGCGCAGGCATGGCAGGCCGCTATCGACGCGGCGCAGCCAGAAGATACCGTGCTGGTGTGCGGATCGTTCCACACCGTCGCACATGTTATGGAAGTGATAGACGCGGGGAGAATCGGTGGCGAGTAAGTTTCAGAATCGTTTAGTCGGCACGATTGTGTTAGTCGCGCTGGGGGTTATTGTGCTTCCCGGTCTGCTGGACGGACAGAAAAAGCATTATCAGGATGAATTTGCTGCGATTCCACTGGTACCGAAGCCTGGCGACCGCGATGAGCCGGATATGATGCCTGCCGCAACGCAGGCGCTGCCGACACAGCCGCCGGAAGGGGCGGCTGAAGAGGTGCGGGCGGGAGATGCGGCAGCGCCGTCTCTGGACCCGTCGCGCATGGCGTCTAACAATGTTGAGCTTGATCCGATACCGGTGGAGACGCCTAAACCGAAGCCGGTTGAAAAGCCGAAGCCGCAGCCTAAACCGCAACAGCCGGTTGTCGCCGCTTCCACGCCGACGCCCGCGCCGCAACCAGTCGCCGACGATAAACCTGCGCCGACCGGCAAAGCCTATGTCGTACAGTTGGGCGCGCTGAAAAACGCGGATAAAGTCAACGAGATAGTCGGCAAGCTTCGTTCCGCCGGGTTCCGGGTTTATACTTCCCCCTCAACGCCGGTACAGGGTAAAATAACCCGTATTCTCGTCGGGCCGGATGCGTCGAAAGATAAGATGAAAGGATCGCTTGGCGAGCTCAAGCAGATTTCCGGGTTAAGCGGCGTGGTGATGGGATATAGCCCGAACTAAGGCGCGTTTTGCCTGAGCGCGCAGCGTTAAGGCCTACGGTGTTCACCTGGTAATAGCCGAAGTTCTGTAGGCTGGATAAGGCGTTTACGCCGCCATCCGGCAGAAGGAATGAACCTGGTATCCTGCGCTTATCAGGCCGATGGCAGCTCTTCTGGTCGTGCCCGAAGAGATAAAAAGTGTGATGGCGTTGAATATTTTTTCAGCGCCATTTTTATTTACGCGTGGGAAGGAAATCCCTACGCAAACGTTTTCTTTTTCTGTTAGAATGCGCCCCGAACAGGACGACAGGGCGTAAAATCGTGGGACATCTATGGTCTGGATTGATTACGCCATTATCGCGGTGATTGCTTTTTCCTGTCTGGTTAGCCTGATCCGCGGCTTTGTTCGTGAAGCGTTATCGCTGGTGACGTGGGGCTGTGCTTTCTTTGTCGCCAGTCACTACTACACTTACCTGTCTGTCTGGTTTACGGGCTTTGAAGACGAACTGGTTCGTAATGGGATTGCTATCGCGGTACTGTTTATCGCGACGCTTATCGTCGGCGCTATCGTGAATTTTGTGATAGGTCAGCTAGTAGAAAAGACCGGCCTGTCGGGAACTGACCGGGTGTTGGGGATCTGTTTCGGCGCACTGCGAGGCGCGCTGATTGTCGCCGCCATTCTGTTCTTCCTTGATACCTTTACCGGCTTGTCGAAAAGCGAAGACTGGAGCAAATCGCAGCTCATCCCGCAGTTCAGCTTCATCATCAGATGGTTCTTTGACTATCTGCAAAGCTCGTCGAGTTTCTTGCCCAGGACGTAACAGGTTCTGAGATGTGGCTTAACGAGGAAAATGACGTATGTGCGGTATTGTCGGTATCGCCGGTGTTATGCCGGTCAACCAGTCGATTTATGACGCGTTAACAGTGCTCCAGCATCGTGGTCAGGATGCTGCCGGTATCATCACCATTGATGCGAATAACTGCTTCCGCTTGCGTAAGGCAAACGGGCTGGTGAACGATATTTTTGAAGCTCGCCACATGCAGCGTTTGCAGGGCAACATGGGGATCGGCCATGTGCGCTACCCTACCGCAGGCAGCTCCAGCGCTTCCGAAGCGCAACCTTTTTACGTTAACTCGCCGTATGGCATCACGTTGGCCCATAATGGCAACCTGACTAACGCGCACGAGCTACGTAAGAAGCTGTTTGAAGAAAAGCGCCGTCATATCAACACCACCTCCGATTCCGAAATCCTGCTCAATATTTTCGCCAGCGAGCTCGACAACTTCCGTCACTATCCGCTGGAAGCCGACAATATTTTTGCCGCGATTGCCGCGACTAACCGTCAAATCCGCGGCGCCTATGCCTGCGTGGCGATGATTATCGGCCACGGCATGGTGGCTTTTCGCGATCCGCACGGCATTCGCCCGTTAGTGCTGGGCAAGCGTGACGTTGGCGATGGTCGTACGGAGTATATGGTCGCTTCTGAAAGCGTGGCGCTGGATACGCTGGGCTTTGAATTCCTGCGCGATGTCGCGCCGGGCGAAGCTATCTATATTACCGAAAAGGGGCAACTGTTCACGCGCCAGTGCGCGGATAACCCGGTCAGTAACCCCTGTCTGTTTGAGTACGTTTATTTTGCTCGCCCGGACTCCTTTATCGACAAGATCTCCGTCTACAGCGCTCGTGTGAATATGGGCACCAAACTTGGCGAAAAAATCGCTCGTGAATGGGAAGATCTGGACATCGACGTCGTGATCCCTATCCCGGAAACCTCCTGCGATATCGCACTGGAAATTGCCCGTATTCTCGGCAAGCCGTACCGCCAGGGATTTGTCAAAAATCGTTACGTGGGACGTACCTTTATCATGCCGGGCCAACAGCTACGCCGTAAATCCGTGCGCCGTAAGCTCAATGCTAATCGCGCGGAATTCCGCGATAAGAACGTCCTGCTGGTGGATGATTCCATCGTGCGTGGCACCACATCAGAGCAGATCATCGAGATGGCCCGGGAAGCCGGCGCGAAGAAGGTTTATCTGGCGTCCGCCGCGCCGGAAATTCGTTTCCCCAACGTCTATGGCATTGATATGCCGACCGCCAATGAGCTGATCGCGCATGGTCGCGAGGTGGATGAGATTCGTCAGATCATCGGCGCAGACGGGCTTATCTTCCAGGATCTGAACGATCTGATCGAAGCCGTGCGCGCGGAAAATCCGGATATCCAGCAGTTTGAATGTTCGGTATTTAACGGGGTATATGTCACCAAAGACGTAGACCAGCAATACCTCGACTTCCTGGATTCATTACGTAATGACGACGCCAAAGCGGTGCTGTTCCAGAACGAAATGGAAAACCTGGAAATGCATAACGAAGGCTAATGGCTTTGCCAGCGGCGCGATGCCGCTGGCCGATGTCAATTACGCACCACGCCGAAGCGAATAGCGTATTTTTGTACTTTGTACTGTAACGTGGTGCGCGATACGTTAAGGCTGCGGGCCGCGGCGGCAATATTCCCCTGATGCGTATCCAGCGCGGTTTCTATTAAATGCCTTTCGTAGTTGGCAACCCGTACCTCCAGCGACCCTTCATACTGCGGATCGGGTGACGAGGGAAGGGGATTTTCCGGCGCGGTTTCCGGTACGCCTAAATTTAACTCGTCCTGTTCAAAAATGATGTGTTTGAGCAGCCCATCTTTTTCCTGCATGATCATGCTGCGTACAATCGCGTTTTCCAGCATCCTGACATTACCCGGCCAGGCGTGATTGAGCAGATCAGCACGCGCCGTCTCGCTTAGTCCGTGAATGTCCTGCGGCACGTCATTACGGTATTTATCAATAAAATAATTCGCCAGTAAGGGAATATCTTCCGGGCGGGCGCGCAGCGGCGGTAACGTTAACATTCCGACGCTCAACCGATAAAAAAGATCTGCCCGCAGACGTTCTTGTTGAATTAATTTGACGGGCGCTTCGTTCATGGCGGCAACGATCCTGACATCAGAGTGGAGTTGCTGCTGTCCGCCGAGGCGCCAGAAGGTTTTATCCTGCAAGAATCGCAGCAGCTTACTTTGCATCTCTATCGGCATGGCGTTCAGCTCATCAAGAAAGAGCGTTCCCCCGTTTGCCAGTTCCAGATAGCCCTGGCTATTTTCCGCGCCGGTATAGGCGCCGCGCACGGTGCCGAAAAGCGTACTTTCGATAAGCGTAGGCGGTAGGGCGCCGCAGTTCAGGGCGATGAAAGGTTTATTCGCCCGCTTGCTGCATTGATGTATCAGGCGGGAAAATAGCTCCTTACCCGTTCCCGTCTCCCCGACAATCGTCACCGGAATATTACTGGCGGCCAGCCGTTTGGCTTTGGCGATATTACTGAGCATTTCCGGGTTTTCGGTAATAATGGCATGGTGCTTCTCATGGTGATCGGCATACAGCAGTTGGTTCAGTTCTACCACCTGCTCCTGGAGCCGCCTGACGCCGGACATATTCCTGCCGATTTCGATAACGCCGACCATGCCGCCATCGCTTGCATAGAGCGGCGCGGTGGTGTGCTGATAGTCAACGGCCTGGCCTCGCGCATTGTAATAAATTTGATAATGGCCAATGTATTCCACGCCTTTTTTTAACGATGAAAGCATCGTACTTTGGGTCTCTTTCATGCCCGGATAGACATCCAGCATATGTTTTCCCATTGCCCGTTCAATACTATAGCCGTCCAGATCCGCGCTTTCCTGATTGTAGTAAACGTATTCACCACGCTCATTAATGACGGCCAACGGCTGATGAATCAAATCGAAAAAGCGGGAAAACATCCTGAGCGCCGAGGCCAGCTCCTGATTGGTGGATGCCATATATGCATTCCTCATATCTATTGTTCATGTTGTCATTATAAAAGTGACGAATTTTCGTCGTTGTGATGAATAGCAAACTCAATGACGAAAATGAGAAAAAGCTTATTTTTATAAGTAATTGATTATTTTGATAAAAAATAGTGGTATGCCTTTTGCTTTATCCCTGTAAAGAATGCGGATTTTTACCATAAACATTAAGCAGAGGGCGTTATGACTGACTCGATTATGCAGAATTACAACCAGCTACGTGAGCAGGTAATCAACGGCGATCGCCGTTTCCAGCACAAAGACGGTCATTTGTGTTTTGAAGGGGTCGATCTGGACGCACTGGCGCGCCAGTACCCCACGCCGTTCTATGTGTTTTCTGAGCCGGAGATTATTCGTAACATTCATGAAATCCAGCAGGCATTTGCGGCGCATAAAAATACCAAAACCTTCTTTGCGTCAAAAACCTGCTCGGTCATGGGGGTGTTGAAAGCCATTCGTGACGCCGGAATTTGCGCGGAGGCAAACTCACAATATGAGGTTCGCAAGTGTCTGGAGATAGGCTTTCGCGGCGATCAGATCGTCTTCAACGGCGTGGTGAAAAAGCCTGCCGATCTGGAATATGCCATCGCCAACGATCTGTATCTTATTAATGTTGATAGCCTGTATGAGCTGGAACATATTGATGCCATCTCTCGCAAGCTGAAGAAAGTCGCCAATGTTTGCGTCCGCGTAGAGCCGAATGTTCCCTCGGCGACGCATGCGGAACTGGTTACCGCTTTCCATGCGAAGTCGGGTCTCGACCTGGAACAGGCGGAAGAAACCTGCCGCCGCATTCTGGCGATGCCTTATGTGCATTTGCGCGGCTTGCATATGCATGTGGGCGATCAGGTGCCGGAGTCAGAGCCTTTCGCAAAAGCGACTAAAGTGCTGGTGGATGAATCCCGTCGCCTGGAAGAGGTGCTCGGTATTAAATTTGATTTGATCAACGTAGGCGGCGGAATTCCGGTTCCCTATAAATATGACGACGAGAATGGCGACCCGTTAAAAGATAATATGTATGCCGGTATTACCGCCCAGGATTTTGCCGATGCGGTCATTCGCGAAGTGCATAAATGGCGTACCGATGTGGAAATATGTATTGAACCTGGACGTAAAGTGACCGGGTCGGCGGCGGTGTTACTGACGGAAGTCTCCTGCGAAAAACGTAAAACAAATTACGATCTTAACGGCAATGTGGAATGCCACGTTGAATGGAAATTTGTCGACGCCGGTTACAGCGTACTCTCTGACAGCCAGCATTTTGACTGGTTCTTTTATGTCTATAACGCCTCTCGCATGACGGCAGCGCACGACGCCTGGATAAAATTAGCCGGGCCGCTGTGTGATGGCGGAGATTATTTCCACATGGGAGTGAAAGGCGAAGAGTTTTTACTGCCGAAGGAGACTCATGTTGGCGATATTGTCGCATTTCTTGACGCCGGGGCATACACCATTGAAAGTCAAACCGTTTATAACAACCGTCCGCGCACGGGCGTGGTGATGATCGATAAAAATGGTGAGACGCGTCTGATTCGTCGGGAAGACAGTTACGAAGATATGGTCAAGTACGACATTTATTAATACTGTTTTGGGCTTCAGTTTCATGCTGAAGCCCGTCGTCAGATGATAAGAAGAGGGCAGTGATGCCTGAATGCATAACAGGAGATGGCCATGAGTAACACGAATTCTGGCTTACTTGGCATCAAAGACATTGTCTTTATGAATGTCATCGCTATTCTGAGTTTGCGGCAAATCCCTAACGTGGCGCCTTACGGGGCATCGGCCATGTTGTTATGGGTGATCGCCGCATTCTGTTTGTTTTTTCCTTTAGCGATGGTATGCGGCGAGCTGTCAACCGGCTGGCCGAAAGATGGCGGGATATTTGTCTGGATTAAAGAGGCATTTGGTAAACGTATTGCATGGATTGTCGTGGTTTGTTTTCTCTTTTCCTGCGTACTGTTTTTCCCATTAATGCTGCAATTCGGCTTTACCGCGTTGGGCTATATGATCGGCGGCGGCCTGGCGGAAAATAAAGCATTTATCGGTATTGGTTCCGCGGTAATTTTCTGGCTATTAACGCTGATGAATATCCGCGGGATGGAATGGACAAAAATTATTAATAGCATCAGCGCCTGGTGCGGCGTATTTATTCCCTCCGCCATCCTCATTTTGCTGGCGGTAGTATGGCTATGTACCGGACACCAGATGCAGACGGACTACACTACAGCGAAAAACTGGATTCCGGATCTCGGACACTGGGATACGATCGTTTTCTTATCCAGCATGATGTTTGCGTTTGCCGGACTGGAGGTCGCCCCGATGATTGCCGGGCGTACCCGTAATCCACAGCGTGATTTTCCGCGAGCGATGGCCGTCTCCGCCGCCGTTATCGTTGGGATCTATATGGTCGGTACCTGGGCGCTAAACACGCTTTTACCCGCCGGGAAAACCGACATTGTGGCAGGCGTCATGCAGGCTATGCATGCTGCTGCGGACACGCTGCATATGCCGTGGTTAATTCCTGTTATGGCCATCTGTATGTTTTTTGGCGCTCTCGGGCAAATTAACTCCTGGCTGGTGGGGCCGATTTATATGCTCCAGGAAGCCTCGCGTGAAGATAATCTGCTGGGGGACCGAATCGGCAAATTACATCCGGTGTGGAAAACGCCCGCCTTTGCCTTGACTGTACAGGCGATTATTGTCACGGTCCTGTGTTTTTCGACTTTTATTTCGCCAAGCGTTGCGGCGGCTTACTGGATGTTAACGGCGCTAACGACCATCACCTATTTTATTCCTTACCTGGTGATGTTCCCGGCGTTCTGGCGTTTACGTAAGACTCAGCCGGATACGCCAAGAAGTTTTAAAATTCCGGGCAAGGTTTTACCGGCTATTTTACCCGCGCTGGGCTTTCTTTCTATTGCCTTTGCCGTTGCGCTGTTATTTATTCCGCCTTCTCAAATTGATATGGGCGGATATTTCCAGTACGCCGGGAAAATTATTGGCGGAGCCGTGCTGGCGGTTGTCGTCGCGGAGTACATTTACCATCGGGCGCAGAAACGTAATGCCCGTTTAAGCATGGCGGGAGGAAAATAAAATGTATATGCCAGTTCTGGAAATAAATCTACGCAAGCTGGAAGAAAACGCCCGCACGGAAAAAGCTCTGCTGGCAAGTAGCGGTATTGACGTGATGGCTGTCAATAAAGTTTTTGACGGCTGCGTGGAAACCGCGCAGGCGGTATTCAACGGCGGAATTACCGTTATTGCTGAATCACGAACCTATAATTTGAAAAAAATACGCGAGACAGGATGTACAACCTGCCTGTTACGCAGCCCGTGTCTGAGTGAAATCGAAGATGTGGTGCGCTACGCGGATATTAGTTTAAATAGCGAGCCGGTGGTATTACGGGCATTATCGCAAGAAGCCCAACGCCAGGGGAAAACGCATCAGGTATTACTGATGGTGGATATGGGCGATTTACGCGAGGGTATCTGGTTTGGTGAATATCAACGCATTCTTGAGACCGTGACTCTGATTACTGGTCTGCCCGGTCTGGAATTATATGGACTGGGCACTAACTTTAATTGTTACGGCACCGTGTTGCCAACGGTAAAAAATGGCGAGGATTTTCTGGCGCTGGCCGCCCGGCTGGAAGCCGACAGCGGTATTCCTGTCCGGCGGCTTTCTGCGGGAAACTGCACCAGCTATCACCTGCTGGATAAAGGTATCTGGCCGCAGGGACTGAATCATCTGCGCATCGGCGGACTGCATGAATTCGGCATTGAATATGTGGACATGAAATACCTGAATGAATTTCACCACTCCGCAAAACCGGTCGGTAAAGCCTGTTCCGATATGTATATCCTGGAAGCGGAAATCATCGAACTGAACAGTAAACCGACCGTCCCGGTCGGGGAGCTGGGCGTCGATGCCTTTTTGCAAAGTAAAACCTTTGTCGATCGTGGCATACGCCGACGCGCATTGCTGGCGTTTGGTCGCCAGGATGTGCCGTCGGATAACTGTGTGCCATGCGACGACGCTATCACTATCTTAGGGCAAACCAGCGATCATACGCTGGTGGATATTGAAGATTGTCGTCAGTCGCTAAAAGTAGGCGATGTGGTTCGCTTTGAGCTGGATTATACGGGCCTGTTAATGGCCTGCCAGACCAAAGGCGTCGCCTGGAGGTTTACGCGTTAACGCATAACCGCCGCGGCTATGTCGCGGCGGCATCTTTGACCTCACGAAAGACAGGGAGTAACGATGGATACCCTGCAACAATCTCCGCCAGCAGAGCCTGAAGGCGGTCTGCGGCGTAACCTGAAGAAACGGCATCTGCTGATGATGTCGCTGGGCGGCACGATTGGCACCGGCTTATTTATCGGCATTGCCGAACCGTTAAGCAGCGTCGGGCCGGCGGGAACCTTACTGGCCTATCTGTTTGCCGGAACCATTATGCTGGCGACGATGATGTGTCTTGGCGAATTATCATGCGCCTTTCCTCACTCCGGTTCATTTCAACATTACGCGCTGATGTTTATGCCGTCACCTTGCTGGAGCTATACCATTGGCTGGCTTTACTGGTTTAGCTGGGTCTTTTCCCTGGCAGCCGACCTCACTGCCGCAGGGTTTATTGCTCACCAGTTTTTCCCCGCGGTTCCGGTATATATGTTCTGCCTGGCGATTCTGCTCATCCTGACAGCCATCAATCTCACCTCCGCAAAAAGTTTTGGCGAATGCGAATACTGGCTTTCGGCCATTAAGGTCTTCGCGATCGTGCTGTTTATCTGCGCGGGCGGGGTCATGATCTACTCGCTAATGGGCCATAGTGACTGGCACCCGACGTTAAAAACAGACGGAATGTGGTTTCCACACGGTTGGGAGCAAATTGTGGTCTGTATGACGATCGTGATTTACTCCTTCCAGGGGGTGGAACTGGTAGGAAATGCGGCAGGGGAGACCGAATCGCCGCACATTATTTTACCGAAAGTGATCCTGGGGATCGGTCTCAGAATCATTTTGTTTTACGGCCTGGCGATTGCGGTGCTGGCGCTGGTCTATCCGCATGAACTGACGCCAAATGGACAAAGTCCCTTTGTATGGGTATTCTCCCACGCGGGCATTCCGGGGGCGGATACGCTGATGACGCTGGTGATCTTTTCCGCCGCGGTTTCTGCCGCTAACTCGGCCATTTACGCCAGTTCGCGTATGCTGTGGTCTATGGCGGGCGATCGCTTTGCGCCAGCCTGCTTTGGTAAAACGAACGGCGGCGGCGTGCCGGTGTATGCTATTTTAATCACGGCCTTGCTGGCGTTGGTGTCGTTGCTGACCCGCTATATTCCCGCACAGCAATTTTATTTATATCTGATCGCCAGTACCGGGCAGGTGGGTTGCCTGGCATGGATAACCATCGGATGGTGCCAGTATCGTTTCCGACAATCGGTGCGTAATGGAACGTACGCCAGCGATTTGCTACGCTATCGATCGCCGCTTTTCCCCTGGACGGCCCGATTTGTCATTATCACCAATTTTGCCATTATGGTCGGCACCTGGTTTAGTGAGCAAGGGGTAGTGATAATGTTGGTTGAGCTGGCTTTTATGATAGGGATTCTTTTGTCATGGTATCTCTTCAGACCCACTTTGAGCCGATTACGTAACACAGTGGGATGAACGGCGCTCGTAAACGGTAAGAGAACATGAAACGACTCATTGTAGGAATTAGCGGCGCCAGCGGAGCGATTTATGGCGTGCGCTTATTACAAATTTTGCGCGATGTCGATAGCGTGGAAACACATCTGGTGATGAGCCAGGCGGCCCGGCAAACGCTGGCGCTGGAGACCCATTTTTCGCTGCGCGAGGTGCAGGCGCTGGCCGATGTGACGCACGATGCGCGCGACATTGCCGCCAGCATTTCCTCGGGCTCTTACCCGACGGCGGGAATGGTTATCTTGCCCTGTTCGATTAAAACGCTGTCGGGGATTGTCCACAGTTATACTGACGGACTGCTTACCCGTGCGGCGGATGTGATATTAAAAGAGCGGCGACCTCTGGTGCTGTGTGTGCGCGAAACGCCGCTGCATATCGGGCATTTGCGTTTAATGACCCAGGCCGCTGAGATAGGCGCGGTGATTATGCCGCCGGTTCCGGCTTTTTATCATCTTCCTCGGACGTTAGATGATATTATAAATCAAACGGTTAACCGAGTTTTGGATCAGTTTGATATCCCCCTTCCGCACGATCTTTTTGTTCGCTGGCAGGGCGCATAGCGTTGTCTGTTTAGCGTGCATTATTGTCCCTGTTGCCCTGTTTCAGGGCAATTTTGTAACCGCGATCATATCCTCAACATTTAATTCGTTAAAAGCCGCCGAAACGCTGCGGTTCAACCGTCATACCTGCTATCTTCAACATCAGGACAATATTGCAACGTTTTATTAACAAATTTAACGTCGAATCGTTTTGCTGACGTGAAAATGGCATAAGACCTGCATGAAAAAGTCTGCAAACACACAACACCACGTAAAACATAAGAAAATGACGCCACTTGAGGGGTATGTATGAAGAAGACCGTTCTCGCTTTGTCTTTGCTGATAGGTCTGGGCGCGACGGCGGCCAGTTACGCCGCGCTCCCGCAAACGGTTCGTATTGGAACAGATACCACCTACGCGCCTTTCTCATCAAAAGATGCCAAAGGCGAGTTTATTGGCTTTGATATCGATCTCGGTAATGAAATGTGTAAGCGTATGCAGGTGAAATGTACCTGGGTCGCCAGCGACTTTGATGCGCTTATTCCCTCACTAAAAGCGAAAAAAATTGATGCCATTATTTCATCGCTCTCTATCACCGATAAACGCCAGCAAGAAATTGCGTTTTCCGACAAACTTTACGCGGCGGATTCACGCCTGATTGCGGCAAAAGGGTCTCCCATTCAGCCGACGCTGGAATCGCTGAAAGGCAAGCATGTCGGCGTGCTGCAAGGGTCCACGCAAGAGGCTTACGCCAATGATAACTGGCGCACTAAAGGTGTGGATGTGGTGGCTTATGCCAACCAGGATCTTATCTATTCCGATTTAACCGCCGGTCGTCTGGATGCCGCATTGCAGGATGAAGTCGCCGCCAGCGAAGGTTTCCTGAAGCAGCCAGCGGGCAAAGAGTATGCGTTTGCCGGTCCTTCCGTGAAGGATAAAAAATATTTTGGCGACGGGACGGGGGTTGGGCTGCGTAAAGACGATACCGAGCTAAAAGCCGCGTTTGATAAAGCGCTGACCGAACTGCGCCAGGACGGAACTTACGACAAAATGGCCAAAAAGTACTTCGATTTTAATGTCTACGGCGATTGAGGGAAGGGGATAACGTGCCGCGCTGGGGAACTATCACGGTGCAAAATAGATGTTTTGCACCTTTTTGGTGCATAAGCCGTTGCGGAACAGGCGCATAAATGCATACTTAATCGATTTTTATGCAAAATAAACCGGCTGACAAGGTAGAATGCTTTGCCTTGTCGGCCTGATTAATGGCACGATAGTCGCATCGGATCTGTAAAGATCTCCTGGAAAGACAGTCTGTTGAGGATAGTTATGAAAAAACTGGCGTTATCCCTTTCTCTGGTGCTGGCATTTTCCAGCGCTACCGCAGCATTTGCCGCTATTCCACAAAAGATTCGTATCGGTACCGATCCTACATACGCACCGTTTGAATCCAAAAATGCACAAGGTGAATTGGTCGGCTTTGATATCGATCTGGCCAAAGAGCTGTGCAAACGTATCAACACACAGTGTACGTTCGTGGAAAACCCGCTGGATGCGCTGATTCCGTCTTTAAAAGCGAAGAAAATTGATGCCATCATGTCCTCGCTGTCCATCACTGAAAAGCGCCAGCAGGAAATCGCGTTTACCGACAAGCTTTACGCCGCTGATTCCCGTCTGGTGGTGGCGAAGAACTCTGATATTCAGCCGACCGTCGCGTCGCTGAAAGGCAAGCGCGTCGGCGTGCTACAGGGGACGACGCAGGAGACCTTCGGCAATGAGCACTGGGCGCCGAAAGGGATTGAGATCGTCTCTTACCAGGGGCAGGACAACATTTATTCCGATCTGACGGCTGGCCGTATTGATGCAGCGTTCCAGGACGAGGTCGCGGCCAGCGAAGGTTTCCTTAAACAGCCTGTCGGAAAAGACTATAAATTCGGCGGCCCGGCGGTGAAAGATGAGAAGTTATTCGGCGTAGGAACCGGTATGGGGCTGCGCAAAGAGGATAACGAGCTGCGCGAAGCGCTGAACAAAGCCTTTGCTGAAATGCGTGCTGACGGTACTTACGAAAAGCTGGCGAAAAAGTACTTTGATTTTGATGTTTATGGCGGTTAATCACCGTCGGTGCAGATAAAGCCCAAAGAATGTTGACTGTCTGCATTGCCTGATGGCGCTGTGCGTGTCAGGCCTACGGGGAGCATCGTAGGCCGGGCAAGGCACAGCCGCCATCCGGCGTGATGTGAGGCAAAAATGCAAAAGAGGCTTCTTACTTCACCACACACAACAGGACAGGCTGCATGTTGTACGGGTTTTCAGGCGTAATTTTACAGGGCGCGATCGTCACGCTGGAACTGGCGCTCAGTTCCGTGGTGCTGGCCGTGCTTATTGGTCTCGTTGGCGCGGGGGCGAAGCTTTCGCAAAACCGGGTAACGGGGCTTATTTTTGAAGGGTACACCACCCTGATTCGCGGGGTGCCGGATCTGGTATTAATGCTGCTGATATTTTACGGATTGCAAATCGCGCTTAACGTGGTGACCGATTCGCTGGGTATCGACCAGATAGATATTGATCCGATGGTGGCCGGTATTATCACCCTCGGTTTCATCTATGGCGCCTATTTTACCGAAACCTTTCGCGGCGCGTTTATGGCGGTGCCGAAAGGTCATATCGAGGCGGCGACGGCCTTTGGTTTTACCCACAGGCAAACCTTCCGGCGGATTATGTTCCCGGCGATGATGCGTTACGCCCTGCCGGGGATCGGCAATAACTGGCAGGTGATACTCAAAGCGACGGCGCTGGTGTCGCTGCTGGGCCTGGAAGATGTCGTCAAAGCCACGCAGCTTGCCGGTAAAAGCACCTGGGAGCCTTTCTATTTTGCCGTGGTCTGTGGACTTATCTACCTGGTATTTACCACCGTTTCCAATGGTGTGCTGCTCTTACTTGAGCGTCGCTATTCCGTGGGCGTGAAGAGGGCCGATTTGTGATTGAGATCATTCAGGAGTACTGGAAATCCCTGCTGTGGACGGATGGCTATCGTTTTACCGGCGTGGCGATTACGCTGTGGCTGTTAATTTCATCGGTGGTGATGGGCGGTCTTCTGGCGGTGATTCTGGCGGTAGGTCGCGTTTCCAGTAATAAATTCATCCGTTTTCCCATCTGGCTGTTTACGTATATTTTTCGCGGCACGCCGCTGTACGTACAGCTACTGGTGTTCTATTCGGGGATGTATACGCTGGAGATAGTCAAAGGCACCGATCTTCTTAACGCGTTTTTCCGCAGCGGACTGAACTGTACCGTACTGGCGCTGACGCTGAATACCTGCGCGTACACCACGGAAATTTTCGCGGGGGCGATTCGTTCGGTACCGCACGGTGAAATTGAAGCGGCACGGGCCTATGGCTTCTCGTCATTTAAAATGTATCGCTGCATTATTTTGCCGTCGGCATTACGCATCGCCTTGCCTGCCTACAGCAACGAAGTGATTTTAATGCTGCACTCTACGGCGCTGGCGTTTACCGCGACGGTGCCGGATTTGTTGAAAATCGCCCGCGATATTAACTCAGCGACTTACCAGCCGTTTACCGCGTTTGGCATTGCCGCCGTGTTGTATTTACTCATTTCGTATGTCCTGATAAGCCTGTTCCGTCGGGCGGAAAGACGCTGGTTGCAGCACGTGTCCTCTAAATAATTCGAGTAACATGATGTCAGAAAATAAATTACACGTTATCGATTTGCACAAACGCTACGGCGGTCATGAAGTGCTGAAAGGGGTATCGCTGCAGGCCCGCGCCGGAGATGTGATTAGCATCATCGGCTCGTCCGGCTCCGGTAAAAGCACTTTTTTGCGCTGTATTAACTTCCTCGAAAAACCGAGCGAAGGCGCGATTATCGTGAACGGTCAGAACATTAATCTGGTGCGCGACAAAGACGGGCAGCTCAAAGTGGCGGATAAAAATCAGCTACGCTTGTTGCGTACCCGCCTGACGATGGTGTTTCAGCACTTTAACCTCTGGAGCCACATGACGGTGCTGGAAAATGTGATGGAAGCGCCGATTCAGGTACTGGGATTAAGCAAGCACGACGCGCGCGAGCGGGCGTTGAAATATCTGGCGAAGGTGGGGATTGATGAGCGCGCTCAGGGCAAATATCCCGTCCATCTCTCCGGCGGCCAACAGCAGCGCGTTTCTATTGCGCGCGCGCTGGCGATGGAACCTGACGTTTTACTGTTCGATGAACCCACATCGGCGCTCGATCCTGAACTGGTCGGCGAAGTGTTGCGCATCATGCAACAACTGGCGGAAGAAGGCAAAACGATGGTGGTGGTCACGCATGAAATGGGCTTCGCCCGCCATGTCTCTTCGCACGTTATTTTTCTGCATCAGGGGAAAATTGAGGAAGAGGGCGATCCGGAGCAGGTGTTCGGCAATCCGCAAAGCCCGCGTTTAC
Source organism: Salmonella sp. SAL03688 (assembly GCF_046551895.1). Classification (NCBI taxonomy): domain Bacteria; kingdom Pseudomonadati; phylum Pseudomonadota; class Gammaproteobacteria; order Enterobacterales; family Enterobacteriaceae; genus Salmonella; species Salmonella sp. SAL03688. The sequence goes on from NZ_JBGDVI010000015.1 coordinate 23,909, forward strand.
AGCAATTCCTGAAAGGCTCGCTGAAATAAAAGAAGCCCGGCGGCGCATCGCTTACCGGGCAGGATACGGCGCTTTGGGAACTAGCGAATCACATCCGCCAGCGCCTCTTCTAAATCATACCAGCGAAATGCGAATCCGGCGGCTTCAAGCCGTTTTGGCAGCGCCCGCTGTCCGCCCAATACCAGCACTGACGACTCTCCCATCAATAAGCGAATTGCCGTCGCCGGAATGCGAATAATCGCCGGACGGCGCAGCGCGCGACCCAGCGCATGAGCAAAATGCTCATTATGGACGGGATACGGCGAGACCATATTGAAGGGACCGCGAAGATCGTTATCCAGCAGCCACAGGATGCCGTTGACCATATCGTCGATGTGAATCCAGGCCAGATATTGCCGACCATTACCCACCGGACCGCCGAGTCCGAGGCGAAACGGCGGAACCATTTTCCCCAGAATCCCGCCTTGCGGCGCCAGGACAACGCCGGTACGCAGCAGGCAGACGCGGGTCTGGTCGCTCTGCGCACGACAGGCAATCTGTTCCCAGCGGGCGCAAAGTTTATGCGTAAATTCGTTGTGCGGCGGCTCATCTTCAGTGACGACAACGTCGCCCAGATCGCCGTAATAGCCCGTGGCGGAGCCGGATATCAACACCGAGGGCGGCGTAGCGCTGGCATGAGTTAAATCCACCAACTTTTGCGTGATAGCCCAGCGGCTTTGGCACAACCGTTCTTTTTGTTGCGACGTCCAGCGCTTGTCGGCAATCGGTTCGCCCGCCAGATTGATGATGGCATCAATCTCATTGAGGTGCTCACGTTCCGCCAGCCCTTTCCATAATGTCACTCTGGAATCGAGAATCTGACGCGCGTTATCGGGATTGCGCGTAACGACCGTCACCTGGTGCCCCAGTGTTAACAGCCGGGGAATGAGATGACGCCCTATCAGGCCCGTACCGCCGGTAATCAGAATCTGCATATGACCTCCAGAGTAGGGAGGATTTCCTCTTCCCTAATGTCAGGTTTTTAATACGAATAAGGGTGCCGGACGCAGGTTTTTTCCGTGTATACACCTCTACATCATACATGATGTATGCTACCGCGTTACGCTTTCGTACTGTTACAGTGCAGTTGCGCTTGTAACAGTGCGCGCGCTGTCGCAGGACGCGTGCGAATGCGTTCAAACCAGTTATACACCGCCGGGTAGCTATCAAGATCGATTCGCTGACGCTGATGTGCGTTAACCCACGGCCAACTGGCGATATCCGCAATACTGTAGTGGTCGCCGCCCAGCCACGGGGAGGTTTCCAGGCGTTTATTCAGGACGTTGTATAAGCGTTGCGTTTCAACCTGATAGCGTTCAATCGCATAGGGGATGGCCTGCGGCGCAAAATGGTTAAAGTGATGATTCTGGCCCAGCATCGGCCCTAACCCGCCGACCTGCCAGAACAGCCATTGCAGCGTGGTATGGCGTTCACGCAGCTCCCCGCTAAGCAGTTTGCCGCTTTTTTCCGCCAGGTAGAGAAGAATTTCGCCGGATTCAAAAAGACTAAGCGGTTGACCGCCGTCTGCCGGGGCGTGATCGACGATGGCAGGAATTTTATTATTGGGAGAGATAGCCAAAAAATCAGGGCGAAACTGATTGCCCTTGCTGATATCTACTTTTAGCAAACGATACGCCAGCTCCGCCTCTTCCAGAAACAGCGTTATTTTATGCCCGTTGGGCGTGGGGGCGTAGTAAAGGTCAATCATGTTGGCTCCTGCATGTGCGTAAAGAGTCTGGGCTGAATTAAGTATAGAAAGCCTCCTGATGTGTGTGAGTTTTCATCAGGTGACAGCAGGCGAAAGACGCTATATTTTGGGAAGAAACTTAATACGCCCTCAAGAGGACATTATGAGTAAGCCTGTTATTGTGCTGTGGTCGGATGCGAACTTTTTCTCTCCTTACGTCTTGTCCGCCTGGGTGGCATTACAAGAAAAAGGGCTTTCCTTTACTCTGAAAACTCGCGATCTGGACCAGGGAGAACATCTGCAACCTGGCTGGCGGGGATATGCGCTGACGCAGCGCGTACCGGTGCTTGAGGCCGACAATTTTGAGTTGAGCGAGTCGTCCGCTATTGCGGAATACCTGGAGGAGCGTTTCGCGCCGCCGCAGTGGGAGCGTATCTACCCGCACGATTTACAAAAACGCGCCCGCGCGCGACAGATTCAGGCGTGGCTACGCAGCGATTTACTGCCGCTTCGCGAAGAACGGCCTACCGACGTGGTGTTTGCCGGGGCGAAAAAAGCGCCGCTAAGCGAGGCTGGAAAAGCCAGCGCGGCAAAACTGTTTGCGACGGCTGAAGCGCTATTGGGGCAGGGGACGCAAAATTTATTTGGTGAATGGTGCATTGCCGATACCGATCTGGCATTGATGATCAATCGTCTGGCGCTGCATGGCGATGACGTGCCGGCGTCGCTGGCGGCGTATGCGACATTCCAGTGGCAGCGTGCTTCCGTACAGCGTTTTATTGCGCTTTCCTCGAAGCGTTCAGGCTGAAAATCTATTCATATTCCAGTATCATAACGCCGTTTTTCACAACGAGGAGTGAGCGATGAAACTGATGTTCGCATCGGACATTCATGGTTCTTTACCCGCCACGGAACGCGTGCTTGAGCGGTTCGCGCAAAGCGGCGCGCGTTGGCTGGTGATATTAGGCGATGTCCTTAACCACGGGCCGCGAAATGCGCTGCCTGAAGGCTATGCGCCCGCCCAGGTCGCCGAACGCCTGAACGCGGTGGCGACGCAAATCATTGCCGTGCGCGGCAACTGCGATAGCGAAGTGGATCAGATGCTGCTGCATTTCCCGATAACTGCGCCGTGGCAGCAAATATTGACGCAAGAGAGGCGGCTATTTTTAACGCATGGGCACCTCTTCGGGCCGACGAATCTGCCCGCTCTGCATACTGGCGATGTGTTGGTTTATGGTCATACGCATCTGCCGGTGGCGCAACAGCAGGAAGGACTGTATCACTTTAATCCTGGGTCAGTGAGCATCCCGAAAGGCGGGTATGCGGCAAGCTACGGTATTCTGGATGATAATGTGTTGAGCGTAATCGCACTCAATGATCAAAGTATCATTGCGCAGGTTGCAATTAACTCGTAATTTACCTCACAAACGTAAATGCGCCGTAAGAGCGCCAGAAATAAGAAGGTTTCCTGATGGTGGAACAGCGTCGTTTGGCAAGTACGGAATGGGTGGATATTGTGAATGAAGACAATGAAGTCATTGCACAGTCCAGCCGGGAACAGATGCGTGCGCAACGCTTACGGCATCGTGCGACGTATATCGTCGTTCATGATGGTATGGGTAAAATTCTGGTGCAGCGTCGTACCGAAACAAAAGATTTTTTGCCCGGTATGTTAGATGCTACCGCAGGTGGCGTGGTCCAGGCTGATGAGCAGCTACTGGAATCTGCCCGCCGCGAAGCGGAAGAAGAGTTGGGTATTGCAGGCGTGCCGTTTGCCGAACACGGTCTGTTTTACTTTGAAGACCAACATTGCCGGGTTTGGGGCGCGCTGTTTAGCTGCGTTTCCCACGGGCCTTTCGCGCTTCAGGAAGATGAAGTCAGCGAAGTGTGTTGGCTGACTCCGGAGGAGATCACCGCGCGCTGTGATGAGTTTACGCCGGACTCGCTCAAAGCGCTGGCGCTGTGGATGACCCGCAACGCCAAAAACGAAGCTGCGCTTCAGGAGAAACCGGAAGAGACGGAATAAGCGTTTTAGCAGCTTTCCCGCATACATAAACTGGAGGCGATGGATTTTCGATCGCTCCAGTTGCCCTGATTTAACCTTTCCAACAGCGCCCGTCCGGCTTCACTGCCAATCTTACGGTGCGGTACGGCCATGGTGGTTAACGGCGGCTGACAGACCCGGCTGACATCGCTATCGCCAAACCCGACCACCGCTAAATCGTCCGGAACTTTGATCCGCCGTCGTTGGCACTCGTATAACGCGCCGCAGGCCAGCTCATCCGATACGCATACCAGCGCGTCCAGTTCCGGCCACGCCAGTAAAAACTCCGGCAGTTGCGACGCGCCGGTAGAAAAATTGGGCGGCAAGGCGGCATTAATCACCCGGTTTGGCGACATATGGTGGCGAAGCATCGCTTTGTACCAGCCGTGCAGATGTTGCTGAAAAATCCACTGCTCCTGATTGGCGCATAGTAGCCCGATATTCTGATAACCGCGCTGAATCAGCATTTCCGTCAGCTCATACATTGCCGCAACGTTATCAATACCGATATTCATATCAATAGGATCGCTGCGAATCGCGCCCATCTCCATCACCGGGATAGAGGCATTTTTCAGCCACTGGCGCACGGTAGTGCTATGTTCGACGCTAAGCAGAATCGCCGCGGCAATGTTGGAGGCCAGCAGCGTTTCGAGCAGCTTCTCCTCTTGTTCCACGCGATGCTGCGATTCCGCCAGCATTATCTGGTAGCCTGCGGGCTGTAAAATTTGTTGCAGCCCGGCGAACATTTCAGAACACCCCGCTTCCGCAAGGTTCGGTACGACCATTGCGATGGTGTGCGAGGAGGCAGACGCCAGCGCGCTGGCGGCGAGATTAGGCATATAGCCCAGCTCATGCACTGCCGCTTCGATTTTTTCCCGGAGTTTATCAGAGACCTGTTCCGGCGTGCGTAAGGCGCGTGATACGGTCATCGTGCCTACACCGGCAAGTTGGGCTACATCGGCGATAGTCACTTTACCGGTACTGCGCCGTTTACGGGGTATCGACATACAAATTCCTGCGTCATTACAACATGTTGAGATGCTTTTTTATTGTCGTTCTTTGCTTCGCATGACTGGCAGTATACGCCTTAAATCCGCTTTTTTGCTGTGATTTCACACCATGATTTTAATTTGATAGCGCTATCACAATTCTGAGTAATAGTCGCTGGTAGCGCTATCTTTGTGATAACGATCGCAGCTAATATCGAATGGCTTGAATAAAGTTTGTTCATAATTTCATACACCGTGGGGGCGAATAACATGCTGGGAACCTGGTTATCTGACGCAACCATCACGCTACAGGAGAGCGTGGAAACGTGGCCGCAGGCGCTGGAAATTTGCGGCAAACCCCTGCTGGACGCAGGTGTTATCGCACCGGAATACCTTACGGCGATTGTTCAGCAGCACCAAAAGCTTGGGCCGTATTATGTATTAGCGCCAGGGTTAGCGATGCCGCATGCGAGGCCGGAAGAGGGGGCGAAAGGGTTAGGTTTATCGTTACTGAAACTACAGCGCGGCGTTTCATTTGGCGCAGACGAATTTGATCCGGTTGACATCATTATTATGCTGGCGGCGCCTGATAAGCATAGTCATATCGAAATGATATCGGCGCTGGCGGAATTATTTTCCAGTGATGTAGATATGGAAAAATTACATCAGGCAAAAAACCTGGAGGACATTAAAACGATTATTGACCGTTTCTGATTTTATTCCATTTTCTTGCGGTAAATAACATTACGCCCGTGCGTGATGCAGACCAACTCTACTTTTAAAAGGTGACAATAATGAAAATCATGGCAATTTGCGGTTCCGGCCTGGGTAGTAGTTTTATGGTAGAAATGAACATTAAAAAAGTATTAAAGAAACTCAATATTGACGCTGAAGTGGAACACTCCGATCTCTCATCGGCCACGCCCGGGGCTGCCGATCTTTTTGTAATGGCCAAAGATATCGCGGCCAGCGCCAGCGTACCGGAAAGCCAACTGGTGGTGATCAATAACATCATCGACATCAACGAACTGGAAACGCAGCTGCGCGCATGGTTCGCTAAACAATAATTATTGCTGGCGAGGTGGATATGTTTATCCTTGAAACGCTGAATTTTGTTGTTGATATTTTAAAAGTGCCCTCGGTGCTTGTAGGGTTAATTGCGCTGATTGGTCTGGTGGCGCAGAAAAAAGCGTTTTCCGATGTGGTGAAAGGCACGATTAAAACCATTTTAGGTTTTATTGTGCTTGGCGGTGGCGCAACCGTACTGGTGGGTTCATTAAATCCGCTAGGGGGTATGTTTGAACACGCTTTTAATATTCAGGGCATTATTCCTAATAATGAAGCGATAGTCTCAATCGCGCTGGAAAAATATGGCGCGTCCACGGCGTTAATTATGGCATTTGGTATGGTGGCCAATATTGTCGTGGCGCGCTTTACGCGTCTTAAATATATCTTTTTGACCGGGCATCACACCTTTTACATGGCCTGTATGATTGGCGTAATCCTGACCGTGGCGGGGTTTGAGGGCGTAGGGCTGGTCTTCACCGGATCGCTGATCCTGGGGCTGGTGATGGCCTTCTTCCCGGCGTTGGCCCAACGTTATATGAGGCGGATTACCGGTACCGATGACATTGCGTTTGGTCACTTCGGTACCCTGGGATATGTGCTTTCCGGCTGGATTGGCAGCCTGTGTGGTAAAGGCTCCCGCTCCACGGAAGAGATGAACCTGCCGAAAAACCTCAGTTTTTTACGCGACAGTTCTATCTCGATTTCGCTGACCATGATGATTATCTATCTGATCATGGCAGTCAGCGCAGGGCGTGAGTATGTCGAAGCGACGTTTAGCGGCGGGCAAAACTATCTGGTGTACGCCATTATCATGGCAATCACCTTCGCCGCCGGCGTATTCATCATTCTGCAAGGCGTCCGTCTGATTCTGGCGGAAATTGTTCCGGCCTTTACCGGCTTTTCAGAAAAACTGGTGCCAAACGCGCGTCCGGCGCTGGACTGCCCGGTGGTGTATCCCTATGCCCCTAACGCGGTACTGATTGGCTTCCTGTTCAGTTTTCTCGGTGGGCTGGTGGGTCTGTTCCTGCTTGGACAGATGAAGCTTGTGTTGATCCTGCCAGGCGTTGTGCCGCACTTCTTTACCGGCGCGACCGCAGGCGTCTTTGGCAATGCCACCGGCGGTCGCCGCGGGGCGATGATCGGCGCATTTGCTAATGGTCTATTAATCACTTTCCTGCCAGTGCTGTTACTGCCGGTTCTCGGCGCGATCGGCTTCGCCAATACCACGTTCTCGGATGCTGACTTTGGCGTAATCGGTATTTTGCTGGGCAACCTGGCGCGTTATCTGTCGCCGATGGCTATCACGGGGCTGGTGGTGGCGCTATTCGCGCTACTGGTGGCGTACAACGTGTTGGCCAAAAACAAAAAAGCGACTGCCGAAGTGCAGGAAAATAGCGGAGCGAAAGAATGAACGTAACCGAAATCACCCAACTGGCGCGCGATATTCGCGTCGCCACGCTCAAATCCTTAAACCATCTTGGCTTTGGTCACTATGGCGGCAGCATGTCGGTAGTGGAAACTCTGGCGGTTCTGTACGGCGCGGTGATGAAAATCGACCCTGCCGACCCGGACTGGCCGGAACGCGATTACTTCGTACTGTCGAAAGGCCATGCGGGCCCCGCGTTGTACAGTACCCTGGCGATTAAAGGCTATTTCCCGCTCGAAGAGCTGAATACGCTTAACCAGAACGGCACCCGTCTTCCCAGCCATCCGGATCGGCTAAAAACGCGCGGCGTGGACGCCACGACCGGCTCACTGGGACAGGGCATCTCTATTGCGGGCGGAATGGCGCTGTCGCATAAACTGGCGCGGCGACCCAACCGGGTATTTTGCATTGTCGGCGATGGCGAGCTCAATGAAGGGCAGTGCTGGGAGGCGTTTCAGTTTATTGCCCACCACCGCCTGAATAATCTGACCGTTTTCATTGACTGGAACAAACAGCAGCTTGACGGTGAGCTGGAGGAGATTATCAATCCGTTCGATCTGGAAGGGAAATTCCGCGCGTTTGGTTTCGATGTCGTCACCGTCAAAGGCGATGATATCGCCGGACTACTGGCGGTGGTTCAGCCTGTGCCGCCCGCCGATGCCCAGCCACGGGTTGTGATCCTTGACAGCATTAAAGGGCAGGGGGTGCCATGCCTGGAGCAGTTAACGAATTCTCACCACTTACGCCTGACGGATGGCATGAAGCAGACGCTCAATGAGGCCATTCATCAACTGGAGGTCATGCATGATTAAGCTTGCGCCCGCAGGGCTTAAAGACGATATCGAAATGCGCAAAGTTTACGCCGGTTTTGTCGCCGGGCAGATTGAGGCCGGAAGCCCAATTATTGCGCTTGAGGCTGATTTAATGAGCTCAATGGCGATGGACAGCGTGGCGCGTGACTACCCGCAGCATGTCATTAACTGCGGTATTATGGAGGCGAATGTGATTGGCACTGCGGCGGGGCTGGCGCTGACCGGTCGCAAACCGTTTGTGCATACTTTTACCGCTTTTGCCAGCCGTCGCTGTTTTGATCAGCTCTTCATGGCGCTGGATTATCAGCGTAACAACGTCAAAGTGATCGCCTCCGATGCCGGAGTGACGGCGTGCCATAACGGCGGCACCCATATGTCTTTTGAAGATATGGGGATTGTTCGCGGGCTGGCGCACTCCGTAGTACTGGAGGTGACGGATGCGGTGATGTTCGCGGATATTTTACGCCAGCTAATGGATCTGGACGGTTTTTACTGGCTGCGTACCATCCGTAAGCAGGCGCGGAGTATCTATGCGCCAGGCTCTACCTTTACCATTGGCAAGGGCAACGTACTGCGTGAGGGCGATGATATTACGCTTATCGCCAACGGCATTATGGTGGTGGAGGCGCTGGAGGCGGCGCGCCAACTGGAGCAGGAAGGTGTGAGCGCCGCGGTCATTGATATGTTCACCTTAAAGCCTATCGATCGCATGTTGGTGAAAAACTATGCGGAAAAAACGCGGCGTATCGTCACGTGTGAAAACCACAGCATCCATAATGGACTAGGGTCAGCGGTGGCGGAAGTGCTGGTGGAAAACTGCCCGGTGCCGATGCGCCGTGTTGGCGTCAAAGAGCGTTATGGGCAGGTAGGAACGCAGGATTTCTTACAACAAGAGTACGGACTCACCGCCGCAGCGATTGTAGAAGCCGCGAAATCACTGCTTTAATCATGGAGATATTGCCGGATGGCGCTGGTGCTCATCCGGCATTTTGGATCAATGATATCCCATCATCTGCGCGCCAATGACGACCACGCTGGACATAATAAACAATAGTCCCAGCAGCGACGCCCCCACTTTCAGCCAGTTGCGAAAATCGACCCGGCACACGCCCAGCGTGGCCATCAGCGAGGCCGATGTCGGATAGATAATATGGCTGAAGCCATCGCCAAACTGGAAGGCCAGAACAGTCACCTGACGGTTAACGCCGACCAGATCGCCGAGCGGCGCCAGTAATGGCATGGTTAACGCCGCCTGGCCCGAACCGGACGTGACAAAGAAATTAAATACCGCCTGGAAGAGCAGCATAAACCAGGCGGCGATAGCATTATTAAGCCCGCTGATGCCATGCGCGATACTGTTAAGCAACGTATTGAGCACGCTGGGTTCCCCGGCTTCGCCGTTGCCGACCAGCAGCAGAATGCCTTTGGCAAAACCCACCAGCAAGGCAGGCGCGATCATCATCCTCGCCCCTTCGGTGAATGAGGACGCCATTACGTTGACCGTCATACCGTTGAGGCGGAAGATAACGCCGATGAGGCCGATCACCACGCCCATGGTGAAAAACTGGCTGGCGATCTCCGGAATAAACCAGGCGTGGACAATCACGCCCCAGACGACCCAAATCATTACGCCGGTCAGGACCAGCAGTACCAGCCAGTCGCCGAAGGTGAAAGGGCGCTGGACGACTTCATCCTGCTGTTCGCGGAAATAGCGATCGGATTCGTGGACGCGGGACAGCAGCGGATTCTTTTTCACGCGTGAGGCGTAGACCAGTGTAAAAACCAGCCCAATCAGCGTGGCGACAATCCAGACCACAATACGCAGCCCGGAGCCGGAAAGTACCGGCACGCCGGCAATCCCCTGGGCGACGACTACGCAGAAAGGGTTCATCCACGAACTGGCAAAGCCAATTTGGGTGGCGATATAGGTCACCAGGACGGTGGTAATGCTGTCATAGCCCAGCCTGACCATCAGCGGGGCTATGATAATTGCAAAGGCGACCGCCTCTTCGCCCATGCCAAATACGGCGCCCCCTAACGAAAAGAGGACAAATAGCACCGGAATAAACAGGACTTCGTTGCCCCGCGTGTGGCGAATAAGCGCCAGAATGCCGTTATCCACGGTGCCGGTACGCATCACGATGCCGAATGCGCCGCCAATCACCAACATAAACATAATGATGCCGACGGCAGTGCCGAATTTCGATCCGGATGTTAACCCTTCAAACGGAAAATTCATCAGCCCTGGTCTTTCATCGCCGGTAGTGAAAAATTGTACGCGATGATACTGCGCTTCCCCGGCCTCATTGGTCACAATGCGAAAAGAGTGCGGGTCGACGACTTTGCGGGTTTTTGTCTGACCATCGACCTGATACTGCACTTCCTGGCTATCAAACATCCCAACGGGGACGACCCAGGTAGCGATACTGGTTAAAATGGCGACAAAAAAGATGATGACCAGCGTATCGGGCATTGCCCATTTTCTGGCTGTTTTTGATTCTGTAACGACAGACATGACAGACTATCCCTGTTGCAAAGCAAAGAGGCTAAGTATGAGAAGAAGGCAATAGTTATTCATTGATGCAGCGCAGTTAAGCAAAAAATTCCGCTTTGCAGGGTAAATAGCAGAATGCCGGATGGCGATGCTAACGCGTCTTATCCGGCCTACAACGGTATCTCACCTGTAGGCCGGACAAGGCGTTCACGCCGCCATCCGGCATTAGCTTTTACTGTTACTGCTGCTGTTGGGAAGCCTGGATCGCCGTCAGGGCGATGGTATAGACGATATCGTCAACCAGTGCGCCACGGGACAGGTCGTTCACCGGCTTGCGCATACCCTGCAGCATCGGCCCGATGGAGATCAGGTCGGCAGAACGCTGTACCGCTTTGTAGGTGGTGTTACCGGTGTTCAGATCCGGGAAAATGAACACGGTAGCGCGACCCGCAACCGGCGAGTTCGGCGCTTTGGATTTCGCTACGTCAGCCATGACCGCGGCGTCGTACTGCAACGGACCGTCGATCATCAGGTCAGGACGTTTTTCCTGCGCCAGACGCGTCGCTTCACGTACTTTCTCTACGTCGCTGCCCGCGCCAGAGGTGCCGGTGGAGTAGGAGAGCATTGCCACACGCGGTTCAATGCCGAAGGCAATGGCGGAATCCGCAGATTGAATCGCGATTTCTGCCAGCTGCTCTGCAGTCGGGTCTGGGTTGATTGCGCAGTCGCCGTAAACGTAAACCTGCTCCGGCAGTAGCATAAAGAACACAGAAGAGACCAGGGAGCTACCCGGCGCCGTTTTAATAAGCTGCAGCGGCGGACGGATGGTGTTGGCGGTGGTATGAACCGCGCCGGAAACCAGGCCGTCGACTTCGTCTTGCTCCAGCATCAGCGTGCCGAGCACCACGTTGTCTTCCAGCTGCTCGCGGGCAACCGGTTCGGTCATGCCTTTGCTCTTACGCAGCTCAACCAGGCGAGCGACATAGCTTTCACGCACCACTTCCGGATCGACGATTTCAATACCTGCGCCAAGCTCAACGCCCTGAGATGCCGCGACGCGGTTGATTTCATCCGGGTTGCCCAGCAGAACGCAAGTGGCGATGCCGCGTTCAGCGCAGATTGCCGCCGCTTTGACGGTACGCGGTTCGTCGCCTTCCGGCAGCACTACGCGTTTACCGGCTTTACGCGCCAGCTCGGTCAGTTGGTAGCGGAACGCCGGCGGAGAGAGACGACGGCTACGCTCGGAAGTGGCGGTCAGCGACTCGATCCACTCAGCGTTAACGTAGTTCGCGACGTATTCCTGAACTTTCTCGATGCGCTCATGGTCATCAACCGGGACTTCCAGATTGAAGCTTTGCAGGCTCAGCGAAGTCTGCCAGGTGTTGGTGTTCACCATAAAGACCGGCAGACCGGTGGCGAATGCGCGTTCGCACAGTTTAGAAATGCGTGCGTCCATTTCATAGCCGCCGGTCAGCAACAGGGCGCCGATTTCTACGCCGTTCATCGCGGCCAGGCAAGCTGCGACCAGTACGTCCGGACGGTCAGCGGAGGTCACTAACAACGATCCTGCGCGGAAATGTTCCAGCATATGCGGAATACTACGCGCGCAGAACGTAACGGATTTAACGCGGCGGGTTTTGATATCGCCTTCGTTAATGATGGTGGCGTTCAGGTGACGCGCCATATCGATAGCGCGGGTCGCAATCAGGTCGAAGCTCCACGGCACCGCGCCCAGAACCGGCAGCGGGCTGGATTCCTGCAGTTTAGCAGGATCGATTTTGATCACCTGCGCTTTGGAAGAGTCGTCAAAAATCTCCGACAGATCCGGGCGAGTACGGCCTTGTTCATCAACCGGCGCATTCAGTTTGTTGATGATAACGCCGGTGATGTTGGTGTTTTTCGCGCCGCCGAAGCTGCTGCGCGTCAGTTCGATACGCTCGTTCAGCTGTTCTGGCGTGTCGGTACCCTGAGACATGACAAAAACGATTTCCGCATTCAGCGTTTTCGCGATTTCATAGTTCAGAGACTGAGCGAACTGATGTTTACGGGTCGGAACCAGACCTTCAACCAGCACCACTTCCGCGTCTTTGGTATTCGCATGGTAGTTCGCGATGATCTCTTCCATCAGCACGTCTTTCTGGTTGCTGGAGAGCAGAGATTCAACGTGGCTCATCTTCAGCGGTTCAGCCGCCGGCAGGGTAGAGTTCGCGCGAACGATAGTGGTGGTCTGGTCAGGCGCATCGCCGCCAGCGCGAGGCTGGGCGATAGGCTTAAAGACGCTCAGACGAACGCCTTTGCGTTCCATAGCACGGATGACGCCGAGGCTGACGCTGGTCAGGCCGACGCTGGTTCCGGTAGGGATCAGCATAATAATACGGGACACGGTTTATCCTCTTTCGTTACCGTCTTTTGGGGACGGGTTACAAAACAGCACCGCCAGCGAGGCTGGCGGTGTGAAATCAGGCAGTCAGACGGCTCGCGTCCTGCGCGATAACCAGTTCTTCGTTGGTTGGGATCACCACCGCCGGACGGGTACCTTCTTTGTTGATGAAACCAGATTTGCCGAAGCGGGCCGCCAGGTTACGTTCGTGGTCGACTTCAAAGCCCAGCACGCCCAGTTTACCCAGAGACAGTTCGCGAACCATCGCGGCGTTTTCACCGATACCGCCGGTGAACACGACTGCATCCAGACGACCGTCCATCAGAGCGGTGTAAGAACCGATGTACTTCGCCAGGCGGTGGCAGTAAACGTCCATCGCACGTTTAGCGTCTTCTTTGGTGGCGTAGTTGTCTTCAACATAACGGCAGTCGCTGGTCACTTCAGTCAGACCCAGCAGACCGGACTCTTTGGTCAGCATTTTGTTGATCTGATCCACGCTCATGCCCAGAGTGTCGTGCAGGTGGAAGATAATCGCAGGGTCGATATCGCCGGAACGGGTACCCATGACCAGGCCTTCCAGCGGGGTCAGACCCATGGAGGTATCCACGCATTTACCGTTACGGATAGCGGAAACAGAACCGCCGTTGCCCAGGTGGCAGGTGATAATGTTCAGTTCTTCTACCGGCTTGTTCAGCATTTTTGCCGCTTCCTGAGTTACATAGAAGTGGCTGGTGCCGTGTGCGCCATAGCGACGAACGCCGTGTTCTTTATACAGGCTGTACGGCAGGGCATACAGGTAAGATTCTTCCGGCATGGTCTGATGGAAGGCGGTGTCGAATACTGCAACGTTTTTATCTTTCAGCTGCGGGAAAGATTTCAGCGCTTCGGCGATACCAATCAGGTGAGCCGGGTTATGCAGCGGTGCGAAAGAGGCGGAATCTTTGATGCCCTGAATGACGGACTCATCAATGACTACGGAGCTGGTATACTTCTCGCCGCCGTGTACGATACGGTGACCAATTGCAGTTAACTGCGCAGACAGTTCTGGTTTTTGTGCCAGAATAGTGTTAACGATAAAGTTCAGCGCTTCACTGTGAGCGGCGCCTGCACCTAAAGCCGCTTCTTGTTTACTGCCGTCCATTTTCCATTTGATGCGTGCTTCTGGCAGATGGAAACATTCGGCTAAACCAGAAAGGTATTCATCACCATTAACTGCATCAATAATTGCAAATTTCAGTGAAGAACTACCGCAGTTCAGAACCAGTACTAACTTACTCGACATGGAAGTACCTATTTATGATACGTGGCTAAAAAAACGTCAGTGAGCCATAGAGCGTAGCGCATGATAGCCCTGACATTTATGATTAACATCATGCGCAGGAGTTTTTTTGGGCATGATGGAAGAAATACCTTTGAGTCTATGCCATTTTGCGTATTTTTCAGCCAATGGCATACTATGTGTAATATTGACGACTCAATGATTTTAAACTACCGGCCTTTGACAGGCCGACACAGGATACCTGATAGTGGGTATCGAAGACAAAATGTTTTGAACGTTGTCCCTCGCAGTTGTTGTTTTGCACAAATTTTTTAAATTTTATATGTGAAGTTGAGGTAGGCCATGTCGACACCGGATAATCGCTCCGTAAATTTTTTTAGCTTATTTCGCCGGGGGCAGCACTACGCGAAGACGTGGCCGATGGAAAAGCGGCTGGCGCCCGTTTTCGTCGAAAACCGCGTCATTCGTATGACGCGCTATGCCATACGATTTATGCCGCCTGTCGCCGTTTTTACATTATGCTGGCAGATAGCGCTGGGCGGTCAGTTAGGTCCGGCCGTGGCGACCGCCCTGTTCGCCCTGAGCTTGCCTATGCAGGGATTATGGTGGTTAGGGAAACGTTCCGTGACGCCGTTGCCGCCTTCAATCCTTAACTGGTTTTACGAAGTTCGCGGTAAATTGCAGGAGGCTGGACAAGCGCTGGCGCCGGTAGAAGGAAAGCCGGATTACCAGGCATTAGCTGACACGCTTAAGCGCGCCTTCAAACAACTGGATAAAACTTTCCTGGATGATTTGTAATTGACCCCGGATTACGCATATAAAAGAAGGCATACCAATGCCTTCTTTTTTTCATCGCTATAGCGTGATACAGGAGTTCAAAATGGAAATGACCAACGCGCAACGTCTGATTTTGTCTAACCAGTACAAAATGATGACGATGCTTGATCCCACCAACGCCGAGCGTTACCGTCGCTTACAAACAATTATTGAACGCGGCTACGGCCTGCAGATGCGCGAGCTGGATCGCGAGTTTGGCGAGCTGACGGAAGAGACCTGTCGTACCATCATCGATATTATGGAGATGTACCATGCGCTGCACGTCTCCTGGACCAACCTCAAAGATACGCAAACCATCGACGAACGTCGCGTCACCTTCCTGGGGTTTGACGCCGCGACGGAAGCGCGTTACCTCGGCTATGTCCGTTTTATGGTGAATATAGAAGGACGCTACACTCACTTTGACGCCGGGACGCACGGCTTTAATGCCCAGACGCCGATGTGGGAAAAATACCAGCGGATGTTGAATGTCTGGCATGCCTGCCCGCGTCAGTACCACCTGAGCGCGAATGAAATCAATCAAATCATTAATGCCTGAGGAGGCTCGCGTGCAGTGTAAAGGTTTTCTGTTTGATCTGGATGGAACGTTGGTTGACTCATTACCTGCCGTTGAACGCGCGTGGTGTAGCTGGGCCGATCGTTTTAACCTTGCTCATGATGAGGTGCTGGGCTTTATTCATGGCAAACAGGCGATCACCTCGTTGCGGCATTTTATGGCGGGTAAATCGGAGGCGGAAATTGCCGCTGAGTTTACGCGCCTGGAGCAAATAGAAGCCACTGAAACCGCAGGGATCACCGCGTTGCCGGGGGCAGTCGATTTACTCAATCACCTGAATAAAGCGGGCATTCCGTGGGCTATCGTCACCTCCGGTTCAATGCCGGTCGCGCGTGCGCGCCATCAGGTCGCGGGCCTTCCAGCGCCAGAGGTGTTTGTCACCGCCGAACGAGTCAAACGCGGCAAACCGGAGCCGGATGCGTATTTGCTGGGCGCACAACTGCTTGGCCTGGCCCCTCAGGAGTGCGTCGTAGTAGAAGATGCCCCGGCTGGCGTGCTGTCCGGACTGGCTGCGGGCTGCCACGTCATTGCGGTCAATGCGCCGGCCGACACGCCGCGTCTGGCGGATGTTGATTTTGCGTTGGATAGCCTGACGCAATTATCGGTCGCTAAACAACCAAACGGCGATGTGGTGGTGTTAAGAAAGACCTGATCATGATATCGCCCCGCTTTGGCGGGGCATATTTATGGCAGAATCGCGTTATCTTCTCATCTGACAAGGATATGTTGTGAACGGTGAATTGATTTGGGTTCTCTCTTTACTGGCGATTGCCGTCGTGTTGTTTGCGACGGGCAAAGTACGTATGGATGCGGTGGCTTTATTCGTCATTGTTGCTTTTGTCCTTAGCGGTACCTTGACCCTTCCGGAAGCCTTCTCCGGCTTTAGCGATCCGAATGTCATTCTTATCGCCGCCTTATTTATTATTGGCGACGGCCTCGTGCGCACCGGCGTTGCGACGGTGGTCGGTACCTGGCTGGTTAAAATGGCGGGCAGCAGTGAAATCAAAATGCTGGTTTTACTGATGATCACCGTCGCCGGACTTGGCGCTTTCATGAGTTCAACCGGCGTGGTGGCGATCTTTATCCCCGTTGTTCTTAGCGTTTCTATGCATATGCAAACCTCGCCTTCGCGCCTGATGATGCCGCTGAGTTTTGCCGGGCTTATCAGCGGAATGATGACGCTGGTGGCGACGCCGCCGAACCTGGTGGTTAACAGTGAACTGCTGCGTGAAGGCCTGCACGGGTTCAACTTTTTTAGCGTGACGCCGCTGGGGATAGTGGTGTTGGCGCTCGGCATTGTTTATATGCTGGTGATGCGCTTCATGCTAAAAGGCGATGCGCCCGGACAACAGGCCGGTAAGCGTCGCACTTTCCGCGATCTTATCCGCGAGTACCGTCTGACGGGGCGCGCTCGTCGTCTGGCGATTCGCCCCGGTTCGCCAATGGTGGGACAGCGGCTGGACGACCTTAAATTGCGCGAACGTTACGGCGCCAATGTCATCGGCGTTGAACGCTGGCGGCGCTTTCGGCGGGTTATCGTCAATGTGAACGGCGTATCGGAGTTTCGCGCTCGCGACGTTCTGCTGATTGATATGTCGGCGGCGGAGGTCGACCTCAGAGAGTTCTGCGCCGAGCAACTGCTGGAACCGATGGTATTGCGTGGAGAATATTTTTCCGATCAGGCGTTGGATGTCGGGATGGCGGAAATTTCGCTTATTCCGGAGTCTGAACTGATTGGCAAGTCGGTGCGTGAAATCGCTTTCCGTACACGTTACGGGCTGAATGTGGTCGGCCTGAAACGCGACGGCGTCGCGCTGGAAGGGTCGCTGGCCGATGAGCCGTTATTGATGGGCGATATCATTCTGGTCGTGGGGAACTGGAAGTTAATCAGCCTGCTGGGGCAAAAAGGCCGCGACTTTGTGGTGCTGAATATGCCGGTCGAGGTCAGCGAAGCCTCTCCTGCGCACAGCCAGGCGCCGCACGCCATTTTCTGCCTGGTACTGATGGTGGCGCTGATGTTGACCGATGAAATTCCCAACCCGATCGCGGCGATTATCGCCTGCCTGCTGATGGGAAAATTTCGCTGTATTGATGCTGAAAGCGCATATAAAGCGATCCACTGGCCGAGCATTATCTTGATTGTGGGTATGATGCCGTTTGCGCTGGCGTTGCAAAAAACCGGCGGCGTCTCTCTGGTCGTGCAAGGATTAATGGATATCGGCGGCGGCTATGGGCCGTATATGATGCTGGGATGCCTGTTCGTGCTGTGCGCCGTCATAGGACTGTTCATTTCTAACACGGCAACGGCGGTGCTGATGGCGCCGATTGCGCTGGCGGCGGCGAAATCGATGGGGGTGTCGCCCTATCCGTTTGCGATGGCGGTGGCGATGGCGGCATCCGCCGCCTTTATGACGCCGGTTTCATCGCCGGTCAATACTCTGGTTCTGGGGCCGGGAAACTATAGCTTTAGCGATTTTGTGAAGCTTGGCGTGCCGTTCACGCTTATTGTGATGGCGGTTTGTATTGTGATGATTCCGATGTTGTTTCCGTTTTAACCCCAGACAGGAAAAGGCCTGATGGCGCTACGCTTATCAGGCCTACGGATATCACGCTACGTCCAGGCCGGATAAGACGTTGGCGTCGCCATCCGGCAAAACCGTTTAAAGCGGTGAATCCTGGCTTATCTCGTCAAGAGAGAGATGGAAACTTGGTACGAACACCGCCATAAAATAGTCCATCTCCTGGCTGCGACGTAATTCCAGCGTTTTTTCCAGCCGCGTTTTTGCCAGTCCAAACTCATTGTTTCCCGCTGAGAGCTCCTCCAGGCATTTCAGGTAGGCGCAAAGCGCATCGGCCTGTTTTACGATTGCCTGTTCTTCTTCGCTCCAGGCATTCTCATCAATAAGCGGTGCGAAAATATCGCGTAATTCATCCGGCGCCATATCAACCAGCTTTTGCTGGGCGATTTTTTCGATCGCTTTATATTCCTGGGCTATCTGGGAATTAAAATATTTTACCGGCGTCGGCAGATCGCCGGTCAGTACTTCCGAGGCATCATGATACATCGCCAGAAGCGCGATGCGTTCAGCATTGAGCTGACCGCCAAATTTACGGTTTTTTATCGCCGCCAACGCATGGGCGACCATCGCCACCTGCAGACTATGTTCGGAGACGTTTTCCGTACGCACGTTACGCATCAGCGGCCAGCGGTTAATCAACTTCATGCGGGAGAGATGGGCGAAAAAATGGCTCTGCTTCATAGATTACCTTTTGTTTTCACTGCGGCAGACTTCATTGTGCGGGGAGGGGGATGAAGATGCAATTCAGGCTACCGAAGTAGCCTGAATTTAAGATTATTGATGGTAACCTGAGAGGAAACGCCCAAAGCGGTTGATGGCCATCTCCAGGTCATCTTCACGCGGTAGCGTCACAATGCGGAAGTGATCCGGCCACGGCCAGTTAAAGGCGGTACCTTGCACCAGCAGCACCTTTTCCTGTAGCAGGAAGTCCAGCACCATCTTCTGGTCGTCGTGAATATTAAAACGTTTAGCGTCGATCCTGGGGAACATGTACAACGCGCCGCGCGGTTTTACGCAGGAAACGCCGGGAATATCGTTAATCAACTCCCAGGCGCGGTTACGCTGTTCATACAGTCGACCGCCCGGCAGAATAAATTCGCTAATGCTTTGATAGCCGCCGAGCGCGGTCTGAATAGCATGTTGCGCCGGGACGTTGGCGCACAGGCGCATTGAGGCTAACATCTCCAGCCCTTCAATATAGCCTTTCGCATGTTTTTTCGGCCCGTTCAGCACCATCCAGCCCTGGCGGAAGCCGGCGACGCGATAGGTTTTAGACAACCCATTAAAGGTGATGGTCAGCAGATCAGGCGCCAGTGCGGCGATAGAGTGATGCTCGGCATCGTCATAGAGAATCTTGTCATAAATTTCATCGGCGAAGATGATGAGATTATGCTCGCGCGCAATGTTGACAATTTCCATCAACAATTCTTTAGAATAGACGGCGCCAGTAGGGTTGTTTGGATTAATAATGACAATACCACGCGTACGTGGGGTGATTTTGGCGCGGATATCGTCAAGGTCCGGGAACCAGTCGGAAGATTCATCGCAAAGATAATGTACCGCCTTGCCGCTGGAGAGCGATACCGCCGCTGTCCATAACGGATAATCGGGCGCGGGAACCAGCATTTCATCGCCACTGTTAAGCAACGCCTGCATCGCCTGAACGATCAGCTCGGAAACGCCGTTACCGATATAGATATCTTCCACGGTTACATCGCGCATTCCACGGGCCTGATAATGCTGCATAATCGCTTTACGGGCGGAATAAAGCCCTTTCGAGTCGCAATATCCTTGCGCCGTCGGCAAATTACGAATGACATCGACCAGAATTTCGTCCGGCGCTTCGAATCCGAAGGGGGCGGGGTTGCCGATATTCAGTTTAAGAACTTTATTACCTTCTTCCTCAAGGCGTTTCGCTTCTTTCAGAACGGGGCCACGAATGTCATAACAGACATTTTCGAGTTTGCTGGATTTTTCAATGGGGGACATGAATCTTGACCTTTTAGCTGTTATTGCCACTCCCTGCCGTGGAAGTCAGCACGAAACAATGTACTCCCACGACGGTGAGTTTTGAAGAGTGAACAGAAGAAGATTTTGTTTATTTTTAACGCGCTTTCGTGCTGTTTAAAACTTCATAAAATCATTTGGTTAGATGCATTTTCTATTTTTGTCTGTATGTATAGTGTTTTATTCTATATGATTGCGCGTAATGTGGTTTTTTATGTTGTCAGAAATTATCTGTTTTATGAGAGATAAGCATTCATCATTAGTGTCGCGCTGGCTATTTCGGAAATACTGAGTATTAAAGGTAAAATGAGAAGGTTAGACCTTTCCGGCGGCGGGGGGTGTGAAACTATTGTTAAGTATAATTAATGAATGGTAGAAATCTTAATTAATTATTATTTAATATTTAAAAAGCATTTACTAAAGTCGTAATAATATCTTTCTGGTCCGATTAGTATAACATATCCAAGGTTAAGATTATTCGTAATAATACTTATAAATATAGCGGTTTTAGGTTAAGATAATGATCCGAAACGGGGGCGTAGTCTGCGTTGTCTGCTAATTATCATGACGCGATTTTATACATAACCTATTGTTCAATATATTGTTTTTGTATCTGTGCGTCTCGGTAAACTATTTGACGCTGTTACAAGATTTACACGTCCATCATTAGCAGAAATCTGTAGACGCCTAAAGGTATGACACATTCTCTTTGATATATCCCGATCAGTTGCATTTGGTATTATATCAGTAAGTAAGAGAAGTGTTTTGGTCGTATTTTCAATTACATTCTAACATTTACCTGGGTAACCAGGCGGTACTGCGAAGGATGCACATTACAAATGGAATTGCTTGTTTCTGAATGCACAGCATTAACCAGGTCAGCCCGATATGACCCGCCAGTAAGTGAAAAATTATGATAAATGCAAATCGTCCGATAATTAACCTCGATCTCGATCTGCTGAGAACGTTCGTGGCCGTTGCCGATCTGAACACCTTCGCCGCGGCGGCGGCGGCGGTATGTCGTACTCAGTCTGCGGTCAGTCAGCAAATGCAGCGTCTTGAGCAACTCGTGGGAAAGGAATTGTTCGCCCGCCATGGTCGTAACAAGCTTTTGACCGAACACGGTATCCAGCTTCTGGGGTACGCCAGAAAAATCCTGCGTTTTAATGATGAGGCGTGTTCATCATTAATGTTCAGTAATCTTCAGGGAGTGTTAACAATCGGCGCTTCTGATGAATCAGCTGATACTATCCTGCCTTTTTTGCTTAGCCGAATCAGCTCGGTTTATCCGAAACTCGCGCTTGATGTACGGGTAAAACGCAACGCCTATATGGTGGACATGGTTAAATCGCAGGAAGTAGATTTGGTGGTGACGACTAACCAACCTCATTCGCTGGACTGTCTGAATTTGCGGACCTCGCCCACCCATTGGTATTGTGCGGCTGAGTATGTTTTGCAAAGGGGAGAGCCCGTACCATTAGTCCTGCTGGACGATCCCAGCCCATTCCGCGATATGGTGCTGGAGACGCTAAATGCAGCGGGTATTCCCTGGCGGCTGGCCTATGTGGCGTCTACTTTACCGGCGGTACGCGCGGCCGTTAAAGCCGGTCTTGGCGTAACGGCTCGACCTGTCGAAATGATGAGTCCCGACCTTCGCGTGCTGGGCGCCGCAGACGGATTACCGCCTTTGCCGGATACGGAATATCTGTTGTGCCGCGATCCCAATAGCCAGAACGAGCTGGCGATGGTGATTTTCCATGCGATGGAAAGCTATCAAAACCCATGGCATTACAACCAGTTTTCTGCAGAGGGCGGAGATGATCCGCTGATGGTGGAAGGGGGTTTTGAGTAGCTCGCAGGCAAAAGGCGCTAAGTCGTAAATGTAAAAAAGAGCCGCTGGCGATGAAAAAACGCTCAGTGGCTCTTTTTTTTGTGCCCATCTGTACGCGCTTAACCGCACAAATTGTAAAAGTTGCGGTAAATCAGCCAGTAGCGATTCGCAGTTCAATGTGGGTAAAAAATAACCAGAACATCCATTTTATGAATTTGCATGTTAAAAAACTAGAGAAATTGTTGCTGTTTTAGGGGGTGAATTAACAAAAGCGTGTCACAGATCAAGAAAATACTCCCATTTAGGGGGAGGCATCTTCACAAATTCCTGTCAAAATAGGTGTGTGTTATTTCTTTTGCTTCACAACGGACACGATTCAACAACATAAAACCCCCCCTGGCCGAAGAGTCATTTTCTCCAGGATGGCACTTAATGTTAATGGTGATGAATTGATGTAAATTAATGTGAAGGAACTTTTGTTAAAGTTGACAAAAGGTTATAGAAAGGAGTAAAAAACCACATCAATTAGCTGTTTTTATCATTTTCTACAGTAATTGTAGGGTTTTTTTTATTCCTCCCCATGAATCGATGTGGCGCCCATCTGCCGTAAAGAGCAGAGAAACTGGCGCTACTTTTGATGAGTAAGCAATGAGTATGTCAACATCCACTGAAGTCATCGCTCATCACTGGGCATTCGCTATCTTTCTTATCGTTGCCATTGGCCTGTGCTGCCTGATGCTGGTAGGCGGTTGGTTTTTGGGCGGTCGCGCACGCGCGAGGCACAAGAACGTTCCGTTTGAATCAGGTATCGACTCGGTCGGCACCGCCCGCTTACGCCTGTCTGCCAAGTTTTACCTGGTAGCCATGTTCTTCGTTATCTTCGACGTTGAAGCGCTGTATCTGTTCGCATGGTCGACTTCTATCCGCGAAAGCGGCTGGGTTGGCTTTGTGGAAGCTGCAATTTTTATTTTTGTGTTACTGGCTGGTCTGGTTTATCTGGCGCGTATTGGCGCGTTGGACTGGACGCCCGCGCGTTCACGCCGCGAGCGTATGAACCCGGAAACGAACAGTATCGCTAATCGTCAACGCTAACCGCGAGGCATTAAGATGGATTATACGCTCACCCGCATAGATCCTAACGGTGAGAATGACCGTTACCCCCTGCAAAAACAGGAGATCGTAACCGACCCCCTGGAGCAGGAAGTTAACAAAAACGTGTTCATGGGCAAACTGCATGACATGGTTAACTGGGGCCGTAAAAACTCAATTTGGCCCTACAACTTCGGCCTTTCTTGCTGCTATGTAGAGATGGTGACCTCTTTTACCGCAGTGCATGACGTTGCCCGTTTCGGCGCGGAAGTGCTGCGTGCGTCGCCACGTCAGGCTGACCTGATGGTGGTGGCCGGTACCTGCTTTACCAAAATGGCCCCGGTTATTCAGCGTCTGTATGACCAAATGCTGGAGCCAAAATGGGTCATTTCTATGGGCGCCTGCGCCAACTCCGGCGGCATGTACGATATTTATTCGGTAGTGCAGGGCGTTGATAAGTTCATCCCGGTGGATGTGTATATCCCTGGCTGTCCGCCGCGTCCGGAAGCGTATATGCAGGCGTTGATGCTGCTGCAAGAATCGATTGGCAAAGAGCGCCGTCCGCTCTCATGGGTGGTGGGCGATCAGGGCGTGTATCGCGCCAATATGCAGCCAGAACGCGAACGTAAACGCGGCGAGCGTATTGCCGTCACGAACCTGCGTACCCCGGACGAGATTTAATTTGCGCCTGTCGGCAGCAGCACTTCACTTCGCTAACCACTATTTTAATAGCGCGAAGCACTGCCGACCACCACGGACCATTTGCAATGGTGAACAATATGACCGACTTAACCGCGCAAGACGCTGCATGGAGTACCCGCGATCATCTTGATGATCCGGTTATCGGCGAACTGCGCAACCGTTTTGGGCCGGATGCCTTTACCGTTCAGGCGACCCGCACCGGTATCCCCGTTGTTTGGGTCAAGCGTGAACAACTACTGGAGGTTGGCGATTTCTTAAAGAAACTGCCGAAACCTTACGTCATGCTGTTTGACTTACACGGCATGGATGAACGCCTGCGTACGCACCGTGACGGGTTACCCGCCGCGGATTTTTCCGTTTTCTACCACCTGATTTCCATTGAGCGTAATCGCGATATCATGCTCAAGGTGGCGTTGTCTGAAAACGACCTGCGCGTGCCGACCTTCACTAAACTTTTCCCTAACGCCAACTGGTACGAGCGTGAGACCTGGGAGATGTTTGGTATTGATATCGAAGGCCACCCGCACCTGACGCGCATCATGATGCCGCAAACCTGGGAAGGCCATCCGCTGCGTAAAGATTATCCGGCGCGCGCGACCGAATTCGACCCGTTTGAGCTGACCAAAGCCAAGCAGGATCTGGAGATGGAAGCGCTGACCTTTAAGCCGGAAGACTGGGGGATGAAGCGCGGGACTGACAACGAGGACTTTATGTTCCTCAACCTCGGCCCGAACCACCCGTCTGCGCACGGTGCGTTTCGTATTATCCTGCAACTTGACGGTGAAGAAATCGTCGACTGCGTGCCGGATATCGGCTATCACCACCGCGGCGCCGAAAAAATGGGCGAGCGCCAGTCCTGGCATAGCTACATTCCCTATACCGACCGTATCGAATACCTCGGTGGTTGCGTCAATGAAATGCCGTACGTGCTGGCGGTAGAAAAGTTGGCAGGGATCACCGTCCCGGATCGTGTGAACGTCATCCGCGTGATGCTCTCCGAACTGTTCCGCATTAACAGTCATCTGCTGTACATCTCGACCTTTATTCAGGACGTCGGCGCGATGACGCCGGTCTTCTTTGCCTTTACCGACCGGCAGAAAATTTATGACCTGGTGGAAGCCATTACCGGTTTCCGTATGCACCCGGCCTGGTTCCGTATCGGCGGCGTCGCGCACGACTTGCCGCGCGGTTGGGATCGCCTGCTGCGAGAGTTCCTTGAGTGGATGCCGAAGCGTCTGGACTCTTACGAGAAAGCCGCGCTGCGTAACACCATTCTGAAAGGGCGTTCGCAGGGCGTTGCCGCTTACGGCGCGAAAGAGGCGCTGGAGTGGGGCACCACCGGCGCAGGGCTGCGCGCGACCGGGATCGACTTCGACGTACGTAAATGGCGTCCATACTCTGGCTACGAAAACTTTGACTTTGAAGTGCCGGTGGGCGGCGGCGTTTCCGACTGCTATACCCGCGTGATGCTGAAAGTGGAAGAGCTGCGCCAGAGTCTGCGCATTCTTCAGCAGTGCCTCGATAACATGCCGGAAGGCCCGTTCAAAGCGGATCACCCGCTGACCACGCCGCCGCCGAAAGAGCGCACGCTGCAACATATCGAAACCCTGATCACCCACTTCCTGCAGGTCTCCTGGGGCCCGGTGATGCCGGCGCAGGAGTCCTTCCAGATGGTGGAAGCGACGAAGGGGATTAACAGTTACTACCTGACCAGCGACGGCAGCACTATGAGCTACCGTACCCGCGTGCGCACGCCGAGCTTTGCGCACCTGCAGCAGATTCCCTCGGCGATCCGCGGTAGCCTGGTCTCCGACCTGATTGTCTATCTGGGTAGTATCGATTTTGTTATGTCAGATGTGGACCGCTAATTATGCACGAGAATCAACAACCACAAACCGAGGCTTTTGAGCTGAGTGCGGCAGAGCGTGAAGCGATAGAGCACGAGAAGCACCACTACGAAGACCCGCGTGCGGCGTCCATTGAAGCGCTGAAAATCGTTCAGAAGCAGCGTGGCTGGGTGCCGGACGGCGCGATCTACGCTATTGCCGATGTGCTGGGTATTCCGGCGAGCGACGTCGAAGGCGTCGCCACATTCTACAGCCAGATTTTCCGTCAGCCGGTCGGTCGCCACGTGATTCGCTACTGCGACAGCGTGGTGTGCCATATCACCGGCTATCAGGGGATTCAGGCCGCGCTGGAAAAAAATCTCAACATCAAACCGGGGCAGACGACCTTTGATGGTCGCTTTACGCTGCTGCCGACCTGCTGCCTGGGGAATTGCGATAAAGGGCCGAACATGATGATTGATGAGGATACTCACAGCCATCTGACCCCGGAAGCCATTCCTGAACTACTGGAGCGGTATAAATGAAAAACGTTATCCGTACTCCCGAAACCCATCCGCTGACCTGGCGTCTGCGCGATGACAAACAGCCGGTCTGGCTGGATGAATATCGTAGCAAAAACGGCTACGAAGGCGCGCGTAAGGCGCTGACCGGCCTGTCTCCGGATGAAATCGTCAGCCAGGTAAAAGACGCCGGTCTGAAAGGGCGCGGCGGCGCGGGCTTTTCCACCGGTCTGAAGTGGAGCCTGATGCCGAAAGATGAATCCATGAACATCCGTTACCTGCTGTGTAACGCCGATGAAATGGAACCGGGCACCTATAAAGACCGTCTGCTGATGGAACAACTGCCGCACCTGCTGGTGGAAGGCATGCTGATCTCCGCGTTTGCGCTGAAAGCGTATCGTGGTTACATCTTCCTGCGCGGCGAATATATCGAAGCGGCTGTACATTTGCGCCGTGCGATTGCTGAAGCAACCGAGGCCGGGCTGCTTGGCAAAAATATCATGGGCACCGGGTTCGACTTTGAACTGTTCGTGCACACCGGGGCAGGGCGTTACATCTGTGGTGAAGAAACGGCGCTGATTAACTCCCTTGAAGGCCGCCGCGCGAACCCGCGCTCCAAGCCGCCCTTCCCGGCGACCTCCGGCGTATGGGGCAAGCCGACCTGTGTGAATAACGTCGAAACGTTGTGCAACGTCCCGGCAATCCTCGCCAACGGCGTGGAGTGGTACCAGAACATCTCGAAAAGCAAAGATGCGGGTACCAAGCTGATGGGCTTCTCGGGCCGCGTGAAGAATCCGGGACTGTGGGAATTACCGTTCGGCACCACCGCGCGCGAGATCCTCGAAGACTACGCGGGCGGTATGCGCGATGGCCTGAAATTCAAAGCCTGGCAGCCGGGCGGGGCGGGAACCGACTTCCTGACCGAGGCGCATCTTGACCTGCCGATGGAGTTCGAAAGCATCGGTAAAGCAGGCAGCCGTCTGGGCACCGCGCTGGCGATGGCGGTAGACCACGAAATCGGCATGGTATCGCTGGTGCGTAACCTGGAAGAGTTCTTTGCCCGCGAATCCTGCGGCTGGTGTACGCCATGCCGCGACGGGTTGCCGTGGAGCGTGAAAATTCTGCGCGCGCTGGAGCGTGGCGAAGGCCAGCCGGGGGATATCGAGACACTTGAGCAACTGTGTCGTTTCCTCGGACCGGGTAAAACCTTCTGCGCGCATGCGCCGGGCGCGGTTGAGCCACTGCAAAGCGCAATTAAGTATTTCCGCGAAGAATTCGAAGCTGGCATCAAGCAGCCGTTCAGCAATACCCATTTAATCAATGGTATTCAGCCGAACCTGCTCAAAGAGCGCTGGTGAGTTAACGATTTTTAATTTGGAAGCATGCTAATGGCTACGATTCATGTAGACGGCAAAGAATACGAGGTCAACGGCGCGGACAACCTGCTACAGGCATGTCTGTCCCTGGGCCTTGATATTCCGTATTTTTGCTGGCACCCGGCGCTGGGAAGCGTCGGTGCTTGCCGCCAGTGTGCGGTGAAGCAATACCAAAACGCGGAAGATACGCGTGGTCGCCTGGTGATGTCCTGTATGACGCCAGCCACCGACGGTACCTTTATCTCTATTGACGACGAAGAAGCGAAACAGTTCCGTGAAAGCGTGGTGGAGTGGCTGATGACTAACCACCCGCACGACTGTCCGGTCTGTGAAGAGGGCGGTAACTGCCATCTTCAGGATATGACCGTGATGACGGGGCACAGTTTCCGTCGCTACCGTTTCACCAAACGTACCCACCGCAACCAGGATCTGGGGCCGTTCATCTCTCACGAAATGAACCGCTGCATCGCCTGTTACCGTTGTGTGCGTTACTACAAAGATTATGCCGACGGCACCGATCTGGGCGTCTATGGCGCGCATGACAACGTCTACTTCGGGCGTCCGGAAGATGGTACGCTGGAAAGCGAATTCTCCGGTAACTTGGTCGAGATTTGCCCGACCGGCGTCTTCACCGATAAAACGCACTCCGAGCGTTACAACCGTAAATGGGACATGCAGTTTGCGCCGAGCATCTGCCAGCAGTGTTCCATCGGCTGTAACATCAGCCCGGGCGAGCGCTATGGCGAATTACGCCGTATCGAAAACCGTTACAACGGTACCGTTAACCACTACTTCCTCTGCGACCGCGGTCGTTTCGGCTATGGCTATGTGAACCTGAAAGACCGTCCGCGTCAGCCGGTTCAGCGCCGCGGCGATGACTTTATTACTCTCAACGCCGAGCAGGCGATGCAGGGCGCGGCGGATATTCTGCGCCAGTCGAAGAAAGTGATCGGTATCGGTTCGCCACGCGCCAGCATTGAGAGCAACTTTGCGCTGCGTGAGCTGGTTGGTGCGGAAAACTTCTACACCGGTATCGCGCGCGGCGAGCAGGAACGTCTGCAACTGGCGCTGAAAGTGTTGCGTGAAGGCGGAATTTACACCCCGGCGCTGCGGGAGATCGAATCTTATGACGCGGTACTGGTCTTGGGTGAGGATGTCACTCAGACCGGCGCGCGCGTTGCGCTGGCGGTACGTCAGGCGGTGAAGGGTAAAGCGCGTGAAATGGCGGCGGCGCAGAAAGTGGCCGACTGGCAGATTGCGGCCATCCTTAACATCGGCCAGCGTGCCAAACATCCGCTGTTCGTGACCAACGTGGACAACACCCGTCTGGATGATATCGCCGCCTGGACCTATCGCGCGCCGGTGGAAGATCAGGCGCGCCTGGGCTTTGCGATTGCCCATGCGCTGGACAAGACAGCGCCTGCGGTTGACGGTATCGACAGCGACTTACAAAACAAAATTGATGTCATTGTGCAGGCGTTGGCCGGCGCGAAAAAACCGCTGATTATCTCCGGCACTAACGCCGGTAGCAGTGAGGTGATTCAGGCGGCCGCCAACGTGGCGAAAGCGCTGAAAGGCCGTGGCGCCGACGTCGGTATTACTATGATTGCCCGCTCCGTGAACAGCATGGGGCTGGGCATGATGGGCGGCGGTTCGCTTGACGATGCGTTGGGTGAGCTGGAAACCGGCAGTGCGGACGCGGTGGTGGTGCTGGAAAACGATCTCCACCGTCATGCAAGCGCTACGCGCGTGAACGCTGCGCTCGCCAAAGCGCCGCTGGTGATGGTGGTTGACCATCAGCGCACGGCGATTATGGAAAACGCGCATCTGGTGCTTTCCGCGGCAAGCTTCGCCGAAAGCGATGGTACGGTCATCAACAACGAAGGCCGCGCGCAGCGCTTCTTCCAGGTTTATGATCCGGCCTACTACGATAACAAGACGATTATGCTGGAAAGCTGGCGCTGGCTGCATTCACTGCACAGCACCGTCGAAAACCGCGAAGTGGACTGGACTCAGCTTGACCACGTGATCGACGCGGTCATTGCCGCCATGCCGCAATTTGCCGGTATTAAAGACGCCGCGCCGGATGCGACCTTCCGCATTCGTGGGCAGAAGCTGGCGCGCGAACCGCATCGTTACAGCGGTCGTACCGCAATGCGCGCCAATATCAGCGTGCACGAACCACGTCAGCCGCAGGATAAAGACACCATGTTCGCCTTCTCAATGGAAGGGAATAACCAACCGACTGCCCCGCGATCTGAAATTCCGTTCGCCTGGGCGCCGGGCTGGAACTCCCCGCAGGCGTGGAACAAATTCCAGGATGAAGTGGGCGGCAAACTGCGTCACGGCGATCCGGGCGTGCGTTTGATTGAAGCGACTGAGGGCGGTCTGGATTATTTCACTACCGTGCCGGCAAGCTTCCAGGCGCAGGACGGTCAGTGGCGTATTGCGCCGTATTACCACCTGTTTGGCAGCGACGAATTGTCTCAGCGTTCTCCGGTCTTCCAGAGCCGTATGCCGCAGCCGTATATCAAACTTAACCCGGCGGATGCCGCGAAGTTGGGCGTCAATGCCGGGACGCGCGTCTCCTTTAGCTACGATGGCAATACGGTGACGCTGCCGGTTGAAATCTCTGAAGGGTTAGCGGCAGGGCAGGTAGGGCTGCCGATGGGTATGCCTGGCATCGCGCCGGTTCTGGCTGGCGCGCGTCTTGAGGATCTGCGGGAGGCGCAACAATGAGTTGGATTACACCGGATCTGATTGAGATCCTGCTGAGCATTCTCAAAGCGGTGGTGATTCTGCTGGTGGTCGTCACCTGCGGGGCCTTCATGAGCTTTGGCGAACGTCGTCTGCTGGGTCTGTTCCAGAACCGTTATGGACCAAACCGCGTTGGCTGGGGCGGCTCGCTCCAGCTGGTCGCGGACATGATCAAGATGTTCTTTAAAGAAGACTGGATCCCGAAATTCTCGGATCGCGTCATCTTTACCCTGGCGCCGATGATCGCGTTTACTTCGCTGCTGCTCTCCTTCGCCATTGTGCCGGTTAGCCCTAATTGGGTGGTGGCCGATTTAAACATCGGGATTCTGTTCTTCCTGATGATGGCCGGTCTGGCGGTTTACGCGGTACTGTTCGCCGGGTGGTCGAGTAACAACAAATACTCGCTGCTCGGCGCGATGCGCGCGTCTGCCCAGACGGTGAGCTACGAAGTGTTTCTTGGTCTTTCCCTGATGGGCGTGGTGGCGCAGGCCGGTTCATTTAATATGACCGATATCGTCAATAACCAGGCGCATCTGTGGAACGTGATTCCGCAATTCTTTGGGTTTGTTACTTTCGCCATCGCGGGCGTAGCGGTCTGTCACCGTCACCCGTTTGACCAGCCGGAAGCCGAGCAGGAACTGGCGGACGGTTACCACATCGAATATTCCGGTATGAAATTCGGTCTGTTCTTCGTGGGGGAGTACATCGGCATCGTCACCGTTTCCGCGCTGATGGTAACGTTGTTCTTCGGTGGCTGGCATGGCCCGTTCTTACCGCCATTCGTCTGGTTCGCGCTGAAAACCGCGTTCTTCATGATGATGTTCATTTTGATTCGTGCGTCGTTACCGCGTCCGCGTTATGACCAGGTAATGTCCTTCGGCTGGAAAGTTTGCCTGCCGCTGACGCTCATCAACTTGCTGGTAACGGCGGCTGTCATTCTGTGGCAGGCGCAATAAGGGACACAAAGACCATGACCTTAAAAGAATTATTAGTAGGTTTCGGCACTCAGGTACGCAGTATCTGGATGATCGGCCTGCATGCGTTCGCCAAACGCGAAACGCGGATGTATCCGGAAGAGCCGGTCTATTTACCGCCCCGTTACCGTGGTCGTATCGTGCTCACGCGCGACCCGGACGGTGAAGAGCGCTGCGTTGCCTGTAACCTGTGCGCGGTAGCCTGTCCGGTAGGCTGTATCTCTCTGCAAAAAGCGGAGACCAAAGATGGCCGCTGGTATCCGGAATTTTTCCGCATTAACTTCTCACGCTGCATCTTCTGCGGCCTGTGCGAAGAAGCGTGCCCGACCACGGCGATTCAGTTGACCCCGGACTTCGAACTGGGCGAATACAAACGTCAGGATCTGGTGTACGAAAAAGAGGATCTGCTGATTTCCGGTCCGGGCAAATACCCGGAATATAACTTCTACCGGATGGCGGGTATGGCAATCGACGGCAAAGATAAAGGCGAAGCAGAGAACGAAGCCAAGCCTATCGACGTCAAGAGCCTGTTACCGTAAGGAGAGGGCAATGGAATTCGCTTTTTATATCTGTGGCCTGATAGCCATCCTCGCGACCCTGCGAGTGATCACCCATACCAATCCGGTACACGCGCTGTTGTATCTGGTGATATCGCTTTTGGCGATTTCCGGGGTGTTCTTTTCGCTGGGCGCTTATTTTGCCGGTGCGCTGGAAATTATCGTCTACGCAGGCGCCATCATGGTGCTGTTTGTGTTCGTGGTGATGATGCTCAACCTCGGCGGCAGCGAAATCGAACAGGAACGCCAGTGGCTGAAGCCGCAGGTGTGGATTGGTCCGGCGGTTTTGTCGGCCATTATGCTGGCGGTCATTGTGTACGCCATTCTGGGCGTTAACGACCAGGGCATCGACGGCACGCCGATTAGCGCGAAAGCGGTGGGCATTACGCTGTTCGGGCCTTATGTTCTGGCGGTCGAACTGGCGTCGATGCTGCTGCTGGCAGGCCTGGTGGTGGCGTTCCACGTCGGTCGTGAAGAGCGTGCAGGCGAAGTGCTAAGCAACCGCGCCGATGACCGCGCGAAAAGAAAAACGGAGGAGCGCGCATGATCCCCTTAACACACGGACTGATCCTCGCTGCGATTTTATTCGTCCTGGGTTTAACCGGTCTGGTTATCCGCCGCAATCTGCTGTTTATGCTGATCGGGCTGGAAATCATGATTAACGCCTCCGCGCTGGCCTTTGTGGTCGCCGGGAGCTACTGGGGCCAGACCGATGGTCAGGTGATGTACATTCTCGCCATCAGCCTTGCGGCTGCGGAAGCGAGTATTGGACTTGCGCTGTTGCTGCAACTCCATCGCCGTCGCCAGAACCTGAACATCGATTCAGTAAGTGAGATGCGTGGATGAACATGCTTGCCTTAACCATTATTCTGCCATTGATTGGCTTTGTACTGCTGGCGTTCTCTCGCGGACGCTGGTCGGAAAATCTCTCCGCGACCATTGGCGTGGGCTCCGTTGGTCTGGCGGCGTTGGTGACAGCGTTTGTCGGGATGGATTTCTTCGCCAACGGCAAACAGGCGTTCAGCCAGCCGCTGTGGACGTGGATGTCGGTCGGTAACTTCAACATCGGTTTTAACCTGGTGCTGGACGGCCTGTCGCTGACCATGCTCTCTGTGGTCACCGGCGTCGGTTTCCTGATCCACATGTTCGCGTCCTGGTACATGCGTGGAGAAGAGGGTTACTCCCGCTTCTTCGCTTATACCAACCTGTTTATCGCCAGCATGGTTGTTCTGGTGCTGTCCGATAACCTGCTGTTGATGTACCTCGGCTGGGAAGGCGTGGGCCTGTGCTCTTATCTGTTGATCGGCTTCTATTACAGCGATCCGAAGAATGGCGCGGCGGCAATGAAAGCCTTCGTGGTGACCCGTGTCGGTGACGTATTCCTCGCCTTCGCGCTGTTCATCCTCTACAACGAACTGGGCACGCTGAACTTCCGCGAAATGGTCGAGCTGGCGCCAGCGCACTTTGCTGACGGCAACAACATGCTGATGTGGGCGACGCTGATGCTGCTGGGCGGCGCGGTCGGTAAATCTGCGCAGCTACCGTTGCAGACCTGGCTTGCCGACGCGATGGCCGGTCCGACGCCGGTCTCCGCGCTGATCCACGCCGCTACCATGGTCACCGCCGGTGTCTACCTGATCGCTCGTACCCATGGTCTGTTCCTGATGACCCCGGAAATTCTGCATCTGGTGGGCATTATCGGGGCGATTACGCTGGTAATGGCAGGTTTCGCCGCGCTGGTGCAGACCGACATCAAACGCGTGCTGGCCTATTCCACCATGAGCCAGATTGGCTACATGTTCCTGGCGCTTGGCGTGCAGGCGTGGGATGCGGCGATCTTCCACCTGATGACGCACGCCTTCTTTAAAGCGCTGCTGTTCCTGGCCTCCGGCTCGGTAATTC
Source organism: Salmonella sp. SAL03688 (assembly GCF_046551895.1). Lineage (NCBI taxonomy): Bacteria > Pseudomonadati > Pseudomonadota > Gammaproteobacteria > Enterobacterales > Enterobacteriaceae > Salmonella > Salmonella sp. SAL03688. The sequence goes on from NZ_JBGDVI010000015.1 coordinate 57,641, forward strand.
TGGCCTGCCATCACGAACAGAACATCTTTAAGATGGGCGGTCTGCGTAAGTCGATTCCACTGGTGTATGCCTGCTTCCTGGTGGGGGGCGCGGCGCTGTCGGCGCTGCCGCTGGTCACTGCCGGCTTCTTCAGTAAGGATGAGATCCTGGCCGGCGCGATGGCGAACGGCCATATCAATCTGATGGTGGCGGGTCTGGTCGGCGCGTTCATGACCTCGCTGTACACCTTCCGGATGATTTTCATCGTATTCCACGGTAAAGAACAAATTCATGCTCATGCAGGGAAGGGGATTACCCACCATCTGCCGCTGATTGTCCTGATGATTCTGTCTACCTTTGTTGGCGCGCTGATTGTGCCGCCATTGCAGGGGGTGCTGCCGCAGACAACTGAACTGGCGCATGGGCGCGTCATGACGCTGGAAATTACCTCTGGCGTAGTGGCGATTGCCGGCATCCTGATTGCCGCATGGCTGTGGCTGGGTAAACGCACGCTGGTGACGTCGATCGCCAACAGCGCGCCGGGCCGTCTGCTGGGGACCTGGTGGTATAACGCCTGGGGTTTTGACTGGCTGTACGACAAATTATTCGTCAAGCCATTCCTCGGTATCGCCTGGCTGCTGAAGCGCGACCCGCTTAATGCGTTGATGAACATTCCGGCTATCCTTTCCCGTTTTGCAGGCAAAGGCCTGGTACTGAGCGAGAACGGTTATTTGCGCTGGTATGTGGCATCCATGAGCATCGGCGCGGTTGTTGTGCTGGCGCTGCTGATGGTACTGCGTTGAGTTTGTTGGCTGGATGAACGACTGCCGGATGGCGCAGTGCTTATCCGGCCTACAAACCCAAAAATAATTTTTAGAATTCGTTGAAAATCTGTTCCTGAAGTACAGGCGTCATCGGCGAAGTCAGACCGGATACCGCCAGCGCACAGCAACCGGAGCGTACTGAAGTACGTGAGGATGATTCGCGAAGCTCACCCCTACGGGGCCGTCCTTACGGACGTTCAAAACGCGCTGCGTTTTGTGTGAGCACTGGCAGGATTTGGGCTGACGAGTGAGATAGCCTGAGCAGGAGTAAATATAAGGGACATACTTAGCTATGTTATTACCCTGGTTGATATTAATCCCCTTTATCGGCGGCTTTCTGTGCTGGCAGACCGAACGCTTTGGCGTGAAGGTGCCGCGCTGGATAGCGCTGATTACCATGGGGCTGACGCTGGCGCTCGGTCTGCAATTGTGGTTGCAGGGCGGCTATTCACTGACGCAATCCGCCGGTATTCCGCAGTGGCAATCTGAATTTGTTCTGCCGTGGATCCCGCGTTTTGGCATCTCTATCCATCTGGCGCTCGACGGACTGTCGCTGCTAATGGTGGTGCTGACCGGCCTGCTCGGCGTTCTGGCGGTGCTTTGCTCCTGGCGAGAAATCGAAAAATATCAGGGCTTCTTCCACCTGAACCTGATGTGGATCTTAGGCGGCGTTATCGGCGTGTTCCTGGCCATCGACATGTTCCTGTTCTTCTTCTTCTGGGAAATGATGCTGGTGCCGATGTACTTCCTGATAGCGCTGTGGGGCCACAAAGCTTCTGACGGGAAAACGCGTATCACGGCGGCGACCAAGTTCTTCATCTACACCCAGGCGAGTGGTCTGGTGATGCTGATTGCCATCCTGGCGCTGGTCTTTGTGCACTACAACGCGACCGGCGTGTGGACCTTCAACTATGAAGAGCTGCTGAATACGCCGATGTCCCACGGAGTGGAATATCTGCTGATGCTGGGCTTCTTCATCGCCTTCGCGGTGAAAATGCCGGTGGTGCCGCTGCATGGCTGGCTGCCGGATGCGCACTCCCAGGCGCCGACCGCCGGTTCTGTCGACCTGGCCGGTATCTTGCTGAAAACCGCCGCTTACGGTCTGCTGCGTTTCTCCCTGCCATTGTTCCCGAACGCGTCGGCGGAGTTTGCGCCGATCGCTATGTGGCTTGGCGTTATCGGCATTTTCTACGGCGCGTGGATGGCCTTTACCCAATACGACATCAAGCGTCTGATTGCTTATACCTCCGTTTCCCACATGGGCTTCGTGCTGATCGCTATCTACACCGGCAGCCAACTGGCTTACCAGGGGGCGGTGATCCAGATGATCGCGCACGGTCTCTCCGCGGCCGGTCTGTTCATTCTGTGTGGTCAGTTGTACGAGCGCCTGCATACCCGCGACATGCGTATGATGGGCGGACTGTGGGGCAAGATGAAGTGGTTGCCTGCGCTGTCCATGTTCTTTGCGGTGGCGACGCTCGGTATGCCGGGCACCGGTAACTTTGTCGGCGAATTTATGATTCTGTTCGGCAGCTACCAGGTGGTGCCGATGATTACCGTGATCTCCACCTTTGGGCTGGTATTCGCCTCTGTATACTCGTTGGCGATGCTGCATCGCGCTTACTTCGGTAAAGCGAAGAGCCAGATTGCCAGCCAGGAACTGCCAGGGATGTCGCTGCGCGAGCTGTTTATCATTCTGTTGCTGGTGGTGCTTCTGGTACTGCTTGGCTTCTATCCGCAGCCGATTCTGGATACCTCGCATTCTGCGATGAGCAACATCCAGCAGTGGTTTGTTAATTCCGTTACTACTACAAGGCCGTAAATCGCCATGACAATAACTCCACAACACCTGATTGCGCTGCTACCGCTGCTGATCGTCGGCTTGACGGTGGTGGTTGTGATGCTCTCCATTGCGTGGCGACGCAATCACTTCCTCAATGCCACGCTGTCGGTCATTGGGCTTAACGCTGCTCTGGTTTCGCTTTGGTTTGTCGGCCAGGCCGGGGCAATGGACGTCACGCCGCTGATGCGCGTTGACGGCTTTGCGATGCTCTACACCGGGCTGGTGCTGCTGGCGAGCCTCGCCACCTGCACCTTTGCCTACCCGTGGCTGGAAGGCTATAACGATAACCAGGAAGAGTTCTACCTGCTGGTGTTAATCGCCAGCCTGGGCGGAATTCTGCTGGCGAACGCCAACCATCTGGCGGCGCTGTTCCTCGGTATTGAACTGATCTCACTGCCGCTGTTCGGCCTGATTGGTTATGCTTTCCGCCAGAAACGCTCGCTGGAAGCCAGTATCAAATACACCATCCTCTCCGCCGCCGCCTCGTCTTTCCTGCTGTTCGGGATGGCGCTGGTCTATGCGCAGTCCGGCAACCTGTCTTTCGAAGCGCTCGGTAAGAGCCTCGGCGATGGTATGCTGCATGAGCCGTTGCTGCTGGCGGGCTTTGGCCTGATGATTGTCGGTCTGGGCTTTAAACTCTCTCTGGTGCCGTTCCACCTGTGGACGCCAGACGTTTATCAGGGCGCGCCTGCGCCGGTTTCCACCTTCCTGGCGACGGCGAGTAAAATTGCTATCTTCGGCGTGGTGATGCGTCTGTTCCTCTATGCGCCGGTAGGCGACAGCGAAGCGGTACGCGTGGTGCTGGGCATTATCGCCTTTGCCTCTATCATCTTTGGTAACCTGATGGCGCTGAGCCAGACCAACATCAAACGTCTGCTCGGTTACTCTTCTATCTCTCACCTCGGCTATCTGCTGGTGGCGCTGATTGCTCTGCAGAGCGGCGAGATGTCGATGGAAGCGGTTGGCGTTTACCTGGCCGGTTATCTGTTCAGCAGCCTCGGCGCGTTTGGCGTGGTCAGCCTGATGTCCAGCCCGTTCCGCGGCCCGGATGCCGATTCCCTGTACTCTTACCGTGGTCTGTTCTGGCACCGTCCGGTTCTTGCCGCGGTAATGACGGTGATGATGCTGTCGCTGGCAGGTATCCCGATGACGTTGGGCTTTATCGGCAAATTCTACGTGTTGGCGGTCGGCGTTCAGGCCAGCCTGTGGTGGCTGGTCGCCGCCGTGGTAGTGGGTTCCGCGATTGGTTTGTACTACTACCTGCGCGTTGCGGTGAGTCTCTACCTGCACGCGCCGCAGCAACCGGGACGCGACGCGCCGACAAACTGGCAGTACAGCGCGGGTGGGATCGTGGTGCTGATCTCCGCGTTGCTGGTGTTGGTACTGGGCGTCTGGCCGCAGCCGCTGATTAGCCTTGTGCAACTGGCGATGCCGCTGATGTAATGCCGCGTTGATGATGTCAATAACCGCCGATTTATCGGCGGTTGAGGCTGATGAGCAACACCGGAGCCTCTAAATGTTGGATTGCATCCAACTTATGAAAACCTGTGACGCATAGAGACCCTGGACTCGTTGGGTGAGGCATAGCCGAAACCCAACACTTTTTCAACGAACACAGAACCAGATGCCGGATAAGGCGTAGCCGCCATCCGGCATCAACGTTGTATTAGTGGCGTAGTTGGGTGGAGCGAAGCTAACCCAAATTCATACCCAACACGTCCCGACGAACGAAGAGCCGGATGTTGGGCGGTTCCGTAAGCGCCAGCGGTTTCATATGGGTAATTCACAATAATTGTCGAAGTGTTAAACATATGGCCCATTACTCCGCTATAAAAATTATAACGTGACTGTCATTTCTCAGGCATCGCTGATAAAAACTCAGCAGTTTGTCCATTTCTTGCATCAGGCAGTGGAACAACTCTCCCAACTGTTTTCGTGACCCGTTTCCCGGATAAATGTTTATCTCATCGACTTCAATGGGAAAAATTTGATCTGAAGCGTATTTCTGTCAGCGTTTTTCAAGGCGTCCGATCGCGCTCAGTTCATTATTTCATGTGACGGCAGCATATAATATCTTTCCATCAATAACGTGAGTGTCGGCACGGCTTAATGGATTGCTGTTTGGTGGGTTGTAAAAGGAAGCATCGGCGAGGGCACAGTGCAGATTGTCCCCCATCTTATATATTCACTTTTGGTAAATCGGTCACTGTAAATAGTGTTCTTCACGCAGAATCTGTGGGTCGAACGCCAGCAACTGATTAAGCCTGTCATCTTAAACGTAAATATTATTTGCCTCAAAAATATAATTATCTTTTTTATTATGGGTGGTTATTAACGCAGGTAATATTATTTTCTACTTTCGCCATGCAGATAATAAAAGTAAAGCGGAATATAATGCAGGACATCTGCAGAGAATTACCCGAATATAATTGAAAAGGAATTTGTATGCTTAATGGAAAAACATTAATGCTGTTGTTGGGTGGGGTTGTTCTCTCGGGCTGTGGGCCGGAGCCCTCCGACCAGCAGGGAAATAATCCGGCTGAGTTAAAACAGGAGCAGGCTATCCAGAAAGAAAATAGCGCTCAGGCCGGGGATGACACTGTCCAGAAAAGACAAGCCGAGGCCGCCCAACAGGCTGCGAAAAAAGCAGCCGAATATAAAGCGAATGCTGAAGCCAAAGCCCTGGCAGATGCCAAAGCGGCGTCTCTGGCAGATGCCAAGGCGGCATCTCTGGCAACAGCCGAAGCACCGCAATATGAAATGCGGACACGTGCCTCGGCATCAAAAGCGTTCGCTGCACAAGGCGGTAATGTAATGGGGACCGCGCGTTACGAACACTACGATGAAAATCCGATTAAACAGGTAAGTCAGGCGCCGCTCGCCACGTTTAGTCTGGATGTAGACACTGGCAGCTACGCTAACGTGCGGCGCTTTCTGAATCAGGGGCAACTGCCGCTGCCGGAAGCCGTGCGGGTAGAAGAGATGCTCAACTATTTTCCCGCGCCTCAGCCCGTTGCGGATAAGCAGGATAACACTAAACCCATTGCGGCCTGTATACCGATGCCATTTGCGGTTAAATACGAACTGGCTCCCTCGCCGTGGAACGCGCAGCGCACGCTATTAAAAGTTGATGTTCAGGCCCGGGACATGCAGACCAGAGATCTGCCACCTGCCAACCTGGTTTTTCTCATTGATACTTCCGGTTCTATGCAGCCAGCGGAACGCCTGCCGTTGATCCAGTCGGCGCTAAAACTGCTGGTGAACGATCTGCGTGCGCAGGATAACATCACGATTGTGACCTACGCGGGCGGCACTCACGTCGCGCTGGCGTCTACAGCGGGAAATAACACAACCGCGATTAAAGCGGCAATTGATAATCTGGATGCTTACGGGAGTACCGGTGGTGAAGCGGGATTACGACTAGCCTACGAGCAGGCCGAAAAAGGATTTATCAAAGGCGGCGTTAACCGCATTTTGTTGACCACCGACGGTGATTTTAACCTCGGTATTACCGATCCCAAAGACATCGAAGCGCTGGTAAAAAAAGAGCGCGAGAAAGGTATTACCTTATCTACGCTGGGCGTCGGCGATGACAATTTCAACGAAGCCATGATGGTGAGAATTGCTGATGTGGGTAACGGTAATTACAGCTACATCGACTCCCTCTCCGAGGCGCAAAAAGTCCTCAAAGATGAGATGCATCAAACGCTGGTCACCGTTGCCAAAGATGTAAAATCGCAAATCGAATTTAATCCGCAGTGGGTGACTGAGTACCGGCAGATTGGTTATGAAAAACGCCAACTGCGCGACGAGGATTTCAATAACGATAAGGTTGATGCCGGTGATATCGGCGCGGGTAAACACGTCACGCTATTCTTTGAACTGACGCTTAACGGGCAGAAAGCCTCGGTGGATAAACTGCGCTACGCTCAGGACAAAGCCGCCTCAAAGCCAACAAAATCAAGCGAGCTGGCGTGGATCAAATTCCGCTGGAAAGCACCGCAGGGCAGCGAAAGTACATTAGCCGAGTTCCCGGTCGTTATGGGAAAAATGCCGATCTTTGCTGACGCCTCTGAAGATTTTCGTTTCCGCGCGGCGGTAGCGGCTTTCGGGCAAAAACTGCGTGGCTCAGAAACGCTGGCAGATACGAGCTGGCCGCAAATTATTAAATGGGGTGAACAGGCGCGCGGGGAAGATAAACAAGGCTATCGCGCGGAGTTTATTAAACTGGTAAAACTGGCGGAAGGCTTGTCTCACTAAGCGTCAGGGGATGCCTGTACTGTAGGCATCCCCTGTTACGTCAGGCGCTTTTGCGGCTGATCAGTGGTCCCTGGCTGTTTGTTGCTGCGCGCTCCAGCACTTCCTGAATGACCGAAGAGAGTTCGTTAATCTCAAACTTGGCCACGTAGCCGTCGGCCTGCACTTTACGTATATGATCTTCGTTGGCGCTGCCGGAAAGGGAAGAGTGAATAACGACCGGGATCTTTTTCAGCCGTTCATCGGTTTTAATTTTACGCGTTAACGTAAAGCCATCCATCTCCGGCATCTCAAGATCTGTCAGGACCAGCGCGATTTTCTCGCTAATTGGCTTACCTTCGGCCTCCGCTTCCTGCGCCAGTTGCTGGATTCTCTCCCATGCATCCTTGCCGGTCACATGCATCTGATGCGGAATTCCCATCGCGTTCAGCCCTTTTTCCAGCATCGCGCGGGCGACTTTGGAGTCTTCCGCCACAATGGCTACCGCGCCAGGGGTAATATAAAATTTATTGGTCTTCAGATTGGTGGCGCGCAGATCGTGGCTGGAGGGGACAATATCATAAAGGATCTGCTCAACGTCGAGCACCAGCGCCAGGTTGTTGGTTTCTTTGTTGTCATCCAGGCAGGCAATACTGGTGATGTAGCGACCGTTGACGGCTTTCTCGGCGGTATGCACCTGTTGCCAGTCAAGACGCATAATATTTTCCACCGACTCGACGGCAAATGCCTGTACGCTGCGCGCATATTCGGTGATCAGCAAAATATTCAGCCCGGTTTCCGGCTTGCAGCCCGCTACCGCTGGCAAATCAATCACCGGAATGACCTGATCCCGAATATTGACCATGCCCAATAGCGGCGCTTTCATGCCTGCCGGGCGCGTAAAGGCGGGCATTGGTACGATTTCGCGCAGCTTAAATACATTGATGCCGAACAGCTCTGACTTCTGTTCATGCAGCGATGTACCAAGACGGAATAACAGCAGTTCAAAACGGTTGGACAGGGTTAAATTGGCCCTGTCATCAATATCTTTCTGAAAATTGTCCATCCTAACCTCATTATGAAAGCCTGCCTTTTTTAGTGTTATCGGCAATGAGGACAAAAAATGGAGCGCTAAACCGGGAAAACAGAAAAATCGTAAGCCAGTTCCGTCGCCGGGAAAATAGCACGGCATTCCGCCAGTAAGCGCTGACAGCCTTTATCGTCATAGCGTGAGCTAATATGGGTCATGATCAGCCGACCGACGGCAGCTTCCCGCGCCAGCGTCGCGGTTTGACGGGTGGAGCTGTGTCCGCGAGCGTTGGCTTTCTCCTCCATTGACGCATCCAGCGTGGTTTCATGGACCATCACATCCACACCTTGCGCCAGCGCGAAGGCGGCCTCGCAGGGCGCGGTATCGCCGAAAATCGCCACTGATTTCCCGGCCACGGCGGGAGCAAGGTAGTCGGCGCCATTGATCTGCCTTCCATCGGCAAGCGTGACGGTTTTTCCTGCCTTCAACGCCTGAAACAGCGGGCCGGGCGTAACGCCTGCGGCTTTTAACGCCCTGGCATTCAGCGCGCCAGGCTTGTCATGTTCAACAACGCGATATCCGTAGCACTCCAGTGGATGCTCCAGCCTGAATGCGGTCACTTTACGCAGACCGTCGTCAAGAATATCGCCTGCGCTAATTTCTTCAATTTGCAACGGAAAATCGGTCCATGAACCGCTAAGGCGCAGTGTGGTTGCAATAAACTCACGCACGCCTTGAGGCCCGTATACGGTTAGCGGATGGGGATTCCCCGCCATCGACCGGCTGCATAGCAGACCCGGCAGGCCAAACAGATGATCGCCGTGAAGATGGCTGATAAAAATGCGCTCAAGCTTACCGGGATGAAACGCGGTATTAAGCATTTGATGCTGTGTCCCTTCGCCGCAATCAAAAAGCCATACTCCCGGCTGCGTTGGATGTTGCAGATGTAATAAAATTGCCGTTACATTGCGTGAGCGCGTGGGAACGCCTGCGGACGTACCTAAAAAAATTAATTCCATCTTGTCCATACACGTTTGGTTATCGTTTAACCCAAGATTACCACAACACAGGAGCGCATCATGATTGACTGGCAGGATCTCCACCATAGCGAACTTACCGTTCCTCAACTTTACGCGTTACTCAAATTGCGCTGCGCGGTCTTTGTGGTAGAACAGCGCTGTCCTTACCTGGATGTGGATGGCGATGATTTAGTCGGCGACAATCGGCATATTCTGGGCTGGCATCAGGATGAGCTGGTGGCGTATGCGAGGATTCTGAAAAGCGATAACGAATCAGACCCGGTTGTCATTGGCCGGGTGATCGTCAGCGATGCCTGGCGAGGGGCGAAACTGGGCCAGCAATTAATGGCGAAAACGCTGGAATCTTGTGGGCGGCACTGGCCGGATAAGCCGCTATATCTGGGGGCGCAGGCGCATCTGCAACCTTTTTATGCGCGGTTTGGTTTTATTCCCGTCACCGATGTTTATGACGAAGATGGCATTCCGCACCGGGGAATGGCGCGGGAGGTTCATCAGGCATAAACCGAAACCGTTGACTATAGTTAGGAGCAGGTGTTAACACAACGGAGAATGAGAATGTCATATCAATTTGGTGAATCACGTGTTGATGATGATCTGACTTTGCTCAGCGAAACGCTGGAAGAGATTTTACGTTCCTCAGGCGATCCCGCCGATCAAAAATACATTGAGCTGAAAGCCCGCGCGGAACAAGCGCTGGAAGAGGTGAAAAACCGCGTAAGCCATGCGTCGGATAGCTATTATTACCGGGCAAAGCAGGCCGTTTATAAAGCGGATGACTACGTTCATGAAAAACCCTGGCAGGGTATTGGCGTAGGCGCGGCGGTAGGACTGGTGCTTGGACTGCTGCTGGCGCGGCGCTAAATCCCCCCACTGAACAGAATTGCAACCCTCCCTAAATGAGGTACTGCTTTTTTAGGGCAGTACCCCGTATAATGTGGGGTTTTTAACAGGGAGGGTCCGCGTGCATTCTATTACTACTGCGCTGGAAAATCTGACGCGTCAGCTATCGCAAGAGATACCGGCGACGCCAGGGCTTTGCGTTTTCGATGCGCCTTTCCCTTTAAACGATGCCTTCGATGCATTGAGCTGGCTGGCCAGCCAGTCATCCTTTCCGCAATTCTACTGGCAACAGCGCAATGGCGACGAAGAAGCTGCCGTTCTCGGGGCAATCACCGTTTTTTCATCGCTCGATCTGGCGCAACGGTTTTTACGTCAGCACGCGCAGCCTGACCTGCGTATTTGGGGGCTGAATGCGTTCGAGCCGAAAGAGGGCTACTTATTGCTGCCGCGGCTGGAGTGGCGACGTAGCGGTGGTACGGCGACCTTACGCTTACATCTGCACAGTGACGTTTCGCTACGCGATGATGCGCGCCAGGCGAAAGCGTTTCTCGCTTCTCTGGTCGGCATTAAGCCTGTTCCGGCGCTACGCCTTTCGCTCACGAGCGAACAACACTGGCCGGACAAAGACGGTTGGGTGAAGCTGATTCAGCAGGCCACCCACACCATTGCGCAAGAGGCGTTTGATAAAGTTGTGCTGGCGCGGGCCACCGACTTACAATTCTCCCGTCCGGTCAATGCCGCCGCGATGATGGCGTCCAGTCGTCGTTTAAATCTCAACTGCTACCACTTTTTTATGGCCTTTTCCGCCGATACCGCCTTTCTGGGATCATCGCCGGAGCGGCTCTGGCGGCGGCGTGAAACGGCGCTGCGTACCGAAGCGCTGGCCGGGACGGTGGCGAACCATCCGGATAACCATAAAGCCTGGCAGCTTGGCGAATGGTTAATGAAAGACGATAAAAACCAGCGAGAAAATATGCTGGTTGTCGAAGACATCTGCCAGCGACTGCAAAACTGCACCCACTCGCTGGATGTGCTGCCGCCGCAGGTGCTCAGACTGCGCAAGGTACAGCATTTGCGCCGCTGTATCTGGACGGCGCTTAATCAGGCGGACGACACGCTCTGCCTGCACCAGTTACAGCCTACCGCAGCGGTCGCCGGGATCCCTCGTGAACCCGCGCGTTGTTTTATAGAACAACATGAGCCGTTCGAACGTGAATGGTATGCCGGGTCGGCAGGCTATCTCTCCACGCGGCAAAGTGAGTTTTGCGTGACGTTACGTTCAGCCAAAGTGACGGCCAATGTGGTGCGATTGTATGCCGGCGCGGGAATCGTCCGCGGCTCCGATCCGGAACAGGAATGGCAGGAAATAGATAATAAAGCGGCCGGGTTACGTACCTTATTGCAGATGGATGCGTAATGAGTCACATATTCCCGACCCATATCAATAATCCATTTTTGCAGCTCTTTATACTTAGTCCCAATGATTGATACCGGACAAACTCATGTCAGTAAGTGCATTTAACCGGCGCTGGGCGGCGGTCATCCTGGAAGCCTTAACCCGTCATGGCGTCAGGCATGTTTGTATCGCCCCTGGTTCCCGTTCCACGCCGCTCACGTTGGCGGCGGCAGAGAATCCTGCTTTTATTCACCATACGCACTTTGATGAGCGTGGGCTTGGTCATCTGGCGTTAGGGCTGGCGAAAGTCAGCCAGCAGCCGGTTGCCGTTATTGTCACTTCAGGTACCGCCGTGGCGAACCTCTATCCGGCGCTGATTGAGGCGGGTCTGACGGGCGAGAAGCTCATTTTACTTACCGCCGATCGCCCGCCGGAGCTGATTGACTGCGGCGCCAACCAGGCGATCCGTCAGGCGGGGATGTTTGCCTCTCACCCCTCCCAAACTCTGTCGTTGCCGCGTCCCACGCAGGATATTCCGGCGCGCTGGCTGGTGTCGACCATCGACAATGCGCTCGCTATGCTTCATGCGGGCGCGCTGCACATTAACTGTCCTTTTGCCGAACCGCTGTATGGCGATATGAATGACACCGGTCTGGTCTGGCAGCAGCGTCTCGGCGACTGGTGGCAGGATGAAAAACCCTGGCTGCGCGAAGCGCGTCGACTGGAAAGCGACAAACAGCGCGACTGGTTCTTCTGGCGACAAAAACGCGGCGTCGTTGTCGCCGGGCGTATGAGCGCGGAAGAAGGCAAAAAAGTGGCGCAGTGGGCGCAAACTCTGGGATGGCCATTAATTGGCGACGTATTGTCGCAAACCGGGCAGCCGCTGCCGTGCGCCGACCTGTGGCTCGGCAACGCCAAAGCGGTTACCGAACTGCAGCAGGCGCAGATTGTCGTCCAGCTTGGCAGTAGCCTTACCGGAAAACGCTTACTGCAATGGCAGGCAACCTGCGAGCCGGAAGAGTATTGGGTAATCGACAATATTGAAGGTCGTCTGGACCCGGCGCACCATCGTGGACGCAGACTGGTAGCGAAAATCGCCGACTGGCTGGAGATGCATCCGGCGGAAAAACGTAAACCGTGGTGTGTAGAGATCCCGCGTCTGGCAGAACTGGCGTGGCAACGGGTGGTCGCGCAGCGAGACACCTTTGGCGAAGCGCAGCTGGCGCACCGTATCCGCGACTATCTGCCGGAGCAGGGGCAATTGTTCGTGGGCAATAGTCTGGTGGTGCGTCTGATCGACGCGCTGTCACAGTTGCCGGCTGGCTATCCGGTATACAGCAATCGCGGGGCAAGCGGCATTGACGGCCTGCTTTCCACGGCGGCGGGCGTGCAGCGCGCCAGCGCCAAATCGACGCTGGCTATCGTCGGCGATTTATCCGCGCTGTACGATCTTAACGCGCTGGCGTTACTACGTCAGGTATCCGCGCCGTTTGTGTTGATTGTGGTCAACAATAACGGCGGGCAGATCTTTTCCCTGCTGCCGACGCCGCAAAGCAAACGTGAGCGCTTTTATTTGATGCCGCAAAACGTCCATTTTGACCATGCGGCCGCCATGTTTAACCTGCGCTATCATCGCCCGGAAAACTGGGAAGAACTTGAATCTGCGCTGGCTGGCGCGTGGCGAACCCCGGCGACAACGGTGATTGAGCTGGTGGTAAACGATACGGACGGCGCGCAGACGTTGCAGCAACTTTTGGCTCAGGTAAGCCATCTATGATGTTGCACGCGCAGCACATGCCCGGACAGCCTGGAGCGCCCTCGCTGGTTTTCCTGCACGGTTTTTCTGGCGATTGCCGTGAATGGCAGCCGGTTGGCGAACAGTTTCACGGCTGTTCGCGGCTTTATATTGACTTACCGGGACATGGCGGATCTGCGGCTATTCCGGTCGGCGGATTTGCCGATGTCATCAGATTGCTGCGCGCTACGTTAATTAGTTACAACATACTAAAGTTTTGGTTGGTGGGATACTCCCTTGGCGGCCGGGTGGCGATGATGGCAGCCTGCCAGGGAATACCAGGCCTGTGCGGCCTGGTGGTCGAAGGCGGTCATCCGGGGCTGCAAAATGAACAGGCGCGCGCTGAAAGACGATTGTCCGACGGGCGCTGGGCAGAGCGTTTTCGTCGTGAACCCCTGACTGAGGTTTTTCACGACTGGTATCAGCAGCCGGTGTTCGCCTCGCTGACGGCGCAGCAAAGGCAGGCGCTGACGGCGCTGCGTAGCCAGAATAACGGCGAAACGCTGGCTGCGATGCTGGAGGCGACATCGCTTGCCGCCCAGCCGGATTTACGCGAGGTGCTCAACGCGCTGGCATTTCCGTTTTATTATTTATGTGGCGAACGCGACAGCAAATTCCGCGCCCTGGCGCAGGAAGTGGCGGCGACATGCCATGTTATTCGTAACGCCGGACACAACGCGCATCGGGAAAACCCCGCAGGCGTGGTAGACAGTCTGGCTCAGATTCTGCGTCTCTGACTAAAGGACACACTATGATCTATCCTGATGAAACAATGCTTTACGCACCGGTAGAATGGCACGACTGCTCGGAGGGTTACACCGACATTCGTTATGAAAAATCCACCGACGGTATTGCAAAAATCACCATTAATCGTCCGCAGGTGCGCAATGCATTTCGTCCGTTGACCGTCAAAGAGATGATTCAGGCGCTGGCGGATGCCCGTTACGACGACAACGTGGGCGTGATTATTCTGACCGGCGAAGGCGATAAAGCGTTTTGCGCGGGCGGCGACCAGAAGGTGCGCGGCGATTACGGCGGTTATCAGGATGACTCCGGCGTGCATCACCTGAACGTGCTGGATTTCCAGCGCCAGATTCGCACCTGTCCAAAACCGGTTGTCGCGATGGTCGCGGGGTATTCTATCGGCGGTGGTCATGTGCTGCACATGATGTGCGACCTCACCATCGCGGCGGAAAACGCCATCTTCGGCCAGACCGGTCCGAAAGTCGGCTCCTTTGACGGCGGCTGGGGCGCTTCATATATGGCGCGTATCGTTGGTCAGAAGAAAGCGCGTGAAATCTGGTTCCTGTGCCGCCAGTACGATGCGCAACAGGCGCTGGATATGGGGCTGGTTAACACCGTCGTTCCGCTGGCGGATCTGGAAAAAGAGACCGTGCGCTGGTGCCGCGAAATGTTGCAAAACAGCCCGATGGCGCTGCGCTGCCTGAAAGCGGCGCTGAATGCCGATTGTGACGGTCAGGCCGGGCTGCAGGAGCTGGCGGGCAACGCTACCATGCTGTTCTACATGACGGAAGAAGGGCAGGAAGGCCGTAACGCCTTTAACCAGAAGCGTCAGCCTGACTTCAGCAAATTCAAACGGAATCCATAATGCGTAGCGCGCAGGTATACCGCTGGCAGATCCCCATGGACGCGGGGGTGGTTCTGCGCGACAGGCGGTTAAAAACTCGCGACGGGCTGTATGTTTGTCTGCGTGACGGCGAGCGTGAAGGGTGGGGAGAGATCTCCCCGCTGCCGGGCTTCAGTCAGGAAACGTGGGAGGAGGCGCAGACGGCGTTACTAACATGGGTGAACGGCTGGCTTCAGGGGAGCGAGGGATTACCGGAGATGCCTTCGGTCGCGTTTGGCGCAAGCTGCGCGCTGGCGGAACTGACTGGCGTCTTGCCGGAGGCGGCGGACTATCGCGCTGCGCCGTTATGCACTGGCGATCCTGACGATTTGGTGCTGCGGCTTGCCGATATGCCCGGCGAGAAAATCGCTAAGGTCAAAGTGGGTCTCTATGAAGCGGTACGTGACGGCATGGTGGTTAATTTGCTGCTGGAGGCGATCCCGGATCTGCATCTGCGTCTGGATGCGAATCGCGCCTGGACGCCGCTAAAAGCCCAACAGTTCGCAAAGTATGTTAATCCGGACTACCGCGCTCGTATCGCCTTTCTCGAAGAACCGTGTAAGACGCGGGATGATTCCCGCGCCTTTGCCCGTGAAACCGGCATCGCGATTGCCTGGGACGAAAGTCTGCGCGAAGCGGATTTCACCTTTGAAGCCGAAGAGGGCGTCAGGGCTGTGGTTATCAAACCTACGCTGACCGGATCGCTTGATAAAGTGCGTGAGCAAGTCGCTGCCGCCCATGCGTTGGGACTGACGGCGGTCATCAGCTCTTCGATCGAGTCCAGCCTCGGCCTGACGCAACTGGCGCGGATTGCCGCCTGGTTGACGCCGGGAACGCTGCCCGGACTGGATACCTTGCATCTGATGCAGGCGCAACAGATTCGCCCCTGGCCTAGTAACGCGTTGCCTTGTCTGAAGCGTGATGAGCTGGAACGACTGTTATGACATTCACGGACTGGCCGTGGCGCCACTGGCGTCAGGTTCGCAGTCAGGCGCCCGCTCTGCGCCTGAACGATGAAGTGCTAAGCTGGCGCGCCCTCTGTGAGCGTATTGATGCGCTGGCGGGCGGGTTTGCCGCGCAGGGCGTACGCGAGGGCGATGGTGTCCTGCTGCGCGCCGGGAATCAGCCGCGCACTCTGTTGGCATGGCTTGCGCTGATGCAGTGCGGCGCGCGGGTTCTGCCCGTCAATCCGCAGTTGCCCCAGACGTTGCTGGAGGCGCTGGTGCCGAAGTTAACGCTGCGTTTTGCGCTGACACTGGAAGGCGAAAACGCGTTTTCCGGGTTAACCGCGTTGCAGATACAAAAGAGCACAGCGGCGTATGCCGTGGCCTGGCAACCGCAGCGTCTGGTTTCCATGACGCTGACATCGGGTTCCACAGGATTGCCAAAAGCGGCTGTACATACGTGCCAGGCGCATCTTGCCAGCGCGCAGGGGGTGCTTTCGCTAATGCCGTTTGGCCCGCAGGATGACTGGCTGCTATCGCTGCCGCTGTTTCATGTATCCGGGCAGGGTATTATGTGGCGTTGGCTCTTCGCCGGGGCGCGCATGACGGTACGCGATAAGCAACCGCTGGAGCAGATGCTGGCAGGGTGTACTCATGCTTCGCTGGTGCCGACGCAGCTATGGCGGCTGCTGGCGAATCGGGCGGCGGTGACGCTGAAAGCCGTTTTGCTCGGCGGCGCGGTGATTCCGGTTGAACTCACCGACCAGGCCAGCAAACAAGGGATTCGCTGCTGGTGCGGGTATGGGCTCACGGAGTTCGCGTCTACGGTATGCGCTAAAGAGGCCGATGGTTCGGATGATGTGGGCGCGCCGCTCCCCGGCAGAGAGATCAGAATCGTCGATAATGAAGTCTGGCTGCGCGCCGCCAGTATGGCAGAAGGTTACTGGCGTGATGGCAAACTGATCCCGTTGGTTAATGACGAGGGCTGGTTTGCCACGCGCGATCGCGGCGAGTTGAACCACGGCAGGCTAACCATCGCCGGGCGGCTGGACAACCTGTTCTTTAGCGGCGGCGAAGGCATTCAGCCGGAGGAAGTCGAACGCGTTATTAACGCGCATCCGCTGGTGCAACAAGCCTTCGTCGTGCCGGTAGAAGATAAAGAGTTTGGTCATCGTCCCGTTGCGGTTGTGGAGTATGCATCGCAGGCCGGAGACGTGAACCTCGCTGAATGGGTCCGTGATAAGCTGGCGCGTTTTCAGCAGCCGGTTCGCTGGTTGACGCTGCCGTCAGAACTGAAAAACGGAGGGATTAAAATATCTCGCCGTGCGCTCCAGCAGTGGGTGTGTGAGAACTGTAAAAATTAATGTTAGGTTAATATACAACCATTCCATCGCTATTGCCGTTTTGTTTATCCGTTGATGTGTAACGTGTTATGAACAATCAGCGTGAAACGGGGGCGCTATGGAATGGTTGGTTAAGAAATCGCATTATGTCAAAAAGAGGGCGTGCCATGTTCTGGTGCTGTGCGATAGCGGCGGTTCGCTAAAAATGATCGCCGAGGCGAATTCCATGATATTACTGAGTCCCGGCGATATCCTGTCGCCTTTACAGGATGCGCAGTATTGTATTAATCGGGAAAAACACCAGACCTTAAAAATCGTTGATGCACGCTGTTATTCCTGCGACGAATGGCAGCGGTTGACGCGCAAGCCATCATGATCTGGCGGGCAGAAAAATCAGCATTACCCCCGCCATAATACACAATACGCCGAGCATCGCTTTTAGGCTGAAGGCGCCTTGCAAACCGGGTAACAACATTGAGGCTACCCAGACAAGCACATAACTGAGACTCAGTAGCGCATAGGCTTTGCTGAGCGCGAGCGTGTGTAATGTTTTATGCCAGCAGAAGACGGAAACCAGATACCCCGCCAAACCGGCGAATAGCGCCAGGGTCGCGGCATTAAATGCGCCCAGTCCGGAAATAAACGCCAGTGGATGCGCTATCGATGGCAGCCGCATCATGGCGAATCCTAAACTCAACTGGGCGAGGGAGGCAATCGCAACGCTTATCAGTCCCCACATTACGCCCATTATGCCGCACTCCCCAGAATGATAATGCCGCTGATAATCAATGCGACGCCCAACCAGTGGCGGGGCGGAACCTGTTCATGCCAGATTCTCCATGCCGCCAGCGTGACCCAGACAAAATTCAGACTCAACATCGGGTAAGCAATTCCCACCGGCAGGGTTTGTAGCACCAGCAGCCACAGCACCATCGCTGCGCCCATGCATATCAGCGCCAGGCCCAGCCACAGCATCAGGTGACGGCGGCGTCCGCCCGCCGTCAATGGCCGTGTCGCTTGCTTCTGGCAGAGCTGACCGCCAACGCTGAGCAGACTGGCAAGCACCAGAACGATGCCGATCATTTAGGCCGATACTGAATTAACACCAGACGCCCCTGGTAATCAACATTGTCCGCAGGGGGAAGGGAAAGAGCGCTGATGTCTTCATCTTTGGCTATTGAAAGTACTAGCGTAATAATGCCCTCCTGACGATGCTGGTTGAGCCAGGCGTTAAAATCGTCGGCTTTAACGAATTTATCCTGCACATCAGGATAGCTAAGACCATACCTGAGTTCGCCTGCGTATCCGTAGAGCATAATATCGTCTCGTTTCAGACTCCAGGCCAGCCCGGCGGCGACGCCGACGTTGTCGGCAAGAATATAGCGGCTTGATGCCAAAGGCGCCTGGGTCATTTCGACAAAAAACTGTGGCTGTTTGGACTCCATCACCCTGTCGGGGATGGAAAAGCCGAACAGCAGCGCCAGTCCCAGCGGACAAAACGCGGGTAATAGGTATTTTTGGCTATGACAGAGGCTATACCAGCCCACAAACGCCCAAACAGTAAAGACGCCCCAGACGCAAAAAACTTTATAGGTTTCGATATGTGTCCACACCGGCGATTTCAACGGGCCCCATGAGGAGACGACAAACGCCGCGACGATCCCGACTAACCCGAACACCAGGTTGATCCCGCCGTTGACACGTAGCGCAGCGACGCCTTCTTTTACGTTATGCAGGACGAAGCGCGCCATGAGTATCGCTATCGGTGCGAAACAGGAAAGAACATAGGTGGGCAGTTTCCCTTTCGCAATACTGAAAAAGAGAAGCGGCATGATCGTCCATCCGAGCAAATAGAATGCGCCGTTTCGCTCGCGCCAGCCCAGTTTAAGCGCGCCAGGCAGTAACCCCAGCCACGGTAAACTTCCCGCGAGCAGTACCGGCAGATAGTACCAGAAAGGGGCCTTATGCTGGGCATCGCTCATGGCGAATCGCTGGATATGCTCCACCCAGAAAAAGTAATGCCAGAAATCGGCTTCGCGTCGCGCAATGGCGATCGCCCAGGGAAGGACAACCACAAAGCAGCTCAAGACCGCCAGCCAGCCGTAAAGCAAAAAGTCCTTCCAGCGTTTCTGAACAATAACCCACGGCAGCACGCTCACCACCGGTACGGCCAGGGCGAGGAACCCTTTAGTTAATACACCCAGACCGCAGGTTGCGCCCAGTAGCAAAAACATCCCAATCTTGCCCGTTCGGGTCGTGGCCTGCATCCCCTGCCAGAAACAACACATCCCGGCCGTAAGCCAAAGGGCGATCATCGGGTCGAGTACCGCATACGTCCCGATACTGTAAACGGCAAAGAGGGAGAGAAAGATCACGGAGGCGAGCAACGCGGTACGTTTATCCTGCCATAAGCGGAACGTCAGCCACGCCACCAGCGCTGCGGCCAGCAATGTCGTTAAAATAGCGCCAGCCCGCACGCCAAAATTGGTAGCGCCAAAAAGCCACTGACCCAGACTGTTTATCCAGTAACCGGCTATCGGTTTTTCAAAATAACGTAATCCCAGAAAATGCGGCACGATCCAGTCGCCAGACGCCAGCATCTCCCGACTTATTTCGGCATAGCGCGTTTCATCCGGCTGCCAGAGCAGGCGGCTATTGACAGGAATAACATAGTAGAGCGCGATAAATGCGGCGAAAGCCAGATAATAGCGTATCGATTTCATCATGAGGCGCTCGCGGCCTGTTGGCACCCCAGCCAACCTTCACGGCCAGGGATGTGTCCACGTACAATTTGCCCCAACGGCAGAGACTCAGGCGATGCCGGCAGCAGTTCGCCCAGAGGGCAAAAGGTGATCCCCGCGTCGCGTGCACGAACGAGCAAATCTTCAAACAGCGGCTGATGGACAATACCTTCGACTTCCGCATGGATGGTATATACCGGCGTGCCTTTGTCCTGCAACATACGGGAGATAATCCAGGTATTGAACGACTGCGCCTGAACGGCGGGGCCGATAACCTCATCCCACGTGGGTAAGGTGACCGGGATTTGTGGCGTCCCGGTCTGGCCCGGCATCAGTAGCGGACGGAATAAGGTGGTTCCACGGCAATCGCTGTTATACCGCAGGTTGAACGGCTCTTTCGCACGAACAACGCGCCCATCCGCTCGCCAGCCGGCCGCGGCTGAGCAGGTGACGGGTTTTCCGATAATGGCCTCAAGCGCCGTTATGCCGCGCGCAATATCTTCTTCAAGCTGGCGGATACTCCAGTGGCCGCTGTGAGTCTGCCACGCATGGTGATCCCAGGCATGTAGTCCCGTCTCATGGTATGTTGCCGTTTCACGAATAATCCCGGCATTGGCGTTGCCGATATTTTTTCCCGGCCAGGCGGTGCCGGCCAGCAGGATATCCCAACCGTAGAGCGAGGCGGCGTTTGAACGTAGCATTTTCCATAAAAATCGCGGTCTTATCAGACGCCAAAGATGACGTCCCATATTGTCCGGCCCGACGCTGAAGAAAAAGCTGGCCTGAACGCCGTGGCGATGCAATGTCGCCAGCAGCCGGGGAACACCTTCACGCGTTCCTCGCAAGGTATCAACATCAATGCGTAAACCGACTTTCGTCATGATGCGCGTTCCGCGACATCTACGCTGCGCAGGAAGAAGTCCAGCGTTTCTTCAACCGTATCACGCATCGCAATAGACGGTTCCCAGCCCAGACAGCGCCTGGCATTGTCGATACTGGGTTTCCGGTGTGCGACATCCTGATAACCCTTGCCGTAATAACTACGGCTTTCGACGACCTGGAAACCGGCAAACGGTGGGAAATGGCAGCGCAGCGGATGCTTATCAAAACTGTCGAGCAACAGCGTCGCCAGTTCCTGAATACTGGCTTCGTTGTCAGGATTGCCGATATTAATGATTTTGCCATCGCACCGATCGCCATCATTCACAATAATGCGGAATAATGCTTCGATCCCATCGCGAATATCGGTGAAACAGCGCTTCTGCTGACCACCGTCGATAAGCTTGATCGGCGTCCCTTCTACCAGGTTCAGAATCAACTGCGTTATCGCGCGTGAACTGCCGATACGCGCCGCGTTCAGGCTATCCAGCCGCGGCCCCATCCAGTTAAAGGGACGGAAAAGCGTGAAGCGCAATCCCTCTTTTTCGCCATAAGCCCAAATCACCCGGTCGAGAAGCTGTTTGGAAACGGAGTAAATCCAGCGTGGCTTATTCACCGGCCCGACGATCAGATTCGATTTGTCCTCGTCAAAAGAGGCGTCCGTACACATGCCGTACACTTCAGAGGTAGACGGGAAAACCACGCGTTTACGGTATTTCACGCAATAACGGATAATCCGCAGATTTTCTTCAAAATCAAGTTCAAAGACGCGCAGCGGGTTGCGGGTGTATTCAATCGGGGTAGCAATTGCTACCAGCGGCAGTACGACATCGCATTTTTTGACGTGATATTCGATCCATTCTGAGTGGATGCTGATATCTCCCTCCACGAAATGAAAGCGAGGGTGGAGCAGGAATCGGCTAATGGCGTTGCTGCCGATATCCATACCGTAGACCTCGTAATTCTCTTCATTCAGTAACCGTTCGGTCAAATGATTGCCGATAAAACCGTTGACGCCGAGGATGAGAACGCGAATGCGACGTTTACCGCTGGTCGCTGGTGGACGGTTCAAACGCGCGCCCGCCACCAGACCAAGCGTCTGTGCAAGCTGCGAGCCTTGTACAGTAATACCGTCTCCGGCCTGGCCGGTAATAATCTCCAGCGCGCCATCGGCGCAGGCGATCCGCAGCGGAGAGACCGAAATTACCGAGCCGGGAAGCGCGCCCTGCGCATCCGGACAAATTCGTGAAGACCAGATAGTGAATTTTTGCGAGCCGTTATAGCTGAACGCGCCGGGCCAGGGGGCGGCTACCGCCCGCACCAGGTTATGCACCGTGGAAACCGGTTTGTGCCAGTCGATAAGGCCATCTTCCGGCCTGCGGCGACTATAATATGTAGCGTCAGACTCACGCTGGGGAACAGAAGGTATATCGCCGCATTTCATGGTGGGCAGGATGCTATTAAGCAACTGGCGCGCGGCCTGACATAGCTTATGATGCAGGGTAAGCGCAACATCGTCCTGCGCAATAGCGACGCGTTGACTGGCGACAATCTCTCCGGCGTCGGCACGTTTGACCATACGATGCAGCGTTACGCCCGTTTCGCTTTCGCCGTTAACCAGAACCCAGTTTAGCGGCGCACGGCCACGATAGGCAGGCAATAGAGAACCGTGCAGATTGAACGCGCCAGCCGGGGCGAGGTGCAGAATTTCTTCGCTTAACAGGTTGCGGTAATAGAACGAAAAAATAATATCCGGCGCAAGCTCAGCGATGCGGTCGACCCAGATAGGATGGTTTACGTTATCCGGCGCATAAACCGGAATCCCTAATTCTGCCGCCAGCCGGGAGACGGAGCCAAAAAAGGTGTTTTCCGCAGGATTATCGGCATGAGTGAAAATCGCGGCAATCTCATACCCGGCATCCAGTACGGCCTGCACGCCCTGACATCCCATATCGTGATAGGCAAAAATAACGGCTTTCATTGGTGACTTTCCTCAGTAAACGGCGTGCTTTCCGGGTAGATAACTTGTTGAACAAAATAGCGGGGGCGGGCGCGGACATCGTTATAAATGCGACCGATGTATTCGCCCAGCAGCCCCATACCGATGAATTGCGCGCCGATGAAGGTAAACAGGACGGCAAAGAGCATAAATACGCCTTCCGCCGCCCACTGCGGCCCCAGTGCCAGGCGAAGTACAATAAGCAATACCGACAGGCTAAACCCGCCGATGGCGATAACGCTGCCCAGCAGGCTCAACAGGCGCAGCGGCGTCGTCGTCAGGCAGGTCACCAGGTCATACATCAGGTTAATGAGACGCATAAAACTGTATTTAGAGTCGCCAAATTCACGTTCAGCGTGATGCACCGGGATCTCGGTAGCCCGACGAGCGAAAATGTTGGCCAGAATAGGGATAAAGGTGCTGCGTTCATGGCAGCGCAACATGGTATCGATAATAGGGCGGCGATAGGCGCGTAACATGCAGCCGTAATCGCCCATCGCTTTGCCCGTTGTGCGCTGGATCAGCAGATTAATGATTTTTGACGCCGATTTGCGAAACAGGCTGTCCTGTCGGTTCTGGCGCACGGTGCCTACCACATCGAACCCTTCATCGGCTTTCGCCACCAGGCGCGGGATCTCTTCCGGCGGGTTTTGCAGATCGGCATCCAGCGTAATGATGAGATCGCCGCTTACATGGCTAAACCCCGCCATAATTGCTGCATGTTGACCGTAGTTACGGTTGAGTAAAATAGAGATGATATGGCTATCGGCCTCCTGGGACGCCTTAACCATCAGCTCCGCCGAGCTATCGCTGCTACCATCATCTATCAATAAAATCTCCCACGCTTTGCCCAGGCTCTCGCAGGCGGTGGTGGTGCGTCTTATCAATTCCGGCAGGCTTTCCTGTTCGTTATAGACAGGAATAACCACCGAGACTTTTTTTATGGGGGCGGCGTCAAACATGCTTATTGTCCTGCTATCTGATGAAGGGCGGTAATGACCCGATCAAAGTCACTCTCGGTCATGTCCGGGAAGAGCGGCAGTGAGCAGATCCGCTCGCTGTTCCACTCGGTGTCAGGCAGCGTGAGCGTTGGGAAACGTTCGCGATAATATTTTTGCGTATGCGCGGCGCGGAAATGCAGCCCTGTGCCGATGCCTTTCGTTTTCAGCGATGCCATCAGAGCATCCCGGGTAATACCGCAACGGGCTTCATCGACCCGGATAATGAATAAATGCCAGGCGTGAATATGTTCCCACGACGGAAGGCTCAGAGGCTGAAAAGGCAGGTCTGCCATTGCCTGGTGGTACTGCGCTGCGATGGCGGCGCGGCGAGCGTTAAGCGCATCCAGTTTCTGTAACTGAGCAAGCGCGATAGCGGCGTTGAGGTCGGGCAAATTATATTTGTAGCCCGGCGCCAGGACTTCCGCTTGTGGCGCGCGTCCTCCGCTCTGTCGATCCCAGGCATCAACGCCAAGCCCGTGAAACTTGAGACTGCGCAGTTTATCGGCGAATTGCGGGTTATCCGTGACGACGATACCGCCTTCAGCGCAGGTAATGTTCTTAATGGCGTGGAAGGAGAAAATCGCGGTGCCCCGGGCGCCAATGTGGCGACCTTTGTATCTGGTTCCTGTCGCGTGCGCCGCGTCTTCAATCACCGGGATGCCATAATGCTCGCCAAGAGCGTAAATAGCGTCCAGATCGGCGGGCGCGCCAGCGTAGTGGACGGGGATAATTGCTTTGGTTTGTGGCGTAATCGCGGCTTCGATATGTTCAGGCGTGACCATCAGCGTATCGCGATCGACATCGACCATGACGGGGGTCGCGCCGAGTAAAACGATCATATTTAGCGTAGAAACCCACGTCATTGACGGTGTAATGACCTCGTCGCCTTCACCAATGCCCAGCGCCATCAACGCGATGTGCATACCGGCAGTGGCTGAACTGACGGCAACGGCATATTGATTGCCTGTTAGCCGACAAAACGCCGCTTCCAGTTCCTGATTTTTCGGGCCAGTTGTTATCCAACCTGAGTCCAGTACGGTCTTAACGGCAGCGAGCTCTTCCGCGCCCATCGCCGGACGGGAGAAAGGCAAAAAGTCCGACATCATTTTTCCTTCAGCCATTGAAAGCCGCTTTTCAAATATTTCGGCAATAGAAAAGGGCTTATTTTTTAACGCATTTAGCTGAACCCTACTGGATGAATATTAAATTAACATTAAGAAATTAAGGTGAAGTAAAAAGATAATTTTTAACGGAATTATGCTTTGCTTTCGCCGAAAGTTTAAGGCATTTTATGCATGCCCAAAAGCTGTTTTTATGTTTCTGGCCTGGTCTTCCGTTGCGGAATTTCATTTTAATCGTATTGCTATTAAGTTAGCTGCACTGTCTGCCTGAGAGGTTAATGTGCTGGCATTTACCCTACGCTTTATTAAAAACAAACGCTATCTCGCGACTCTGGCGGGGGCGTTGGTTATTATCGCCGGGTTGACCTCACAACATGCCTGGAGTGGTAACGGTCTACCGCAGATTAACGGTAAAGCGCTGGCGGCGCTGGCGAAGCAGCATCCGGTAGTCGTGTTATTCCGCCATGCCGAGCGGTGCGATCGTTCCGATAATACCTGCCTGTCAGACAGCACGGGGATTACGGTCAACGGTGCGCAAGATGCCAGAGCGCTGGGTAAAGCCTTCAGTGCCGATATACAAAATTACAATCTCTATTCCAGTAATACGGTGCGCACCATCCAGTCGGCAACCTGGTTTTCTGCGGGCAGGTCGCTTACGGTGGATAAAAAAATGATGGATTGCGGCAGCGGTATTTATGCTTCAATCAATACGTTACTGAAAAAGTCGCAGAATAAAAATATAGTCATTTTTACCCATAATCATTGTTTGACGTATATTGCAAAAAATAAGCGCGGCGTAAAGTTTGATCCGGACTATCTTAATGCGCTCGTTATGCATGCGGAAAACGGAAAACTCTTTTTAGATGGTGAATTTGTTCCCGGCTAGCCGCATGTTAAAAGCGTAAAGACAGCCTGAAGCGGCTGTCGTCATTATAATAACCCTTTCAATGCTAATGTGTGGCGTGTCGCTACATTCAAATCATACAGCGCCAGTTCTTCTGGCTTGACCCAGGCGTAGTCCTGAAATTCGTCGTTAATACATATATCGCGGTTAGCGGAAACACAGTCGAAGATGAGATAAATCATATAAATCTCTTCTTGTCTGCCATCAGCGTAGGTTTTAACACGGATATCGTCGCGAAAGGTCCACGGCGTAATATCGCTCAGAATTAGTTGTTCGCCGAGTTCCTCCCGAATCTCCCGACGCAGCGCCTCTTCAATGCGTTCGCCCGGCTCGACCCCGCCGCCCGACAGCGCCCACTGACCGGGAAAGACGCCGCGGTTGTCGGCCATTTTGCACAGCAGATAACAGCCATCATTTTGAATTAATGGGCAAACTATAGTTCGTTGACGCATAAGTCGCTTCCTTAAACCACCAGGACATCAGCTTAACAAATCATTCTGCGAAATTCTTTGTGAAAAATGGAAGCGATAACGCAGACTGCGTTTTTTGTTAATCCTGTTGATGCAGGCGTCGCCATGTGATGGCGCAATGATGCGGCATGGCGAAAGTAGTATTTCGTTACAATATGTTTTTGGAATGGTTTTTTAGTGCATTGATTCCTCAGCGTCTGGCAGTACAATTCTGCCGTTTTGGGGAGTTTTTCTTTATGTGCTTGCTGGAAAGGGTAAAAATGAAAAAAAGCATATTATTAGGTTTTGCCGGAATGCTGTTCGTTTCTGCATCGGCGCAGGCCATCAGTATTAGCGGCCAGGCGGGCGAAGATTACACCAACATTGGCGTGGGTTTTGGTACGGAATCGACGGGGCTGGCGCTAAGCGGCAACTGGATGCACAACGATGATGATGGCGACGCTGCGGGCGTGGGTCTGGGGCTGAACATTCCGGTGGGACCGCTGCTGGCGACGGTCGGCGGTAAAGGTATTTATACCAATCCGAAAGACAGCGATGAAGGCTATGCGGCGGCTGTCGGCGGTGGGCTACAATGGAAAATCGGCAACAGCTTCCGTCTGTTCGGCGAGTATTATTATTCACCAGATTCGCTGTCCAGCGGTATCGACAGCTATGAAGAAGCGAATGCAGGCGCGCGTTTCACCATTATGCGCCCGCTGAGCATTGAAGCCGGTTATCGTTACCTGAACCTGGCGGGTAAAGACGGCAACCGCGATAATGCGATTGCTGACGGCCCTTATGTTGGCGTAAACGCCAGCTTTTGATGCTAACGGCGCGGCAATCGTCGCGCCATATTCCTCCTTTTCCCGTCATTCTTCTTTCCACGTCATATTCGTCTTTGCGTTATAGTGTTTTCATCATAAGAGCAGGAGAACACAATGCTAAATGTGGAAATGCTATCCACCGGGGATGAGGTGTTGCACGGACAAATCGTTGACACCAATGCCGCCTGGCTGGCTGATTTTTTCTTTCATCAGGGCGTTCCGTTATCACGGCGAAATACGGTAGGCGATAATCTGGACAGTCTGGTCGCTATCTTGCGTGAACGCAGTCAACATGCTGATGTTTTGATTGTTAATGGCGGGTTAGGGCCGACCAGCGATGATTTAAGCGCGCTCGCCGCGGCAACGGCAAAAGGCGAAGGATTAGTACTGCACCAGGCGTGGCTGACCGAAATGGAACGCTACTTTCAGCAGCGTGGTCGCGTGATGGCGCCGAGCAACCGTAAACAGGCGGAACTGCCTGCCAGCGCGGAGTTTATTAATAATCCGGTCGGCACTGCCTGTGGATTTGCGCTACAGCTCAACCGCTGCCTGATGTTTTTCACCCCCGGCGTACCGTCGGAATTTAAGGTTATGGTGGAGAAGGAAATCTTACCGCGGTTACGCGCGCGTTTTTCGCTGCCGGAGCCGCCGCTTTGCCTGCGGTTAACGACTTTTGGACGTTCAGAAAGTGACCTCGCGCAGCGTCTCGATTCACTGCCGTTGCCGCCCGGCGTGACGATGGGGTATCGCTCATCAATGCCGATCATTGAACTGAAATTGACCGGCCCGGCGACGCAACGGGAGGCGATGCTGGCGTTATGGCCAGAGGTCAAACGGGTCGCCGGACAGAACCTGATTTTTGAAGGTACGGAAAACCTGCCGGCGCAAATAGCCCGCCGCCTGCAGGAAAGGCAGTTGAGTCTGACGTTGAGCGAGCAATACACCAGCGGCTTACTGGCGCTACAGCTTTCCCGCGCCGGGGCGCCTGTTCTTGCCAGCGAAGTCGTTCCTTCTCAGGAAGAGACGCTGGCGCAAACGGCGCACTGGACGACAGAACGGCGCAGCAATCATTATGCCGGTCTGGCGCTGGCCGTGTCGGGGCTGGAAAACGAACATCTTAATTTCGCGCTGGCGACGCCGGATGGCACGTATGCCTTACGCGTGCGTTTTAGCGCCAATCGGTATAGTCTGGCAATACGTCAGGAGGTCTGCGCGATGATGGCGCTAAATATGTTGCGCCGCTGGCTTAATGGCGAGGACATTATCAGCGAGCATGGCTGGATAGACGTGGTTGAATCATTGACGGCATAGAACTTTTAGTGGGAAGGTCTGGCCTTCCCACCCTTATATACTTATAAATTCTTCGCAGAGCATCATTTCAGGATAAGAGCCTAATGGGATAGGCTCTAAGTACTCACCATTACTGGAGACTGTATTCATATATTTGTCGCCGGGTTTGGGTGTTAAATAGTGTTTTTTCCTCTACTGGAAGCGTTAAGAAATTTTCCGCAAATTCTCGTAGTGTGGTAGCAGGATCGTCTTGTCCGGCATTCGATAAGAGTTGAATTGTATGGTAACAAAATAGACCACAGCCGTTGGGTACATTATTTTGTAAATTCATTTCGATAAAATTAACATCATCGCTTTCTGATATGCCTGCAATTGTTGCTGCTTCTATAATCTCTTGCTTAGTATTTTCATTTAAATCATGATAAGTATTAAATATAAGGCATTTTATTTTTTCTGCAAGTTTATAAAATAAACAGATAAGCCAGTGATCTCCTGTATTTATCAGAAAGACTTCATTTTCAGATAATCCTGATTGAGCCATCTTTTCAAGTAGCTGAGTGCGTAATATATTTTCTTTGGTGGTAGGATGAATAAGCCCAATAGGATAGTTTACCGAGAGAAAAGGTGATTCTTGAACCAGACCTTGCGTTGCAGCTGCCAGCTCATCTGACGACAACATTCGCGCACCACACCAAAGATTTTCAACTCCTACCTGTTCTTGATCTGTCTGAGCGAACTGGTCGCCCATAATTTTATGTGCTATTTCTATTTTTTTAGAAAGGTCGGTTGTCGCGGAACCGGCCATATAAAGTAATCTGGAAGGGGCATGTAGCTTTTTCCACTCAGTATTATTTTTTGTTATATCGTTATTGGCGATTTGATGTAATACAAGGCAAGCCTGATTGATTTTTTTGTCTATATCTGGTGATCCCGATCTTTTTCCGCTAAAGAGATCAAAAAGTAATTTCTCAACTTTATGTCCCAGGTCATCGTTGCGTAACGCAAGATTGCATAACAGATCAATACAATTCTGATCACCGTTCTCTACTGCGCTAAACAACAACGCAAGCGTCTCATCGCTCACCTCTTCTGCATATAAGCTGTAAAATTGCGGTATGCTCAATCGGTAAAGTGAATTTACACATATATTCATTTTGCTCTGTTTCCTGGTAGGTGAAAGTAGCGAATATGATGTAATGTATAATTATTTGTAAAAATATTATTATTAGTGGAGGATATATTAAATCAGGCATAGACCTGATTTTCTTATTATTCACATAACTCTCAATTATTATTGGGGATATTCAGTTATCCCCCTCTTTAAAGGGGGCTGGTAACGCGTCGATACAAGAGATATTGCTCTATAAACAGTAACGTCGTTATCTGTCATGACCCCGTGGGTTAGCGGTCATGGTTGACCAAATAGGGCAGGTTATTGCAAAGAGACATCCGCGTTTATACCCAAAATAATCCGTAGCCAACACATAAGCAACTTGAAGTATGAAGGGTATATGTCTGATGGAAAATCGGCCCTGGTGAGTAGGGTAATGGCGCCGGAGGGGCTCCGGCGCTTTTTACTTAGCCGAGCGCCTGGGCCAGTAGCGTAATGGGGTGTTCGCAGCGCTTGCTTGTAGACATCTCAATTTGCCACTTACAGGTTTCACAATCGGTGACGACAATGTCGGCGCCGCTCTCTTCAATCTGGCGGAACAGCGGCGCGCCGATGGACTGTGATGTCGGATAGTTTTCCTTTTTAAATCCATACGTACCGGCAATGCCGCAGCACTGTGAATCAAGTACCGTCAATTCAAGCCCCGGAATTTGCCGCAATAATTCAAGCGTGTAAAGCGTCCAGCCCATTTTTTCCATATGACACGGCGTATGGTAGACCACTTTCAGCGGCAAAGGATTAAGCGGCAGCGTTTTCCCGGCATCCAGTTTGCGCCATAGCCAGCGGGTGGCCAGCTCGATATGTTCGCGCAGCCCGGCGTTGTCCACGTCCAGCACTTCAGGATATTCATCGCGCAACGCAAACGTACAGGTGGATGACGTGGCGATGACCGGAATACCTTTGACGGCAATCGCCTCGCGTAGCGACTCTACATTGCTGATAGCCTGTTTGCGAGCTTTATCCGTAAAACCGTTAGCGATCAGCGGTACGCCGCAACACTTCTCTTTACTCAGTAACTGTACGCCAGTACCCATTGCGTTCAGCACCTTAATCAGATCTTTTCCGAGCTGCGGATGGTTGTAATTCACAAAACAGCCATGGAAAAAGGCGACCTGATCTTTGTATTTAGCCTGCTGCGCCGCCACGCTACGATACCAGCGGCGGAAGGTGCCGAAAGAGTATTTTGGTAAGGTGCGGCGATGATCGATTTTGAGCGCGTAATCAAGCAACTGGCGCACTGGCTTTAATGCGGTGGCGGTATTGACCACCGGCGCGAACGGCGTTGAAACGCTGCCCATCAGATCGGTATGGCTGAGAATAAAGTTACGCAATGACGGGCGCGTCGTATCGTATTTCGCGCGGGCGCGCTGGATGATATCGCCAATCTTCACGTCCGACGGACAGGCGACCTCACACCGTTTGCAGTTAATGCAATATTTCAGCGCCTCATCATACAGTGCGCCGTCTTTCAGACGCAGGCGTTCGCCATCCGGTCCGGCCTGTTTAGGGCCAGGGTAGCCAGGATTAACGCGGCTGACCGGGCACGCGGTGGTGCACACCGTACATTTAATACAACTTTCAAAACGTGTGTCGCTCATTGCTGTTCTCCTGCACGCTCAGCGATATGGTGCGCGGCCTGGAGGGCGCTGACTGCGCAGACGCCGCCGCCGCATCCCTCAGCTATAGGATCGAATCCCGCCAGCACAGAACCTATTGCATACAGATTTTCTACCGTGTTGCCCGCAAGGGAGGGGCGGAAAGCGTCATCCGTCACGACGCCAAACTGCTGCCAGGGCTGTGGGTCGAAGAAATGTTGTTGATACCATTCGGCGCGGGTGGCCGTTTGCTGTACGTCGAGCCCTAAAATAGGTTCGCGGATCCCTTCGCGCTCGGCAACCAGCCCGCTACTAAAGAAGCTACCGCTGGCAAGTACGGCAAAACGCGGGCGCAGTGGGATATCGGCATGGTTGCGGGTCCATATTTCGCTCACGGTACCGCGACGGCAGGTGACTTTCTTCACTTCATCGCCCGGCATCCAGATGCCGCCCTGACGGACAAACTGGCGCTGGAGTTGATTGTGCAGACGAATACCGAGCACCGATGGCGGCAGCGTCGGCAGCAGCGTGAGCGCGCAGGGCAGACGTTCGTTAAGCCAGCGCCACAGCGTATCGTTCGCCAGCCCGAAACAGGCGGGCATGATGATCATGTCGCAGTTTGTCGCTATTGGCGACAGCGCGTCGTACAGCAGTGGCCATTTTTCTTCGTTATCAAGTAGACGCGCAATATTGACCGCGCGAAATTCCGTCGGGTTATCACGCAGTACGTCCAGTTCCGGAAGGTCGATTTCTGCGGTTTCCACGTTGAGGTCGCGTTGGCGCAGCGACGCTGCCGCAAGGTGCGCCTGGAAATCCAGTAATCCGCTAACGCCGACGACGCAAATTCGCTGTGCGGATAACGGCCAGACCGGTACTTCCGGCGAGCTAAGCCAGGTTGAACGCAATGTGCCAAGCGGCGTGACACGCTGGTGCGCCTGCTGTACGTCGCCGTATAACTGCGCGCCGCTGGCGTTAAGTAGTGTTTGCGCCTGTTGCGCCAGCGTAAGGATTTTTTGCGCGCCTAAACGCGAATAAGGATGTTCAGGCGCCTGGCGGCACAGCGCATCAAGCCCGGCGGTAATGTCGGTTACCGGTTGGCCGTCGGGCAGGGTGCTGAGCAGATCCAGCGAGCCGGAGGAAAAATGCAGCGCGCTTTGTCCGCGGGTGACGATGGCGCAGCGTAATCCATGCTGCTGGAGTTGCAGTCCGCATAGCAAACCGGCGAGACCGCCGCCCATAATAACCGTATCAAATTTCATCCTGGTGCTCCTTCTCCAGACCGCATAATCCCTGATAAACCCAGCGCGTGAATTCGCTTTCGCGCAGCGCGTCTCCCCAGGCGACAGGTTGTACGCCTTTCCAGCGCTCATTCAGAAATTCAGAGAGTTGCGTAATAGATTGCGCCGCGGTCGTCACATTAAAACGCTGCAATAGCCCGGCCGCGCGGCAGGCGCATAGCTCGCCCTGGCAAGTGCCCATCCCTACGCGGGTGCGACGGCGCAGATCCAGCAGGCTATTCACGGTTAAGTTTTCGACGGCATACTGCACTTCCCCCGCCGTGACGGCCTCGCATTCACAGACCAGGCTACGGTGTTGGCGGCCTTCACTCAGCCACCCCGGCGTGCGATCGCCATGCCGATAAACCGCCGATCCGCGTAGCGGCGCGGGAAGCGAGATAATGCGTTTCAGCGTATGTTCCGTAGACTCTTTTGAGCCAGGCAACGGCGTATCCGCCGTGATGCAGGGGCGAGTATTGCCCAACTTGCGGCACACGGCATCGGTCGCCCATTCCGCCATCAGGCGGTAAGTCATTAGCTTCCCGCCGGTAATGGTAATAAAGCCTTCAAGCCCGTCGCGTTCGGCGTGGTCGAACAACACAATACCGCGGCTGACGTTACGACCGCTGGGATCGTCATCGCTGGCCACCAGCGGGCGGACGCCGGAATACGCGCGCAGAATACGCGTCTTCGCCATGACAGGGGCCAGTTTTTCCCCTTCACGCAGCAGGATATCGACTTCATCTGCGGTGACGCGGTTGCTGTCTATCTCATTGTAATCAATATGGGTAGAGGTGGTGCCGATCAGTGAAATCGTATCGCCAGGTACCAGAATGTCGGCATCCGATGGTTTCCGGCAGCGGTTAATGACATGCTGGTTGATCCGATGGTCCATGATCAACAGCGAGCCTTTCGCCGGGAACATGCGAATACTCAGGTCGGCGTATTCGGCGATCCGTTGCCCCCAGATACCTGCCGCATTGACCACCACCGGCGCGTGAAGCGTCTGGGTTTCGCCAGTGAGATGGTTGCGCACATGGACGCCGCAGACCGTTGCGCCTTCACGAATGAGCCCGGTCACTTCATGCGCCGTTAACACGATTGCGCCATGTTCTCTGGCATCCAGCATATTGGCGGCGGTAAGGCGGAAAGGGTCCACGGTGCCATCCGGCACTTTTACCGCACCGATGAGCGCAGGATTAACGGAGGGTTCGATGATGCGAGCCTGCTGCGGATCGATGGCTTCAGCGCGAATGCCTGCCGCTTCACAGGCGCGAATAAAGGTGGCCTGAAACGCAAGATCATCTTCCGGCAACGTAATAAACAGACCATCCGTCGGTTCGACGCAATGGCGGGCGATCCGTTTTAAAATCTGGTTTTCACTAATGCACTCGCGCGCGGATTCCGCATCGGTAACCGCATAACGAGCGCCGCTGTGCAGCAGCCCGTGGTTACGCCCGGTCGCGCCGGTCGCTATATCATGCCGCTCCACCAGAACGACACGTAAACCGCGCAGCGCGCAGTCGCGGGCGATCCCTGCGCCTGTTGCTCCACCGCCAATGATAATCACGTCACTTGCTTGCGAGTCGCGAGTTTTCATTGTTTTTCCTCACAGTTCGTTTTTTATCATTTAGCCATACAAATCATATGGAATGTTTGATTTCGCGCATAATCGCTCACTATTCGAAAATGAAACGTGATTTCGTGCGCCTTTCTGAACATTAGTCATAAATCTGTAACAATATGTGCTGTAATTCACATTAACGTGACGTATCTTTACTTAACATCGCGGCCACACTGGGAGCAGCGGGGTTGTTTGAACAAACTGCGGTGTTTACCTCTAAATAAAATACGGGCCACGGAGGCTACAATATGTTGAGTATTTTTAAACCAGCGCCGCATAAAGCGCGCTTGCCAGCGGCGGAGATTGATCCGACCTATCGCCGATTACGCTGGCAGATTTTCCTGGGGATATTCTTTGGCTATGCCGCGTATTATCTGGTGCGCAAGAACTTTGCCCTCGCGATGCCCTACCTGGTAGAACAGGGTTTTTCACGCGGCGATCTGGGCTTTGCGCTGTCCGGGATTTCCATCGCTTATGGTTTTTCGAAATTTATAATGGGTTCGGTGTCCGATCGCTCGAATCCGCGCGTTTTCCTGCCGGCAGGGTTGATTCTGGCCGCAGCAGTCATGTTGTTTATGGGCTTTGTACCGTGGGCGACATCCAGCATCGCCGTGATGTTTGTACTGTTGTTCCTTTGCGGCTGGTTCCAGGGGATGGGGTGGCCGCCGTGCGGACGTACGATGGTTCACTGGTGGTCGCAGAAAGAACGCGGCGGCATTGTGTCGGTCTGGAACTGCGCGCATAACGTCGGCGGCGGGATCCCGCCACTGCTGTTCCTGCTGGGGATGGCGTGGTTTAACGACTGGAAAGCGGCGCTCTATATGCCAGCCTTTGGCGCGATTGTGGTGGCGCTGTTCGCTTTCGCAATGATGCGCGATACGCCGCAATCCTGCGGTCTGCCGCCTATCGAAGAGTATAAAAACGACTATCCGGACGACTACAACGAAAAAGCGGAAGAAGAGCTGACTGCGAAGCAGATCTTCATGCAGTACGTACTGCCAAACAAACTGTTGTGGTACATCGCTATCGCCAACGTGTTTGTTTATCTGCTGCGCTACGGCATCCTCGACTGGTCGCCGACCTACCTGAAAGAAGTGAAGCATTTCGCACTGGATAAATCCTCCTGGGCCTACTTCCTGTATGAATACGCGGGTATTCCGGGCACGCTGCTGTGTGGCTGGATGTCGGATAAAGTCTTCCGCGGCAACCGTGGCGCGACCGGCGTATTCTTTATGACCCTGGTGACTATCGCGACCATCGTTTACTGGATGAACCCGGCAGGAAACCCGAACGTTGATATGGCTTGTATGATTATCATCGGCTTCCTGATCTACGGCCCGGTAATGTTGATCGGTCTGCATGCGCTGGAACTGGCGCCGAAAAAAGCGGCGGGTACGGCGGCGGGCTTTACCGGTCTGTTTGGTTATCTGGGCGGTTCTGTCGCTGCAAGCGCCATTGTGGGTTATACCGTTGACTTCTTCGGTTGGGATGGCGGCTTTATGGTGATGATTGGCGGCAGCATTCTGGCGGTAATCCTGCTGGTGGTCGTGATGATTGGCGAAAAACGCCATCATGATGAGCAGCAGTTAAAACGCAACGGAGGCTAATAACATGAAAACCACACTGAAAAATCTTAGCGTGGCGTTGATGTTGGCAGGAATGGCCATCGGAAGCGGCGCCGTGGCGGCTGAAAAAGTCGTTATCGCCCACCGTGGCGCCAGCGGTTATCTGCCGGAGCATACGCTACCGGCGAAAGCGATGGCGTATGCGCAAGGGGCAGATTATCTGGAACAGGATTTGGTGATGACAAAGGACGACCATCTGGTCGTCCTCCATGACCACTACCTTGACCGGGTGACTGACGTCGCAGACCGTTTTCCGGACCGGGCGCGTAAAGATGGGCGCTATTACGCTATCGATTTTACGCTGGATGAAATTAAATCCCTGAAGTTTACTGAAGGGTTTGATATTGAAAACGGCAAAAAAGTACAAACTTATCCGGGCCGTTTCCCGATGGGAAAATCAGATTTCCGCATTCATACCTTTGAAGAGGAAATTGAATTCGTTCAGGGATTAAATCACTCTACCGGTAAAAATATCGGTATTTATCCGGAAATTAAAGCACCGTGGTTCCATCATCAGGAAGGGAAAGATATTGCCGCGAAAACGCTGGAAGTGCTGAAGAAATATGGTTACACCGGCAAGCAGGACAATGTCTATTTGCAGTGTTTTGATGTCGCTGAGCTGAAACGTATTAAGAATGAACTGGAACCCAAAATGGGGATGGATCTCAATCTGGTTCAACTTATTGCGTATACCGACTGGAATGAAACACAGCAGAAACAGCCGGACGGTCGTTGGGTAAATTACAACTACGACTGGATGTTTAAGCCGGGCGCTATGAAGCAGGTGGCGGAATATGCGGACGGTATTGGTCCGGATTACCATATGCTGGTCGCGGAAGGCTCAACAAAAGGGAATATCAAACTGACTGGAATGGTGCAAGACGCGCATCAGAATAAGATGGTAGTGCATCCTTACACTGTGCGTGCCGATCAATTGCCGGACTATGCCACAGACGTTAATCAGTTGTACGACATCCTGTATAACAAGGCGGGCGTCGACGGGCTGTTCACCGACTTCCCGGATAAGGCGGTCATGTTCCTGCAAAAAAATGACTAAAGGTTTGCCATAGTCGAAGTGAAGCGCCGGATGAGGGCATAAACGCCTCATCCGGCCTGGCGCAACGTTTGCCAGCGTAGGTCTGGTAAACGCAATGCCATCAGGCGGTATTGTTTTATAGCAAACCCTCATCGGTCAGTGTTTCCATACATTTTTGTAATAAAAATAGCGGACTTCCTTCTACCGGCGGTTCTTTTGCTAACAGGGAAATTTGTCGATAAAAGGTGGGTTCCAGCGCCACGGAGCATAATTTTCCTGTCGTGGCTTTTAAGGTTAATTCTGGCAATAAGGCGATGCCTAATCCCTGGCGAATAAAATTCAGCGCAGTATCGGGATGGTTAAATTCATATTTAAATATCGGCTCAATCCCCTTTTCTTTAAACAACGCCATAATGCTTAATTCATAACGACCTTTACTGACAATAAGTGGTTCGTCCATCAGTTCTTCGACTGTTACTGTACTGTTGGTCGCCAGGGGATGATTTTCAGGCACCACTACGGTGAATTTATCCCGGTAAATGGGGACGCAATACATACCATTGACCGGGAAAGGAACGAAACCGGCATCAATACTTCCGTCCTGCAGCGAATCAATAATAGCCGTACTGTTCTCTTCATAAGGGATAATTTTTACATTTGGATGATGGCTTTCAAAATAGCGAATGACGCCGGGTAAAATGCAGGCGCAGGCGCTGGGAAAACAGCCAATCCGTAGCGTACGGGCCGGGTTCTTTTTTTCTTGTTCGGCAATCTCTTTTACCGCGTTGACGTCGCGCTGGATCGCGCGTAAGTGCCTGACGATGCGGCTACCGGCGGCGGTAAGCTCAATCTCTTTACGACGCTCACGAATCAATATGTCAACGCCGAGCTCCTCCTCAAGCGCGGAGATGGCCTGGCTGACGGCGGATTGCGTCATGTATAGCCGTTTGCTGGCCTCGGTAAATCCGCCGTACTCCAGTACGGCAAGCAGGGCGTGGATTTGGGTTAGTGTCATTAGTAAAACCTAATTAATATAATTAAAACGATTAATTTTTCTAATAGAGTGCACTTGTTTATACTGCGATTCTATCGAATACATCACATTTTGACGCACCTGATAGGTGTTCAGTTGAGCTGAGCGTTGCCTGCGTGCGCCATCTGAACGGGTCGTTAAGAATGAAAGAAAAATTATGGACGAAGGATTTTTGGGCAATAACCATAGTTAGTTTTATTATCTTTTTTGTTTTTTATGTACTGCTAACCTTATTACCCATTTATATCGCTGACCGCCTGCATGCTTCTGCAGATAAGGCAGGATTGTTAGTGACATGTTTCCTGGCTGCGGCAATTGTTATTCGGCCGTTTGCCGGACAGTGGGTGGGAAAATATTCGAATAAAAAGATTCTGGTGCTCTCTTCTCTGGCTTTTTTGGTGATTACCGCTCTGTATCCGGTTTGCCATTCCATTGAGTCGCTGCTCTTTATCCGCGTACTTCATGGGATTACGTTTGGTGTTATTACCACGGTAAAAGGAACTATTTCAGCGCGGTTGATTCCGGCCTCCCGACGTGGAGAGGGCATCAGCTTTTTCTCTTTAGCGATGGGCCTGGCGATGGTCGTAGGACCGTGGATCGGTTTGAATATGGCCCGCTGGAACGCGTTCACTGCCGCATTCTGGCTTTGTTCCGCTGTAGCGGTGTTAGGGATTTTGCTTTCCCTGATTGTGACGGTCCCTCCGGTAATTCGTCATGCCGATGGTTCGAAACCGAATCTGGGTTTTGCCGCGATGTTTGACCGCGCCGCCTTGCCTTTTGCGCTGGTCACCTTTTTTATGACTTTCTCCTATGCCGGCGTGTCGGCTTTCCTGGCGCTGTATGCTCGTGAGCTGGATTTGATGGCGGCGGCCAGTAATTTCCTGCTGTGCTACGCTATTTTCCTGATGATATGTCGTACCTTCACCGGGAATATTTGTGATAAAAAAGGGCCGAAATATGTTGTTTACCCATGCCTGTTGGCTTTTACCATCGGTCTGGTGGCGCTGGGCTACACCAATGGCAGCATCATGATGATTATTTCCGGCGGGCTAATCGGTATCGGCTACGGTTCGGTCACGCCGGTTTTCCAGACGCAAATTATCAGCTCGGTTGAACCGCATAAAATCGGCGTGGCGAATTCACTGTTCTTTAACGCGATGGATGCCGGAATGGCGATTGGCGCCTTTATCATGGGAATGATGGTTGAGTCGGTTGGCTATCGTATGATTTATGTCGCTGGTGCGGTGCTGGTGGTACTCGCTGGCGCACTGTATGCCGTGCAGATGAAAAAACGTGGCGCGATGCCTTTGGTTTCCACCAGCGAGTTGCACTGAGTTACATCTCTATTTCGATATCGCCTTTTGCCCTGCAGCAGCAGGGCAAAATCTCTCCCGGCTGGATAAACGCTAAAGGTTCCGTAATCCAGTCAACCTGACCGGCAACCAGCCGGGTACGACAGGAGCCGCAATACCCTTCGCGGCACTGATACTCCACCTCAACGTTATGCGATTCCAGCGCGGCCAGCAGAGAAGGGTGTTCATCCTGGCACAGCAGTTGTGTGCCAGTGATACGCAGCGTGACGCGTCCCATCAGAGCTGGAAATTACTCAGATCGTCAGTATCGACTTCCGAATCGATTTGTCCGACCAGATAAGAGCTAACTTCCACTTCCTGTGGCGCGACCTGAACGTTATCGGACACCAACCAGGTATTGATCCACGGGATTGGGTTGGAGCGGGTCTGGAACGGCAGATCCAGCCCCACCGCCTGCATACGAATATTAGTAATATATTCAACGTATTGGCACAGGATATCTTTATTCAGGCCGATCATCGAACCGTCGCGGAACAGATAGTCCGCCCACTCTTTTTCCTGCTGCGCCGCCTGCACGAACAGGTCATAACATTCCTGTTTACACTCTTCGGCGATTTCCGCCATCTCCGGGTCGTCCACGCCGCTACGCAACAGGTTCAGCATATGTTGCGTGCCGGTCAGATGCAGAGCTTCGTCACGGGCGATCAGACGGATAATTTTGGCGTTGCCTTCCATCAGTTCACGCTCGGCAAATGCGAAAGAGCAGGCGAAGCTGACGTAGAAGCGGATGGCTTCCAGCGCGTTCACGCTCATCAGGCACAGATACAGTTTTTTCTTCAGCTCACGCAGATTCACGACAACCGTTTTGCCATTAACGGTATGGGTGCCTTCACCGAGCAGGTGCCAGTAACTGGTCATCTCAATAAGTTCGTCGTAGTAGGCGGAGATCCCTTCGGCGCGCTTCTGAATTTGCTCATTGGTCACGATATCGTCAAAAACGACAGCCGGATCGTTGACGATGTTACGAATAATGTGGGTGTAGGATCGTGAGTGAATCGTCTCAGAAAACGCCCAGGTCTCTACCCACGTCTCCAGCTCCGGGATGGAAATGAGCGGCAGCAGGGCGACGTTCGGGCTACGTCCCTGAATGGAATCCAGCAGCGTCTGGTATTTGAGGTTGCTGATGAAGATATGTTTTTCGTGCTCCGGCAACGCCTGATAATCGATACGATCGCGGGAGACGTCGACCTCTTCCGGACGCCAGAAGAAAGAGAGCTGTTTTTCGATCAGTTTTTCGAAGATGTCATATTTCTGCTGGTCATAGCGTGCAACGTTGACCGGCTGGCCAAAGAACATGGGTTCCTTGAGCTGATCGTTTTTCGTCTGTGAAAAAGTGGTGTATGCCATTGAAGTGAATCCTTTATGGGATGAGCGCCGGATGGCGGCGCAAGCGCCTTATCCGGCCTACAAACCGTACAATCGTAGGCCGGGTAAGCATAGCGCTACCCGGCACTATTCATCAGATCTTACAAGCGCCGCTTTCGCAGCCATCGTCCTGAATAGAAGGCGCCAAATCGTCCTGCGCATCTTCCGCGCCGTCGCGGGTATTTTGATAGTACAGAGTTTTCACGCCAAACTTATACGCGGTGAGCAAATCTTTCAGCAGTTGCTGCATCGGCACTTTTCCTGACGGGAAACGTGACGGATCGTAGTTGGTATTGGCGGAAATCGACTGATCGATAAACTTCTGCATGATACCCACCAGTTGCAGATAACCGTCGTTGTTCGGCATCTCCCACAACAGTTCGTAAGCGTCTTTCAGATGCTCATAATCCGGCACGACCTGACGCAAAATACCGTCTTTCGAGGCCTTGATGCTGACGTAGCCGCGCGGCGGCTCAATGCCGTTGGTGGCGTTGGAGATCTGGGACGACGTTTCCGACGGCATTAGCGCCGATAGCGTGGAGTTACGCAGACCGTGGGTTTTGATCGACTCACGCAGCTGTTCCCAGTCGTAGTGCAGCGGTTCGTTGACGATCGCATCCAGATCTTTTTTGTAGGTGTCGATCGGCAAAATGCCTTTTGCATAGGTGGTTTCGTTGAACCATGGGCAGGCGCCTTGCTCTTTCGCCAGTTCGTTGGACGCTTTAAGCAGATAGTACTGAATGGCTTCAAAGGTTTTATGCGTCAGATTATTGGCGCTGCCGTCGGAATAACGTTTACCGTTTTTCGCCAGCCAGTAGGCGAAGTTAATCACGCCAATGCCCAGCGTACGACGGCCCATTGCGCCGCGTTTGGCAGCCGGAATCGGGTAATCCTGATAATCGAGCAGAGCATCCAAAGCGCGTACTGCCAGAATAGCCAGTTCTTCCAGCTCGTCCAGAGTTTTAATGGCGCCCAGGTTGAATGCAGACAACGTACACAACGCAATTTCGCCGTTTTCATCGTTGACATCGTTCAGCGGTTTGGTCGGCAGGGCAATCTCCAGACACAGGTTAGACTGGCGTACCGGGGCGACAACCGGATCGAACGGACTGTGAGTATTGCAGTGGTCAACGTTCTGG
Source organism: Salmonella sp. SAL03688 (assembly GCF_046551895.1). NCBI lineage: Bacteria > Pseudomonadati > Pseudomonadota > Gammaproteobacteria > Enterobacterales > Enterobacteriaceae > Salmonella > Salmonella sp. SAL03688. Next base: position 98,984 of record NZ_JBGDVI010000015.1, read on the forward strand.
ATATAGATACGACCGGTAGAGGCGCGTTCCTGCATCATCAGCGAGAACAGTTCGACCGCTTTCACACGCTGTTTGCGGATGCTGTCGTCGTTTTCATATTTCACGTACAGGCGTTCGAATTCGTCCTGGTCGGCGAAGAACGCATCGTATAGCCCGGGTACATCGGACGGACTGAACAGCGTAATGTCGCCGCCCTTCAGCAGGCGGGTATACATCAGTTTGTTGATCTGTACGCCGTAGTCCATGTGACGTACGCGGTTACCTTCCACGCCACGGTTGTTTTTCAGTACCAGCAGGCTTTCCACTTCCAGGTGCCACATCGGGTAGAACAGTGTCGCCGCGCCGCCGCGCACGCCGCCCTGCGAACAGGATTTCACCGCCGTCTGGAAGTGCTTGTAGAACGGGATGCAGCCGGTGTGGAAGGCCTCGCCGCCGCGAATCGGGCTGCCCAGCGCACGAATGCGGCCAGCGTTGATGCCGATACCGGCGCGCTGAGAAACGTATTTCACGATAGCGCTGGAGGTGGCGTTGATGGAATCCAGACTGTCGCCACACTCGATCAGTACGCAGGAGCTGAACTGACGGGTTGGGGTACGCACACCGGACATGATGGGCGTCGGCAGCGAGATTTTGAACGTAGAGACCGCATCGTAAAAACGTTTTACATAGTCAAGACGCGTTTCACGCGGGTAGTTCGAGAACAGGCAGGCCGCTACCAGAATGTAGAGGAACTGTGCGCTTTCATAGATTTCGCCGGTCACGCGGTTTTGCACCAGATATTTCCCTTCCAGCTGCTTAACGGCAGCGTAGGAGAAGGTCATATCGCGATCGTGAACGATAAACGAATCCATCTGCTTGAACTCTTCTTCCGTGTAGTCTTCCAGCAGATGATTGTCGTATTTGCCAAGCTCAACCATTTTTACCACATGGTGGTAAAGTGCGGGCGGCTCAAACTGGCCGAAGGCTTTCTTACGCAGGTGGAAAATCGCCAGACGCGCAGCCAGGTATTGATAATCCGGCGCATCGCGAGAGATCAGGTCTGCGGCGGCCTTAATGATAGTTTCATGGATATCGGAGGTCTTAATCCCATCATAAAACTGAATATGCGAGCGTAGCTCGACCTGAGAAACCGATACGTTATTCAGTCCTTCTGCCGCCCAATCAAGCACGCGATGAATTTTGTCGAGATTGATGCGCTCAGTACGGCCGTCACGCTTTGTCACCAGCAGACTCTGATTCATGTGGTTTTCTACCTGTTTACCTGTCCGTGAAAGAAAAATATCCCCCCGCTTATCCACAACGCCACGTTGTGACTAACTCTGTGGATAAATACTATATATAGGGGGTAATCGATAAGTGAAACGCTATATGGTGAGTATTCTAGTAGGGATTCTTTTGAGTACAAGAGTTGATTTTGGCGTTAAATTGCGGTTGCAAAAGCGTAAGAATCGCTAAATGCGCGTCTGATAAGGCCTGGAGAGGATGTCAACAATTCATAAAAAAAAATCAAAAGTTGATCGAATGCTGATTTCTTCATCGAAGGGAAAGGTTGCGCCCGATGATCTAACGCAACCCTTATAGGAAAATTCTTTGATGTCAGGCTTTTTTAGCGCGGGTATGCAACATGTAGTTAACGTCTACTCCGGGACCGAGTTTGAAAGTATTGGTTATCGGGTTGTAGTGCAGCCCGGTGATATGTTGCTCTTTCAGGACGGTTTCATCTACCCAGCTTAACAGTTCAGCAGGCTTAATGAATTTCTTCACGTCGTGCGTGCCTTTTGGCACCATGCGCAGAATATACTCAGCGCCGACGACCGCCATCAGCCAGGATTTTCCATTGCGGTTCAACGTTGAGAAGAACACCTCGCCGCCGGGTTTAACCAGTTGGGCGCAGGCGTGGACGACCGATTGCGGATCGGGAACGTGCTCCAGCATTTCCATACAGGTGACGACGTCGTATTGCTGGGCGTGTTTTGCCGCATGTTCCTCAACCGTCTCCTGCACGTACTCTACCTCGATGCCGCTTTCCAGCGCATGCAGTTTGGCGACCTGCAAAGGCTCAAAGCCCATATCCAGCCCGGTGACGGTTGCGCCTTCGCGTGCCATACTTTCCGCCAGAATGCCGCCGCCGCAGCCGACGTCGAGTACCTTTTTACCAAACAGGCCGCCTGAGCGCTCAGTAATGTAGCCAAGGCGTAGAGGGTTGATGCGATGCAATGGCTTGAATTCGCCCTCCAGATCCCACCAGCGCGACGCGACGGCTTCGAATTTGGCGATTTCATTATGGTCAACGTTGTGAGCTACCGACGGTTTTTCAGTGTTCATGAGTACATGAGATTCCGCTATTGATCTATCGGGGCAGTATAGCAGGTGCAAAGTCGCTGCGTTATATCTACTGCCGTCTTTATTACGCTTTCAGCGCAAGAAGTTTTCTTGCGCGTTCTGTAAAACCGCTACCGATGTGGTGCGTGATAAAATTACAGACGCCCTCGACGTTGTTGTTTTTTAACATATCCAAAATAGTGGCATGTCCACGGTTAGAGCTGGTGATATATTCAGCGGTAAAATCCAGTCTGTAGCGAATTGCCAATAAACGTGCAGAGATCAACAGGTGTGCTTGTGAAATGTATTTATTATCGGCATATTTCACAAAAACATAATGAAAATCATGATCCAGTTTGAGGTAAGCTTGCGTATCTCGCTCTGCATTAATTTTTGCTGACTTCGATAAAATATTGCTTAATTCGACTATGACATTGTTAGCATTTTTCTCCATCGCTTCACGAATTGCGCCCTGTTCAAGGATAACCCTCATTTTGATGAGATCATTGATATCCTCGTCGGTGACAGAAAAAACAAATGTCCCACTGCGGGGAATGATGTTGACCAGGTTTTCATTATAGCTCAGCCAAATAAAAGCTTCACGAATTGGTGTTTTACTTACCATCAGAATATTTGATAGTTCATTTTCACTGATCGCTTGCCCAAGATCGAAATCGCCATGGATAATCATCTCCCTTATTTTCTCTTTAATCACCTGGGTGATGGATTTGGGTATTTCAATTGATATGTGACTAAAGTCACGCTTTAATCTATTTTTCATTTTCTTCTCCTCCATGGTTAAACCCGGCTCCATTGTAATTAATTTATTCAAAATTAACGGATCTAATATATCAGATATAAGAAAATTTACATACTTTATTGTTGTTATTGTATATTTCATTAAGTTTGCTTGCTGATATATCAGATATGACACATTAGCTTTTGAATTGTATTGTTTTTTACGTAACATCGATTCCGGTCAATACCCTTATTCATTGAATCATAAAAGGTGATGCAAAATGAGTAGTCCACAAGAAAATTTATACGATGCAATTCGTATTGTAAAAAGGAAAATCATTCCTTTGGCCTTTATTCTTTACTTTTTTAACTATATGGATCGTGTCAATATTGGGCTTGCTGCATTACGCATGAATGAATCTCTCGGTATTACGCCTGAGGATTTCGCTAATATTTCTTCTATATTCTTCATATCATATTTAATCTTTCAAATTCCGAGTAGCATTGGCTTGCAAAAGCTTGGTGCAAGAAAATGGATTAGTTCCATTATTATCGGCTGGGGAGCGGTAACAGGGCTGATTTTTTTTGCTAAAGATACTCAACATATTTTGCTGGCTCGCATTTTTTTGGGGGTATTTGAAGCTGGCTTTTTCCCGGGCATGGTTTATTATCTTGCATGCTGGTTCCCGGCTCGTGAACGCGGAAAAGTCAATAGTTTCTTCATGTTATCTATTGCTGTTGCATCGGTATTGGCTTCGCCGATGTCTGGTTGGATCATCGAGCATTTGAATACCCCGGATTATGAAGGCTGGCGCTGGCTTTTTGCTATTGAAGGTATCCCTACCGTATTCCTTGGCATCCTGACATTTTATTTACTGCCTGACAGTCCAGAAAAGGCTAAATGGCTTACGCCACAGCAGATATCGGCCTTAGTTAATAAATTACGCACTGACAATGAAACCGCAGCTGCATTAAATAAAAATACCAACTCATCCTTTCTTTCCGTAATCAAAAATCCAGTTTTGCTTCAGCTTTCTTTCGCCTACATGTTGATTCAGGCGGCTGCTCTGGCGGCAAACTACTGGTTGCCGGGGTTGGTGAAGGGATTTTCAGCTGATTTTACGGATACTGACGTTGGCTTAATCATGAGTATTCCGTTTATTTTCGCTATGTTCAGCATGCCCTGGTGGGGCTGGCATTCCGATAAAAAGAATGAACGAAAATGGCATGCTGCATTACCCATGTTTCTGGCAGGCTGTGGTTTTCTGATGATTGCTCTTGTCCCCTCAATGTCGCTGAGAATGCTGGGGCTAACGTTCTATGGTGTTGGGATCCTCAGCTATTACGGACCTTACTGGGCGCTGCCTTCTGCATTATTGTCGCCGTCAGGGTTGGCTATCAGCATTGCGTTTATTAACTCATGTTCAAGTCTTGGCGGATTCCTGATTAATAAGTCACTGGGATTCGTTTCTACTCATTATGGTGCGACAGGAATATTTATTGTAGAGGCAATACTTTGCTTCGCTGCGGTAGCCGTTCTGGCGTTAATGAAAATTGATGTGAAAAAAGAAAAAAGCCAACAAACAAATATTGTATCACGAACCTGATAAATGGAGAAATTATGAAAATTACGTCTATTGAAGTTTTTGACTGTGAATTAAAAAAAAGAGATCAAACGATGTCCTCCTATAATCCAGTACTAATTCGGGTGAATACCGACTCAGGATTAAGTGGTATTGGCGAAGTAGGACTGGCCTATGGCGCAGGCGCTAAAGCTGGCGTAGGGATCATCAGAGATCTGGCGCCATTGATTGTGGGTGAAGATCCATTAAATATCGAAAAAATTTGGGAGTTCTTTTTCAGAAAGACTTTTTGGGGAATGGGAGGCGGGAACGTTTTTTATGCCGGAATGAGCGCTATTGATATTGCTCTTTGGGATATCAAAGGTAAATATTTAGGTGTACCTGTTTATCAGCTCCTTGGCGGGAAAACTAATGAAAAATTAAGAACCTATGCTAGTCAGTTACAATTTGGTTGGGGGGATAAACGCCAGATATTAGTGACACCTGATGAATATGCTGAGGCGGCGCGTGCGGCTCTTGACGATGGATATGATGCGATTAAAGTGGATCCACTCGAAATCGATCGTAATGGCGATGACTGTGTTTTTCAGAATAAAAATCGTAACTATTCAGGATTGTTACTGGCCGATCAATTAAAAATGGGGGAAGCGCGAATTGCCGCTATGCGTGAAGCAATGGGGGATGATGCTGATATTATCGTGGAAATCCATTATCTTCTCGGTACAAACTCAGCTATTCAATTTGCGAAGGCGATAGAAAAGTATCGTATCTTTCTTTATGAAGAACCGATTCATCCATTAAATTCTGATAATATGCAGAAAGTTTCCCGTTCAACAACGATTCCAATCGCCACTGGCGAGCGTTCCTACACAAGATGGGGATACAGGGAATTACTGGAGAAGCAGTCTATTGCCGTAGCGCAACCTGATTTGTGTCTCTGCGGCGGAATTACCGAAGGAAAGAAAATCTGTGACTATGCTAATATTTATGACACCACTGTACAGGTGCATGTTTGCGGCGGTCCTGTTTCCACGGTAGCCGCGCTGCATATGGAAACAGCAATTCCCAACTTTATTATTCATGAGCATCATACCAATGCGATGAAAGCATCTATTCGGGAACTTTGTACCCACGATTATCAACCGGAAAATGGCTATTATGTCGCGCCGGAACAGCCCGGATTGGGTCAGGAATTAAACGATGAGGTAGTGAAAGAATATCTGGCCTATGTGATTAAATAGCATCTGGTGATACTGATTATGGTTTATGCCTCCCGGCATATCCCCTAAATAATTCGAGTTGCAGGATAAAATGGTTAACCGTCTTGAACAGCGCTTGCGCTAACCGCGACGGGGCGAGGCCCAGGGATGGGCCGAGTAACTCGCAGCCAACGCACATGAAACTTGAAGTATGACGGGTATACACGGGAGGTATTGATTTTCTAACCTCTTCCTGGCCAGGCCCCGATCTCCCCTGTGTCGCCTCTGAAGCCGATCGCCAATAAACGCCGAGACCACGCTTATAAATGAAGAGAGCATGCGGCACCCGAATAAAGCATTGTCTGGCTGCATTCCGTTTACCAGTACGTGGGCGAATGTGTTATAATTTGCGACCTTTGAATCCGGGATACAGTAGAGGGATAGCGGTTAGATGAGCGACCTTGCGAGAGAAATTACACCGGTCAACATTGAGGAAGAGCTGAAGAGCTCCTATCTGGATTATGCGATGTCGGTCATTGTTGGCCGTGCGCTGCCGGATGTCCGAGATGGCCTGAAGCCGGTACACCGTCGCGTACTTTACGCCATGAACGTATTGGGCAATGACTGGAACAAAGCCTATAAAAAATCTGCCCGTGTCGTTGGTGACGTAATCGGTAAATACCATCCCCACGGCGATTCCGCAGTGTATGACACCATCGTTCGTATGGCGCAGCCATTCTCGCTGCGTTACATGCTGGTGGATGGTCAGGGTAACTTCGGTTCTATTGACGGCGACTCCGCGGCGGCAATGCGTTATACGGAGATCCGTCTGGCGAAAATCGCCCACGAACTGATGGCCGATCTCGAAAAAGAGACGGTGGACTTCGTGGATAACTATGACGGTACGGAAAAAATTCCGGACGTCATGCCGACCAAAATTCCGAATCTGCTGGTGAACGGTTCTTCCGGTATCGCAGTTGGTATGGCGACGAATATCCCGCCGCACAACCTGACGGAAGTGATTAACGGCTGCCTGGCGTATATCGACAACGAAGACATCAGCATTGAAGGGCTGATGGAACATATTCCGGGTCCGGACTTCCCGACCGCCGCGATCATCAACGGTCGTCGTGGTATCGAAGAAGCCTACCGTACCGGTCGTGGCAAAGTGTACATTCGCGCCCGCGCGGAAGTTGAAGCTGACGCGAAAACGGGCCGTGAAACCATCATCGTCCATGAAATTCCCTATCAGGTGAACAAAGCGCGCCTGATCGAGAAAATCGCCGAGCTGGTGAAAGATAAACGCGTGGAAGGCATCAGCGCGCTGCGTGACGAATCCGACAAAGACGGGATGCGCATCGTGATTGAAGTGAAACGCGATGCGGTGGGCGAGGTGGTGCTTAATAATCTCTACTCCCAGACCCAGCTACAGGTTTCCTTCGGTATTAACATGGTGGCGCTGCATCACGGCCAGCCGAAGATCATGAACCTGAAAGACATCATTTCAGCGTTCGTGCGCCACCGCCGTGAAGTGGTGACGCGTCGTACTATTTTTGAACTGCGTAAAGCCCGTGACCGCGCGCATATCCTTGAAGCTCTGGCGATTGCGCTGGCGAATATCGACCCGATTATCGAACTGATTCGCCGCGCGCCAACGCCGGCAGAAGCAAAAGCGGCGCTGATTTCGCGTCCGTGGGATCTGGGCAACGTTGCTGCGATGCTGGAGCGCGCCGGTGATGACGCTGCGCGTCCGGAATGGCTGGAGCCAGAATTTGGCGTGCGTGACGGTCAGTATTACCTGACTGAGCAGCAGGCGCAGGCGATTCTGGATCTGCGTTTGCAGAAACTGACCGGTCTGGAGCATGAAAAACTGCTCGACGAATACAAAGAGTTGCTGGAGCAGATTGCTGAACTGCTGCACATTCTGGGCAGCGCCGATCGCCTGATGGAAGTGATCCGCGAAGAGATGGAGTTAATTCGCGATCAGTTCGGCGATGAGCGTCGTACCGAAATCACCGCCAACAGCGCCGATATTAATATCGAAGATCTGATTAGCCAGGAAGATGTTGTCGTGACGCTGTCTCACCAGGGTTACGTCAAATATCAACCGCTGACGGATTACGAAGCGCAACGTCGTGGTGGGAAAGGTAAATCTGCCGCGCGTATTAAAGAAGAAGACTTTATCGACCGCCTGCTGGTGGCCAACACCCATGACACCATCCTCTGCTTCTCCAGCCGGGGCCGTCTGTACTGGATGAAGGTCTATCAGTTGCCGGAAGCCAGTCGTGGCGCGCGCGGTCGTCCGATCGTCAACCTGCTGCCGCTGGAAGCCAACGAACGTATCACCGCGATTCTGCCGGTTCGTGAGTACGAAGAAGGCGTCAACGTCTTTATGGCGACCGCCAGCGGTACCGTGAAGAAAACGGCGCTGACCGAATTCAGCCGTCCGCGTTCCGCCGGTATTATCGCGGTGAACCTCAACGACGGCGACGAGCTGATTGGCGTTGACCTGACTTCTGGTTCTGACGAAGTCATGCTGTTCTCGGCCGCGGGTAAAGTGGTGCGCTTCAAAGAAGACGCCGTCCGTGCGATGGGGCGTACCGCGACCGGTGTGCGCGGTATTAAGCTGGCGGGAGACGATAAAGTCGTCTCTCTGATCATCCCACGCGGCGAAGGCGCTATTCTGACCGTAACGCAAAACGGCTACGGGAAGCGTACCGCAGCGGACGAGTACCCGACCAAGTCTCGTGCGACGCAGGGCGTTATCTCTATCAAAGTGACCGAGCGCAACGGTTCCGTTGTCGGTGCGGTACAGGTAGACGATTGCGACCAGATCATGATGATCACGGATGCCGGTACTCTGGTGCGTACCCGTGTGTCCGAGATCAGCGTAGTGGGACGTAATACCCAGGGCGTTATCCTTATCCGCACGGCGGAAGATGAAAACGTGGTGGGTCTGCAACGCGTTGCTGAACCGGTAGATGACGAAGAACTCGACGCTATCGACGGTAGCGTGGCGGAAGGGGATGAGGATATCGCCCCGGAAGCGGAAAGCGATGACGACGTTGCGGATGACGCTGACGAGTAATGTTATTACTGTGCGAGGGCCGGATATCCGGCCCTTTTTCTTGTCTATGGAAAACCCCCAGCTAGGCTGGGGGTTCCGGAAAGCTTTCAGCTTTAAGTCAGTTATTAAAACCCCTTTTGATTTGTTAAAACATCTTGCG